>MFFQ01000036.1 GCA_001780165.1 Candidatus Eisenbacteria bacterium RBG_16_71_46 | reverse complement strand
TGCCTCGAGCGCACCCACGCGGCGTAGGTCCTGGAACGGCATGGCGATCGCTCCCCGCGCCAGGGTTTCAAAGTTGGCGACGTCGTAGCTCATCTCCAGGGCTTCGCTGAAGTGACATGTTTGCTCGCGGAGCACAACAACCTCTTCGCCCAGTGCCCTTCGTAAGCGGTATAGGGTCTGATAGAGGTTGGTCAGTGCGCGGCCCTGAGGAATGTCCGGCCAGAAGGTGGCGAGCAGTTCGTCGCGATTGACCGGGGCACGGTCGACGAGGAAGAAGAAGAGTTCCCGTGCACGCTGCGAAACCCACTCTGAGCGCTGGACCTCGCGCCCTTTAACAACCACACGGGCTGGGCCCAGAGCATGGATTTGGATCGGTGAGGGCGCCTCGGGGCGAGTTGGCGCCACCAGCTCATCTTTTTGAGCCACCATGGCGCGCGCCCGCGCGAGGAGTGCCCGTACCTGCGGGCCGAGCTCTGCCGAATCGGCAAATCCTTCCAGAAGATCACGACAGGGTTCGGCCTCTCGCACCAACATCTGGTCGTAGCCAAGATCCCGTGCGAGCTTGAGGGCACGATTCAATGAAGCTTCGCTCTTCTCAACCCAACCGAGTCTGAATTGACATCGGGCAAGCAAGAGAAGGACCCAAGCGACATCAGAGTACGAACCCTCGCTGGCCTCCAGGCGACTCTGGGCTTCTTCGAGTTTTAGCCGACCCGCCTGGATGTCGCCCATTTCGGTGAGAATCGCACCGTGCAAACCTACATGCCGTGCAGGAGGCGTGAAACTGGGTTGTCCAATAGCAAGATCTGCGCGGCGCAACCACTCGAGGGCGGCTGGGAAATTACGGGCCGAACGGTTCAGGTCAGCCATTTCCCAAAAGACGTATCCCTGCAGTGAGTTGTCGCCGCTCTCCTGGGCGATCTTGAGCGCGTTACTGTACAGGTCGGCCGCCCACTGGCTCTCACCCAGGTCCCGCAGCAGATCGGCCTGACTGACCAGGATGTTGGCCTGTGTCTGCCGTTCGCCGGCCTTGCGTGCCCAGTCGATCGCCTCCTGATACGTCGCTCGCGCCGATTGATATTGGCCGAGCATATGCATGTCGTATCCCACGTTGTTGAGAACGCGCGCAATCGGACCAGGGACACCCATCTTGCGCCAGATCGCCAGGGCCCTTTGTTGAGCTTGAGCTACTTCCGCTGTCTGACCGAGGACCCTCAGTACAAGTGCCAGGTCAGTAAGGGCCAAGGCATGGTTGTACTCGTGGTTGACTTCTGCGAACCACTCGGCAGACTGGCGAAGGTGTTCCAGCGCTTCGCGGGGACGGTTGAGCTCGAGTTCGCAACGCCCGGCATATCTCGCGGCGAGTGCGCGATCGGAGAGAACTACCTCCTCCGCGTTGGCTCGCTCCAGCACGGCCAAGGCGCGGCGCAGGCCTTCTTCGTAATTCATGCGTTGAACACACTGCCAGGTCCTGCGCAATTCGACTCTCACGAGGCCGGTCTTGTCAAGCCTCCGCTCAAACCCTGTCTGGGCAAGCGCAGCCGCTTCCTCGCCCAAGTCGATGTCGCCACGGTCAACGTAGGTGTCGGTGACCATGAGCTGAAGGCGAGGAACATCCAGCGCAATATCCTTGAGCTGCGATGCCCACTTCAATAGAATCTCGCGGCGGCCGGCTTCGAAGAGGACCTGGGCATGCGCGTCAGCCAGGTAGCCGGCTTTGGTCTGATCTCCGGCCGCGATAAACAGATTGAAGGCGGCCTCCGGCAGTCCGTTTTGCGCATACCACTCCGCCGCCCGCCGCTGCAGGTGCTGCAGGCGTAGCGGATTGCGCTGGCGCAGCCGGGCCCCGAGGAACTCTCGAAACAAGTGATGGAAGCGGTAGGAAGGTTGAGGCTCCCCGACCGCGGTCACGAACAGGCGGCGCGCCTCGACTTGGTCGAGCATCTTGGCGCTGTCGCTGCGCTCGAGAATCGCATCGCAGGAGGGCGGGTCCATCTCCGGCAAAACCGCCGCCTCCATCAGGAAGAGGCGCAGGTCTTGCGGTTGCTGCTCGAGCACCTCTTCCGCCAGGTAGTCGTAAACCATGCCATACTGCTCGCGGCCCATTCCCACGTTGCTCAAGAGGCCGCGCCAGATCAGTTGGCTGCTCAAAAGAATGCCGGTGATCCAACCCTCGGTGTGCGAGACCAATGTCTCCGCATCGTTGGTGGGCAGCGTCAGGTTATTCCGCTTCTGCAGCAGCGCTTGGACTTCGGCCGCGGTAAACCGCAGGTGCTCTTCGCTGATGCCCGCGATTTCCTGGCGCGCCGCAAGCGAGGCGATCTTGAGCGGCGGGATGCGCCGGCTGAGCAAAACGACATGCAACTGCGGCGGCAGGCTTTCGATGAACGAATCGAAGAACTCCACAACCGCCGGCGAATCGTCCACAAGATGGAAGTCGTCGATCACCAGCACGGTGAAATCGGTCGCCGCCTGATCCAACGCCTGGGTCAACGCAAGCCCCAGGCTCACCGGTTGGCTGGCGGCGCTGGGCAAGCCAAGCGTTTCGGGCGGCGGCGGCAGCCAATCGAGCAGCGCCCGATGCAGCGCCTGGAACAAGTCGCTGACAATGGTGACAATGTCGCGATCGGTCTCATCGAGGGAAAGCCAAGCCAGCGGGAAGTCTGCCTGGTGGGCGAAGTTCACCGCCAGCGCGGTCTTGCCGTAACCGGGCGAGGCACACACCAGGATGAGTTTTCGATTGAGGTGGCGCTGTAGGAATTCAAGCAGGCGGGGCCGCTCAAGGAGGTCAGGCGGTGTTCGCGGCACCGTGTACCGGGAGGGACGCGAGCCATGATGCCCCGTCCCCACTGGAAACGGGAAAACACTCACAAGAGGATTGTACCGTTCTTGCACACTTGTGCAATCCGCAGGGTTGACCTGTGCCGCCCACCAACCGCCATATGCGGGAGGCAAGGCAGCGGCAGGCAGCAATCGGCCCTGCCCCAAGTCCATCGGAAGCGGCCGAGAAGAGCAATGCAAGTTACATGCCATCGCCCCTGTCCTAGATGTGCAATACAAGACGAGGGTGATGTTCTGGCTACCTCAACTTCGCTCTTCCCGTCTCGACCCTCGACGCATTGCGCCGGTTGATCCGTTGTGAGCCGCGCCCGACCCTCCCCGAATGCGGGGCGCCACTCCGCAGTGTGATCCGCTTTGAGAATCGTGGAGCGTATAATCGAGTGCCAAAGCCAATGCCATTGCCAACTGTCGTAGTGCAAGTCGACCCGAGCCATCCCTCGCCCGAAATCCTCGCGGAGGCTGCGGCACGTATTCTGCGCGGCGAGCTGGTCGCCTTCCCCACTGAGACGGTTTACGGGCTGGGGGCGAATGCGTTTGATGCGGAGGCGGTGCGCCGCATCTTCGAGGCCAAGCAGCGACCGTTCGACGACCCGCTCATCGTGCACCTCGCTGAGATTGAGGAGGTGGAAATGGTCGCCACGGAGTTTTCGGCCGTGGCCGCGCGACTAGCTTCCCTGTTTTGGCCCGGGCCGCTCACGTTGCTGTTGCCGCGCCACGCCGCCCTGCCGGTCGAAGTGACATCCGGGCTCGACACCGTTGCCGTGCGCATCCCCAGTCACCCCGTCGCCCTCGGCTTGCTCGCCGCGTGCGGCGTGCCGATTGCCGCGCCATCGGCCAACCGCTTCGGCCACACCTCGCCAACCTCCGCGGCTCACGTCGTTGAGGATTTGGATGGAGCGGTCGAGCTTATCCTGGACGGCGGACCGACACCGCTCGGGATCGAGTCGACTGTCGTTGACCCACGCCCGACGCCGGCCGTCATCCTGCGCCCGGGTGGCGTGACGCGCGAGCAACTCGAGGCGGCCATTGGGCCGGTACGCTACGCAGAACCCGGGGAGCGGCGGGCAGCCTCGCCCGGCCGCTTGCCTCGCCACTACGCCCCGCGCGCGGAGGTCATTCTATGCGCGGGCGATTCCGCCGAAGCGATTGCCGCTTCCATTGACGAACATGCCCTGCGCCTGATTGCCGGCGGTCGCTCGGCGGGCGTGCTGGCCGCCAGTGAGGTGCACCAGGAACTGAAGTCCTCGCTCGCCCACGTCTTCGACCTCGGCGGCTGGGACGATCTGCTGGGTATCGCCAGGCGGTTGTTCCTTGGCATGCGCACGCTCGAGGCCGCCCATGTGGAGGTCATCCTTTGCCACCTCGTGCCGGCCCACGGGCTGGGGCTGGCGGTCAACGACCGCCTGCGGCGCGCCGCCCATCCGCTTCAGAAGTAGATCGCACGAGGCGCCTGCTGGCGGTGCAACTTTTCTCCCCCCTCCCCGTCCAACCATTCACCCAAGAGAGGTAGCCCATGGCCCTGCTGGACGCAAAAACGCAATCCCGACTGCGCACGCTTTTCACCGAGATCCGCCACCCGGTGAAGCTCCTGATGTTCACTCAGGCGGAAGGCGGAGCTCTCGAATGCAGCATGTGCAGCGAAACACGGACGCTGGTGGAGGAATTGGGTGCTTTGAGTGATGGCCTAGAAACTGAGATCCGTGATCTCGTCGCCGACGCGGACCTCGCTCGCTTGTACGGGATTGACAAGCTCCCCGCCATCGCGATCCTGGCCGCGGGCTCGCCCGCCAAAGACGCGCGCATCCGCTTCTATGGCATCCCTTCCGGCTATGAATTCGGCTCGCTCATCGAGACGATCCTGATGGTCGGCCGCCAGGATCATGGGTTGGGTGCGGCTGCGCTCGAAGCACTCCGCCGGCTCAAGACCCCGGCGCACGTCCAGGTCTACGTCACGCCTACCTGACCGCACTGCCCGCGAGCCGTGGTGCTCGCCAACCAACTTGCCATGGCCAGCGACCTCGTCCGGGCCGAGACCGTGGAGGCGACCGAGTTCCCGCATCTGGTCACTCGATATCAGTTGTACGGCGTCCCGCACACGGTCATCAATGAGGTTCTCCACATCGAAGGCGCAGTTCCGGAGGCGGCCATGCTCGAGCAATTGGCCATTCTCGACGACGCGCCGAAGATGCGTAAACTAGCCGCTGATTGGGAGAAGCGCCGCAAAGGCTAGCGGCCTGCCCTTTCGCTCCCTCGGACCGCGGCCGCGGGGTTCCAGGTCTTCGATTGGCATCAAGCCTTCGGTCCCGAGCGTAGCGCAGGCTCGTGAGGCCGGTTTCGTCGATAAATGCCCGCTACGCCCAGCGGCGGCCGAACCCGGTAAACTCACCTCGGGCGCGGCGCGCAAGGCCTCCCGCTCCACCCCCACGGGTATAATCGAAACCCATGCGCAACTTCCTCGTGGCGGTCGCGTTCTTTCTCGGCATCTACTTCGTCATCTCCAATTTCTCCGAACTCCAGGAGATCCAGCGCATTCTGGCGCGGGCCGACCTTGGCTTCCTCGTCCTGGCCTTGGTCATTCAGGTGGTCCAATTCCTCGCGGTCGCCCGCGGTTTCCAAACGATATACCAGGCGCTCGGCATGGATGAGAAGCTGGGCAGGTTGTTCTTGTTGTGGGCCTCCGCGCTTTTCGTCTCGACCATTGCCCCGAGCGGCGGCATCACCGGGATGGCGATGTTCATCAGCGATGCGCGCCGTCGCGGCCACTCCACGGCCAAGGTCATGGTGGCCGGCACCCTCTTCCTGTTCTACGATTACATGGCCGTGCTCTTCTTTCTCGCGCTCGGCATCATCGTCCTGATCCGGCGCGGCAAGCTGAGCACGGCCGAGGTCACAGCCACGATCATTCTCGCCCTGCTCGCCACGGGCGTGGGTGCCTTGATGTGGCTCGGCTTGCGCTCGGCCGCCTCATTGGAGCGCCTTCTCGTTCGATTGGCGCACTGGGTGAACCGGCTGCTCATGCCGATCATCCGGCGGCCCTACCTTTCCGAGCAGCGTGCGCGCGATTTCGTCCACGACCTGGCCGAAGGCGCCCAGGCCTTGCGCCTCGCGCCCAACCGGCTCCTGCCGCCAGCCATCTACGCCGCCGCCTCGATGGCGCTTCTGGTCGGCATATGGCTGGTGGTATTCCTGGCGTTCGGCGAGGCCGTCTCACCTGGCACGTTGATCTCCGTCTTCAGCATCTCCTACTTGTTCCTCATCGTCTCCCCGACCCCGGCCGGCATCGGTTTCGTGGAGGGTGCCGCGACATTGCTGTTGCGCTCGTTCGGGTTCTCGTTGGAGAGTGCTGCCATTCTCGTTCTGGCCTACCGCGGCATCACCTACTGGATCCCATTAGGCGTCGGGGCAGTGGCCTTTCGCGTTGTGAATCGCCCCAGCCCTTCGCCTTAGAAGGCACATGGCGAATCCCCGCGTATGGCCCGACCGGGCGCGCTCTCGAAAGACCGCAGCCGGCCGCACCTTACACGCAGTGTCGCGCAGACGCTGAGCACGTCGATGCGCGGAGGGAGAGGCGCCAACCTCTCGAGTGACTCACGACAGCCGATTGCAGCGCATGCGCGGATCGCCCCAAGGAGGCGGCATGGTCGAGCTCAAAGTCCGTTTGACCTATCCTGCTCAACTCGTCAACCAACCCCTGATCTACCATCTGATACAGAAGTTTGGGTTGTACACCAATATCATCGAGGCTCAAGTGAGCCAGACTGAAGGACGGCTGGTGATCTTGCTGCGCGGATCGCCGCAAGCCGTGTATGCGGGGATGGATTGGATTTCGGCGGAAGGGGTCCATGTGGAGCGGCTCGGGGACCCGACCGAGGTCGAATAGGGCTTGGCCGGCTCGCTTGGGGAGGCGACGGCATGCGGCGCCTGATTGTCAATGCCGATGATTACGGCGTGACTCCCGGCGTGTGCGAGGGCATACGCCGGGCGCATCGCGAGGGGGTGGTCACAACCACAACCGCGATGATGAACATGCCGCACACCGCTCCAGAATTGCGGCGCGCGCACGTGGAGACCCCCACCCTCGGCCTGGGAGTGCATCTGATGCTGACGGCCGGCGTGCCGCTTTCGCCGGCGCATGCGGTGACCAGCCTGATTGATGCGGCGGGTCGCTTTGTCCGCCCGCCCGAATTCGTCGCGCGCCTCGAAGACTTGCGGATGGATGAAGTTGAACGTGAGTGGGAAGCACAGATCGAGGCCTTCCTGGCCCTTGGCCTGCCGCTCGACCACCTCGACAGCCACCATCACACCTCCTATCTCTCTCCTCGCCTGCTGGACTCGATGCTGGGTCTTGCGCAACGCTACGGATGTGCCACCCGCCCGGCGGTCACCGACGAGAAGACCTCGTTAGCCCGCGAGATGATCGCCAGTTTTGCGCCGCAGGGGGTGGCTCATGCGTTGGCGGCGATGACATCCACTCCGGTGAAGCATGCCGACCGGTTGTACGTCTCCTTCTTCGACAAAACCGCCACACTCGAGAGGTTGCTGGCCATCGTGAGTGCGCTGCCGGAAGGAACCAGCGAGATCATGTGCCACCCGGGCCTCGTGGACGAGGCCTTGCGGGAGGCCAGTGGGTACGCCGATGCTCGCGAGCGCGAACTGCTTTGCCTGATCGATCCCACTGTGCGCGAAGCCATCGAGAGATACGGCATCCGCTTGTGCCGCTATGCGGACCTTCCGCATGCCTGACGACTCGCGTGCCCGGCCCCCGCGTCGTTTGATGGTGGCGCTTCTGCGCCTGGCATTCCGCTTGCTGTATCACGAATTGGCGTGGTCGTACGAAGCGGTCGCCTGGGTGGTTTCGCTCGGGCTTTGGAAGAAGTGGCGCGAGGCGGCGATCGACTACCTTCCTCCGCAGGGTCGCGTGCTGGAGATTGGTGCGGGCAGCGGCGTCCTGGCGATCGAGATCGCCCGCCAAGGGAGGCAGGTCATCGCCCTGGATCGCTCTCCGCAAATGCTGCGCAGCGCCAAAGCGCGTGTGCAGCGTTCCGCCAGAGGCGCAAGCGCTCCCCCGGTCCGGCTGCTCAGAGCACACGCGTGCCATCTGCCCTTCAAGCGCGAGTGCTTCGCGGCCGTGATCAGCACCTTCCCGACCGAGTACATCTTCGCCCCGCAGGTCCTGCATGAGGCGGCGCGCGTGCTGTGGTCCGGGGGCCGCTTCATCATTGTTCCGAGTGCGGTGTTCGTTGGTGGCAGCCTCCCTCAACGGGCTGCGCGCGGGCTGTTCAAAATCACCGGCCAAGCCCCAGCCTGGATTGAGCCGTTGCGTCTTGCGCTTTCTAAGCACGGGTTCGAAGCCATGGCTAGCGAGAAGGCGGTGAATGGCAGCCGCGTCGCCGTTTTGACGGGAACCAAGCTCTGACGTGGGCGACTTTGGGCGTTGACCCACCCAAGGTGATGCGCTTAGTCACATTTGCGCGTGACAGTTGGCACTGGGGGGAGGCGGTGGCGGGGTCTAGACTTGTGGACATCCGGCAGCTCGTTTAGAGGTGCCCCAATGGCCGAAGCAAGGTGGGAAACCATCCGGGTGGAGATGTGCGAGCGTGCGGGCCAGCCCGCCGCGCTCGAGGTTCAGCGGGTCTATCCCGCGGAGTTCCTCCCCGATCAACCGCCTCACCTCGCGGCGCACCGCTGCTCGCTGGGCATCGCCTGCAACATGCTCGACCGCCCAGGATGCACCTTCGCCGGCACGCTCCCCGGATACGACCCTCGCCATCCTTAGACCGCGCAACGCTTCGCCCCGCGGGCCTCAGGTGCGGCACCTGTCCAACGGCACCGCGGCACTCGGCGCGGCTGCCGCCCTGGCGCATGCACGGCATGAGATGTGCACGGTGCGCAGCGCAACCTGGCGATGGGCACCGCGATGCACCGACCTGCGCGCGGCTTGCATAATCCGTGCGGGGTTTGACACACCTCTGTTTACGGTTTAACATCGAACTAGACCCACGTGCCTCGCCCGCTCGCGAGCGATGGCGGCGCGCGCGTTGCTTCGCAGTTGGCAGGAGACTCGACCATGCCGATCGTCGGCAACCTCAAGGAGATGCCCCTTCCGAGTCTCATCGAGACGAACTGCCGCGCGCTTCAATCGGCGCGGCTGCACCTCTCTCATCGTGACCAGGAGGGGGAGGTATACTTCTCCGACGGTCAGGTCGTGCATGCCGCGACCGGCAGCAACCGCGGCGAGCCCGCGTTGTGGCAGCTCATGCAGTGGGCCGAAGGCACCTTCGTCCTCGAAAACGATGCCCCCGCCCCGGAGCGCTCCATCGACCGCCCGTGGTCCGACTTGTTGCTGGAGGCCATGCTGCACCAGGCAGACTGGAACGCCGGCAAGGCTCGGGAGGTCCCCATGCCCGCAGACGAAATCCAAAAGCTCAAGGCCATCGAAGGCGTGACCGGAGTGATTACGGCCGGGCGCGACGGGGTGGTCATGGGCGCCAGCGTGGCGGAGGGCAATGGCGAGACTGAAGCGGCGGTGACGGTCTTCCTCGGAGCCCTGGCCGAGCAAATCTCGGAGAGCATTCCGGTCGGGCTTTTCGAACAAGGCGTCGTCAGCCAGCCCAACCAGCGCCTGGTAGTCATTCGCCAGGGTGAACGGTTTATCGGATTGATGCTCGACCCGCAGGCTTCCCCGGCCATTGTCCTAACCGCGGCCCGTGCCGCATTGAGCTAGAGGGGCCCGGCAGGCCAAGGAGTCAGGATGTCGCTCAGCGACTTGCTCCGCGAGGTGAACAGCGCGCCGGGCGTCAGCGGCTGCCTTCTGTTTTCGGCGGAGGGCGAGGTGCTGGCCGCAGCCATGCCGGGCGAGTTCGGCGAGGCCGCCCTGGCCACGCTCGCCCGCAACACGGCCCGTTCGATCACGGCGCTCGAGGCCTCACGCCGGCGCGTTCAGGAACTCGATCTCACATTCCAGCAGCAGCGCGTGATTATCAAGAACCTGCGGCCAGGCCACCTCAGCCTGCTGTGCGCGCGCACCGTCAACCTGCCGCTGCTGAATCTCTCGATTACCCCGACCCTCAAGAAGATCACCGCCGAGCTCAAAGCCAAGGCGGCTCTCACACCCAAGCCTCAACCGGTCGCCAAGCCGAGCGCGGTCACGGCCGCCGATGAACCGCCGATCGCACCTGCGCCTGCACCGGTCGCCGCCGTGCCGGAACCGATCGTGGCGCCGGCCCCGGTGGCGCCCCTCCCGCCGGTGGCCCCGGCCCGCGAAGCGATCGAAGAAGAAGCGGCCCCCTCCGCCGACAGCACCCTGCTGCGCTCGATGATGCAGGAAGCACAGCGGGTCGTCGAAGCCGCCAAGGAGAAGGGCGTCGACATCCGTGCCGTCGGCTCGGTGGGCGTCCACCTGCACTGCCCGAAGAGCCGCGACTGGATGGTTCTGCCCACCCTGCCCGTCATCGAGTTGGCCGGCCGTCAGGAGCAGGGCGAATCGCTGGTGGCCCTTTTGGCGCACCTTGGATACGAATCGCGGATGCGCCTGTTTGAGATGCGCGGCGTTCGCCATTTCGTCATTCACAAGGCAAAGTCCAATCTCGTCCTGCACGTGTTTCTTAATGCCTACGAAGTCTTCCACCGCGTGGAATTCCTGGACGTGCTGACGCGCGAGGCGGTGACCCTGCCTCCGACCCATCTGCTGCTCTCGTCTCTGCAGGTGGTCGATGCCAGCGAGATGTTTTTGCGCGAGGTCGGCGCGTTGCTTTCCGAACATGATTTGGGGGTGGGTTCCCAGCCGGAGACCCTCGACGCCTCGCATGTGAGCGATGTGTGCGCCGAGGACTGGGGCTGGTTCCGCACCGCGACCACCAACCTCGACATGCTGATGCAGGTACTCCCCTTCTGGAAGGACCTGCCGGACCGCGACCGCCTGCGGGATCGGATCGGCCGGCTGCGCAAGTCGATCGAAGGCGCGCCCAAGAGCATGCGCTGGCAAGTGCGCGCCCGCGTGGGCGAATCCGTGCGCTGGTACCAGACGCCGATCCAGGATTTGATGGCGCCCGCTGGCGACTAGCGCACGCGCTGGATGAGCTCGCCGCGAGCCGGGGCCGTGTTCGCCAGACCGGTCACCCAGAACGAAGAGGGGATATCGAATGCGCGGCATCGCGGGCTGGACGTCGGGCCGTCATCATGCCGGGGTGTCTGCCTCGGCGGGATGGTGCGGCCAGCGCCAAGACCCGCCGCATCATTCGTCGGGATCATATGTCGGATTCGCGCAAACAGGTGCTACTTATCGCTGACGGACAGAGTCTCGCCGGCTGGCTCGATTCCGCCAATCACCTGGACCTGCCCTTCGACGTTCACGCGGCCGCGACCGACAGCGATCTCTCCAAGGCCTGGATCGCCCCGCCCGTCGATCTCGTCGCAATCGACGCTGGACTCAGCCCCCTGCAACTCGATTTCCTGACCCACCGCGTGCGAATGAACTATCCGCAGGCGCGCGTGGTTGCCGTCCGGCCGGCAGCCTATGAGATAGCCGAGGACGTCCATGGCCGGGTCGACGAGTGGTTGGAACGCTTTCCAGACAACGGCCAACTTCAATCGCTGATCGAGCATTCCGCCCCCGTGGAGCGGCAGTCGGCCATTTCGCTCAAGGTCATCCTCGGCGGCGAAGCCAGCGTGGGCAAGACCTCCCTCATGCGCTACTACGCGACGGGCGTGTTCGAGCCGGCGCGCGACATGACCATCGGCGTGGATTTTCACATCTACTCCATTGCCGTGGAAGGCGAGAACCTGCGTCTGATCGTATGGGATATTGCCGGCCAGGGGCGCTTTGCACCCGTGCGCACGATCATGTACCGAGGCAGCTCAGCCGTCGCGCTTGTTTTCGACCTGCACAACCGCACCTCCTTCTATCAACTGGCGATGTGGTGGCGCGAGGTGCGCGAGCAGCTCGGGGATGTGCCGGTGATCTTGCTCGGCAACAAGGCGGACCTGGAGCGCGTCGTCGCCAGCGAGGAGGCCGAGACTCTGGCGCGCGCCTGGCACATTCCGTATTTCGAGACGAGCTGCGTCGATGGACGCGGTGTGAAGGAGTTCTTCCTCTCCCTTTCGGCTGCCGCCTTGGAGCACGCGCGCGCCCATCCTCCGACCTCCAACGCGATCACGCTCGACAGTTAGAGAAGTTCGATTCCCGACACAAAGGCTCGGCCATGCCCCTCGCCGTGCACTAGAGAGATGCGGATGGCGCCGTCGGCGGGCACGGGTCGCTGCTCATATCCATCGCGGGGGATGTTCTGGCGGCCGCCATGCCGGCCTTGCCCCACTTACGCGAACGCATCGAGGGCCTGCACCAGTCGATCGAGCGCGCGCCCAATTGCGCCCGCTGGCAAACACGCGCCCGCGTGGGGTCTTCGGCGGGTTGGTACAAGTCGCCGGCCTTCCCAACCGAGATCACGGGCGAAGACGCATGCGGATAGCCTCAATCGGCTCTACCCGTTCGCGCCGCGGCCATACGCATCGGCGACGTTCGCCCAACACTTCCCCACTTCTTTCCCTGCAATTCCCTGCAATTGCCGATGTGTCGCGATTGTCCTGCTCGCGTTGGGCTTAGAATTCGAATTCAGCCTCCCGACCTGGGTAGATTGGCTTTGGTATAATCGCCCAGTTGTACAGGAGTAGGATTCGTCATCCATGCCCGATACACAGAAACCAGCTCACACTAGCCGCGTCTGCCCCAACTGCGGCACGCGCGTCGCAGAATCGGCCGCGCGCTGCGCCGTCTGCGGAACCGAACTGACCCCCGGCGGAACGCGCCGCGCGGCGTCGGCGCGCATGACCGGCCGCGGCCCAACGTTGAGCATCCCTTGGCCGGTGGCGATCGCCACCCCGGCCGTGTTCATGCTGATCGGGGCGGTGATCATCGCGTTGATTGCGCGCTCGGGGCGCGCCTTTGCCCCAGGCGCCGCCAGCGCCACGCCCACCAACACCTCCGCCCCCAGTGAAACGCTGCCGCCCACTTCCACGCCCGAACCGACGCTCACGCCTACTCCGCTGCCTCCGGTGGAGTATGTCATCGCCTCCAACGATACCTGCGTCGGCCTGGCCATTCGCTTCAACGTGTCGGTCAATTCGATCTTGCAGCTCAACAACCTGCCGCCGGCCTGCAACAACCTGAGCATCGGGCAGAAGCTGCTCATCCCGCAACCCACGCCCACGCCGGTGCCGCCCTCTACGGCCACCTTCACCGCGCTCGAATCGACCCGCACCAGTTGCGAGCTGTTTCCGTACACGGTGCAAGAAGGGGATACGCTGGCGGGCATCGCGGCCAACTTCAACGTCACCATCGATGGAATGAAGGAATTCAATCAGAACATCTTCGGCGACACCGTGTTCACCGGGCTGACGGTCCAGGTTCCGCTGTGCCGCCGCTTGCCCACACCCGGCCCCACGCCAACGGCCACCCCGCCGCCGCCCTACCCCGCGCCCAACCTGCTCAGCCCGCGCGACGGGTCGGTCTTCGGCTTGAGCGATGAGTCGGTGGCGCTGCAGTGGGCCGCGGTCGCCGCGCTGCGCGATAACGAGAGCTACCTGGTGACGGTAGAAGACATTACCGAGGGCACCGGCCGGCGCACGCAGGCTTATGTCACCGAGACCAAGTACATCGTCCCCAGCACGCTTCGCCCGAGCGATACAAGCACCCACCTCTTCCGTTGGACGATCGAGGTCGCGCGCCAGACGGGTACGACCTCCGACGGCAAGCCCATCTACTCCTCCGGCAGCCCGCGCAGTGACCCGCGCATCTTTGGCTGGAGCGGCGGGCGCACGGCGCCGACGCCCACCTCCTAGCAGCTTGCATCTCTGATTCTCTTCCGGCCCGTACACGCGTGCGGGCCGGTTGCGGTTCTTCCATCGCGCAAGCGTCTCGGGCCTGCGCAGTGCGACGCTTCTCGCACGGTCGTTCGTCATCCAGCGCCGCTTCTACAATTCCCTGCCAGGGTTCTTGTGGCGCAGGGCGTGCGCCGCTGATAGAATGGAGAAACGCCTGGCGAAATCCGTGCCTGGTCAAGAAGGAAGCGATGCGATGAGCAATGCACCGCGAGCGACCTCCGGCAAGCAGATCCGCCTGACCACGCTTTCTTCGTGCGCGGGTTGAGCGTCGAAGCTCAGCGCGGAAACGCTGGCGCAGGTCCTGCTGCCATTGCGGGGGATCTTCCCCCCAGGTGAATATCCCGACTTGCTCGTCGGACTGAACCCAGCCGACGATGCGGCCGTCTATCGCCTGGGTCCGGATCAGGCGCTCATCGTCACCACCGATTTCTTCACGCCGGTGGTCGATACCCCGTACGAGTACGGCGCGATCGCCGCAGCCAATTCACTCTCCGACGTGTATGCGATGGGCGGCAGGCCCATCCTCGCCCTCAACATTGTCGCCTTCCCGCCGCAACTCCCGCCCGAAATCCTTACCGAGATCCTGCGCGGGGGCGCCGAGAAGGCGCGCGATGCCGGCGTCGTCATTGCCGGCGGGCACACCGTGCAGGATAAAGAGCCCAAGTACGGGCTGGCCGCGATCGGTCTGGTTCACCCGGATCGCTTGATGACCAAGACCGGGGCGCGGCCCGGCGATTGGCTCGTGCTCACCAAGCCGCTGGGGACAGGCGTCATCACAACCGCCGGAAAGCAGGAGAAGGCCAAGCCTGAGCATTTGGCGGGCGCGATTGCGTGGATGACGCGGCTGAACGACCGTGCCTGCGTGTTGGCTCAGGAATTCGAGCTGCGTGGGGCCACCGACATTACCGGATACGGCCTGCTCGGGCACGGCATCGAGATGGCCGAGGCTTCGGGCGTTGGCATCGAGATTGACCTGAAGGCCGTACCGTTCATGGAAGGTGCGAAGGAGTACGCCGCCGCCTGGCTCTTCCCCGGCGGGACACATGACAACCGCGCCTACTTTGGCCCGCGGGTGAATGCGGCGGTGGGCATCGCCGACCCCGACTTGATGCTGCTCTTCGACTCGCAAACAAGCGGCGGCTTGTTGCTGTGCGTCCCGGCCTCGAAGCGCGAGGCGTTCGAGAAGCGGGCGGCGGAGATGGAGCAGGCAGTGTGGTTTGTTGGGAGGGTGATGGAAGGAGAGGGGATCCAGGTCGCCTAGAACGATTGACGACGAGCGGGTTGCACCAAGGTCACGGCGTTGCGCACCAGCCTCAACGGGAAGGCCTTAGCCCACATCGATATAGGCAATTGTACTGGGTGCGGTCTTCGTAGCTGCTTCGACGATCATCTTGCCCTTCGCTCCAAGTCCTCGTACTATCCTCTGGGCACATATGAAATGCAACGTGAGGGCAATCCGATTGCTGTCCGCGCCGTGTAGCATCTTGTTGGGTGGCCCTGCGCCCCCCAGATCGCACTTACTAACAGAGGACACGAGATGACACCATCCCTCGGCAACCTCCTCGACGGCATCCACCCTCATGTGCTCCAGCTCAACGTCAGATGGGCCCAGTATCGCATCCTCTTCACAGTCTCGGATGCGAGGATGCGAACCCTCTCCGGAACTGCCAACGGGTTCTTCAGGCTGCTACATGACACCTTCCGCGACGACGCGTTCGTAACGCTCAGCCGCCTCACCGATAAGAGCCATACACTCGCTCAGACCAACCTCTCGCTTCAAACGCTTGTTGAAGCCCTAGAGGCATTAGCTCCTCCCGCGTCAAACAAACAAGCAAGAGACACCCTCAACATGCTTCTGACCAAGGTAAGCGCCATCCGCGCGTGGCGCAACAAGTGGCTTGACCATATTGACCAAGCCACTGCACTTGCCAAAACTCCACTCCCATCAGCGGCAGTTGTACGCGGCGATTTTGACCATGCAATCGAGCTCGTGAACAGCGTGATGGCCGCGGTCGGCGCCCATCTTGGCAGGGCACCATTCGACTACGAGAACGTCCTCGTACTTGGAGACGCCAATTCACTCCTACAGGCCCTGGCCGCGCCCTGACCCAACCCTCTGGCCACCTAACCGCCCGCTGTGCCCGACGCGGCTTCGGCCGCGTGGGGATCAGGTGCTTGCTCGCCGGCTAGTTCTCCATAGAATGGAGTCGCCGCGGCTCACGCCGCGCCGGCAAGCTCGAGGCCGTTAGGCGTAAGCCGATTCGGCGCCAGGTGGAGGCCGTATCACATGCAACAAGACATCTTGAAGAAGCTCAAAGAGAAGGCGCAGTATCTTCGGGAGTGGCTCGCAAACTACAAATCCGCGCACGAAGTCGCGCCCGAAGTGCAGAAGGACCTGGACTTCACCGAATGGATGATCCGAACCGTTGAATCCGCGCCTCCAGAGGCCGAAGAAATCCAGCTGCCCGATCTCATGTACGTTGTTGACGCCAGTTCTACCTATCTGAGAGACGCCCTTCCGCCTATGCCCCACTACGAATTCCCGGCGTTGATTGCCGCATCAGCATTCACAACGAGCGGCACTGCATCGGTCTACGAGTACGCGGCCCGCGTTGGGGACTTGGCCTCACCCCCAGCGATCGAGTACTCCGACGAAGTCACCCAAGCATTCCGGGATCTTCAAGCCACCCACGACCGCCCCGCCGAAGTCCGCCGGGAGCTAGCAAAGCTCGCCAACTCAGGCACATTGTCCCGCTTTGACACCGCGCTGAGAAGCGTCCAATCCTACCAACTGGGGACAACCAGCCGAGCCGCGCCAGCCAACGATATGCGCAACCTAGTTGCGGGAGTAGTGGGCGATCTCTTCGAGCGAGCACGATCACACCCAAAAGAGAATATGAACTGGCAAACGATGGCATTGCGCTTGGCAATTAACGGGACCAATGGCCCACAACACCCCCAGTTGGTCTCTCTCGAAAAGACTCATGCATCCCTTGTCTCCCGATTGTCCGATGCGATGAAGGACCGGGAAGCAGGCTCTCTGACCAACATCGCCGACATCTGGGCGCAAGTCCAAGACCACCTGCTAACACTTCTGCGCTTTGTCACCCTGTAGTCCAGGCACTATCGCCCTTCCGCCTAACCACCCACCAGTGCCGACACGGCTTCCGCCGCAGGGGGTATGCGCACTTGCCTACTATCTCAGAGGTTATAGAATAGAAGTCGTGCCTGCAATGTCGCGCGGCACAGTCCGAGGCCGTTAGGTGGCCTGGGCTGAAGGTTCTCAAGCGCCTTGGCCGGTGTGACGACGTGACAAACGAACATGAACTTCTCGCTGCTTGGCGCTCCAACCTGAGCCTTCTCCAGTCGGCTGTTGCCAACTGGCGAATCCTCGCCGCTCTCACAATCGCAACGTTCGCGGCTATCTTCCTCTTGGGTCCTTTCTTCCTCCCAATACCATTTGCTTTGCTCTTGGCCACTACGGCGCTCGCATCCATCATCCCTCGAGTTCTCGACCTGGTCCTGAGGTTCACGGCAATTCCCGAAGCACCACGCCGCCCAACAAAGGCGCCCATCTCAGCATATGTCGGCGTTGCAGTAATGTTGGCAGAATCCGTCGTCCTTATCGTGTTGCCAATCTCGATCATGATCCAGCGCGGCGCCTTCTGCCGCTACAACATCATCTGCAACGCCCTCACAGGAGGCGGCTGAAGCTGCATCCAACCCAGGCCACCTAACAACTCGCTGAAGCTGACCCGGCGGGCGGCGCTTAGAGGGCCAATTGCCTGGCCCGCCGGCGGGGCGCACAATCCTGGTCGGTCAGTCCGCTTCCGCCGGGCAGCTTAGCTCGAGGCCGTCAGGCGGGCTCATGAGGTTTGATCTACAATCCAGGAGCCACAGAGGGAGGTCCAAGTGGATTCCAAGAAGCTCATCGATCTGAGAAAGGAAGCAGAGAAGGCTGTCGCCGACATGCCAGACGGCGAATTGAAGTTGAAAGCCTTCGAAGTGATCCTCGGGCATCTAATATCCGCGTCATCCACCGAGGGTCAAAAACCCCCGAAGTCAGCAGGCGCTGTTGAGGAGGCAGAACTGTCTGATGACCTCCCCGCCAGGTCGGTAAGCGGTCGTCTCATGGTTCTACGCCAGGAGGCCTTCTTCAAGGCTCCCAAGTCCCTGCCCGAGATAAGGGAGGAAATGCAGGCCCACGGCTGGCACTACCCACAAGCAACAATCGGCCCGGTCCTGATCACCCTCGTCCAGAAGCGGCAGCTTCGCCGTCAGCGAGTCCAAGACAACAAGCGCAGACTTTGGAAGTACACCAACCCATAGCGTGCGGCAATGTCAATCGCCCCTTTCGACGACTTCCGGGAAGCCGTTTCCCAAGCCGTTGCCTTCGCGAAGTCCCTCCCTCGGCAGAATGCACGTCCTTTGCCATCTTCCCGAGCATCGGGCTCCCTCGCCACCTGCGTAGCCAACCTCCGCAAGTCCTTCCTCAAGCTCAAGCGCCGATTCCCGCTCGAGCGTTACCCGCGGGTCGCCTTCCAACTCGCCGCGATCGAGCCTCTAGTCGACCAGATCGTTGCCACCTTCCCCGCTGCCCCCTCACAAATGCTTCTCCTTCTCCGTGAAATCAAGATCAAGAGTGATCTTGACCTCTCTGCGGAAATCGAATCCGAAGGCGCTTCCATTCAAGCGCCCCCTCAACCACTCTTTCTTCCCGATGATCTCATCGAAGATCGCCACCACGTGCTCAAGAAGATACTTTGGGAAGTGAACTCCACCTATGAGACAGCCTGCTACAACTCATGTGCCGCTATGATTCGCCGCCTCGCCGAATCCATGATTATCGCAGCCTATGAGCGCCACAACCTCCAGATGGTCGTCACCGATGCCGACGGCAACTACCTGGCCTTCAAGGATCTCATCGGCAAAGCGACATCCCAGAGAGAATTCAAGCTCACACGAGAAACGAAGAGGGTTCTACCAGACCTCAAGTTCTTCGGCGATCTAGCAGCCCATAACCCTCTTGCACTCGTTCGCAAGCCCGACCTCGACCGCCTTCACGCCGCCACCAGATGTGCAATTGAGGAGCTCTCTCGCAATATCTAAGCCGCCCCGAGCCCACCTTACCACTCACTAGTGCCCTGGAAATCCACCAGGATCTTCGACCGACGCGGCTTCCGCCGCGGGGGGAACGCGCACATGCCAGCTACCTCAGAGGTCATAGAATAGAAGTCGTGCCCGCCACGCCGCATGTCACCCCCCGGCCCGCCGGGCCAGGGAGGCCGTTAGGCGGCCCCCGAAATTGTGGTTTCCAAGCGCCCGGCGAGGCCAGCTCGGATCAGCGCCGGCAAGCGAGCAATCCGCGAGGACTCCCATGGCTGATAGCATCACACGTCTCGTTGCCACAGGCTATTCCTCAACGCATGAGCAAGTACTAAAGGTCGTTGATGGCCTCGACGACCGCACTATCATGTGGACATCGTGCAAGACGGCACCCTCTATCGCGTTCCATTTGTGGCATATGGCGCGCTGGGCCGATTACTTGCAGGAGATGATCAGCGGCAGCACCGGGCAGATATGGGAGACGGAGGGGCTCGCAAGGGAGTGGGGCTTCCACGATTCCGATCTGGGATTCGCCGAGACAGGCATGGGCCTGGATGACGATGCTTCGGCTTCGCTGCCGCTGCCCAAGAAGGATGTCCTCCTCGAATATGCTCGTCGGGTGTTTGCCAAGGCGGACCATGTCGTGGGTACGATGAGTGAAGAGGACTTCCATCGCACGGTTCGGGACCGGCATGAGGCCGAGTGGAAGGAAGCCGAGATCGGCGACGCGGTTCTGAGTTGGCTCAAACACGACAACCGGCACCTCGGCATGATCGAATGCATGCTCGGGGTGCAGGGGCTACGCGGAACCGCGACTCGTTAGCAGGAGGAGCGACGGACTTGCCTGGACAGGATGGCTCCAGAGCTCCGTGAGTGCCCTGCCCGCCAACTGTCCGTGGAGTGAGGGAGGGCCTGCCCGCAACCGCCGGGCAACATCCCGCAAAGGGCGCAGGACTTCGTAGCTCGGGGCTGCCAGGCGGCCGCTTGACTGCAGTCGCATAGAGAAGTTGAGATGACTCCGCAAGTAGTCACTTCGCTCTCACGCTCCATCCTTCCGCTGAGCCGCGCATTCAATCACAGCAGGGGATTGCCCCGGCTCGTCGCATTGGTCTCCCCCACTTGACCAGCCTGCCTCCATGGCGCCCGTGCGGTGCACAGAGTGCTGGCCAAAGGAAACCCGGACGCCGACTTGGCGGCGATGATCGTTTGGATCGAAATGCTGCCGGAAGATAGGGTGGCGGATGTCATCGCTCTAGCGGGGGAGATGACCGATCCCCGGATTCGTTGGTTTCACGATCCAAAGCGGCGCGCTGGTAGGGCCATCGCGGCGTCCCTCGGCGCTGCGGGCCATGTTGCCTGGGATGTCTACCTCTACTTCGATCCGGACGCGGAGTGGAAGGACAAGCCGCCGGCACCTCGGCAATGGACTCACCAGCTCAGTGACACGTGGGCGGATCCGACGCGCCTCCGATTCGGCAATCAGCTAGAGCCTGAACTTGCAAACCTTCTCAAGGGCGTGGTCGGCCAGTGATTGGCTGCCTGACAACTCGCTGCAGGCGGCAGAGGGCGGCTACCGCTTGTGGGCCACCTCGAAGCCGTCCATGACGATCGGGGCCGCCGTTTCTGTCGACCCGGCTTCCGCCGCAGGGGGAACCTGCACTTGCCAGCCATCTCAGAGGTCATAGAATAGAGGCTGCGCCCGTCACGCCGCGCGTGCCCCGCTGGCCCCATGGCAGGGCGGGTGATCTACCTGCCCTGGGCGCGGGCCGGCCGAGGCCCTTGAGCAGGCCATTCAGTGTTCTAACCGCTCTTAGGGGGACCACAAAATGCCTGACAGACGACTCCAAATCGCCAAAGTGTTCCTCTTTACGGTGCTCCTCAGTCCAATTGACCTCCACGGGGCGTTCAACGGTTCCCTCGGTCGGACCTTTCCTCAGCCGAAAGGTTCGATAGATGCCTGCGGCCGTCAACTCTACAATACGGACGGAACACCCCTGCACTACAGAGATCATTGCCTTGCCCTAAGCGGCAGCGCCCTAGTCCTTGGGAATGGTCCGCCGCCAAACGATCGATTTGAACCACCGTATGTTGCCTACTCCACCGGTGGCTCATCGGTCCAAGCCGTTTCCATGGATGACTTCAATCAGGACGGTAAACTGG
>MFFQ01000035.1 GCA_001780165.1 Candidatus Eisenbacteria bacterium RBG_16_71_46 | reverse complement strand
TCTGGCGCGGCCTCTACAATCTGAACCCGGAGAACGTCCCGGAGCCGGGGATGGCCGCCGCCGACCCTGTGATAACCAACGACGGTAAGACCTACACCATCACGCTGCGCGACGGACTGATGTGGTCAGACGGCGACGACCTGACGGCTGAGGACTTCGTGGCCGGCATCATCCGCACCTGCAACCCGCTCCACGCCGGTCAGTACCAGTACCTCCTCACCGCCGTCGCCGGCTGTGACGACTACTACTACGCGCTGGCCGGCCCCGACGAGACGCCGGGCACGGAGGACGACTTGGACGCCTCCACAATAGACGCCGCCGTCATGGAGGCCGCCATCGGCGCCAAGGCGCTGGATGACACCACCATCGAGTTCACCCTGACCGACGCCCAGCCGACGTTCCAGATGATCCTCTCCCTCTGGTTGACCTTCCCCTCACCGGTGCACCTGCTGCCCAACTCCAGCGACGAGTGGCCGGACGGCCTGGACGCCTCCGCCCTGGCCTTCAACGGGCCTTACCAGATGATTGAGTACAAGCCGCAGGACTTCTTGAAGATGGAGCCCAACCCCAACTGGGACCCGACTGATGGCGATAAGCCCACGCTGGACACCCTCACCATCGACTTCATTGACGACAACGCGGTCTCCAACAACGCCTACCGCAATGACGAGCTGGACTTTGCATTCGCCGACAGGGCGGTGCTCCAGGCAGTCATCAGTGAGTTCGGCGACGAGTACCTCAAGCTCGTCCGCCCCTCCACCCGCGGCCTGGAGATGCAGTTGACGGACCCGACTCTGGCCAATCTGGACGTGCGGCTTGCGCTGGCCCAGGCGATAGACCGCGACCAGCTCGTCGCCGTCGCCACCAACGGCGCCCACGAGCCCACGACCTCCTGGTTCCCCGAGGCGATCCTGGGCGGAGCGGCGCCGGATGCCTTCAATGATGTGGTCGGCTTCAACGAGGACTCCGCCAGGAAGCACCTGGCCGACGCCGGCTACCCTGACGGCGCAGGCTTCCCAAAGCTGAGCATCATCGTCCGGACCGACCCGGAGCCGCAGGCGATCGCTCAGTTCCTCCAGAACAGCTTCAAGACGGTCTTGAACATAGACGTGGACATTGAAGCTGTGGACGGCCAGACCCGCGCCGCCCGCTTTAGCGCTCAGGACTTCCAGCTCTTCCACGGCGGTTGGATCCAGGACTACCCCGACCCCGAGAACTGGGTGCTCGGTCTGTTCGACATCCCGGGGGTCGGCACCAACAAGTACAACTGCGACAACCAGAAGATCAAGGACCGCGTTGAGCAGGCCAAGTTCAACCCGGACCAGGAAGCCCGCATCCAGCTGTACCGGGAGATCAACGAGATCATCGTCACGGAAGTGTGCGGCATCACCCCTTACTACCACGAGGCCGACCACTACCTGATCAAGCCCGACGTGGCGGGCATGAAGGAGAACTCCGGCGCCGTGGACGCCATGATCGCCGGTGACTGGGACGCCGAGGCCTGGGGCTTCTCCCAGTAGACACAACAAAGACCTGACAGCGAAGCGGGGGCGCCGACAGCGCCCCCGCTCGCCTTTCCTAGATGCGCGTAGTGGTAGCGAAATTCGTCTATAATTGAGTGACCAGCATGACCGGCTACGTCATTCGCAGGGTCCTCTGGATGATACCCCTCCTCTGGGGTGTCGCCACCATAACCTTCTTCCTCATGCACCTCGTCCCCGGCGGTCCCTTCGACCGGGAGAAGGAGCTGCCGGAAGCCACGAAGGCCAACCTGGAGAGGAAGTACAACCTCGACGAGCCCCTGCCCAAGCAGTACGCCCTGTACCTGTGGAACCTCGCCCAGGGCGACCTCGGCACCTCTTTCACCCGAAACCGGGAGGTGCGGGACATCATCGAGGAGGGCTTCCCGGTCTCGGCGCAGCTGGGGCTGACGGCCTTCACCTTCGCCATAACCGCGGGGATGTCCCTGGGGGTCCTCTCCGCTCTCAACCAGAACAGATTAGGGGACTACGTGGGAGTGGTGTTCGCCACCATGGGCGCCTCCTTGCCCAACTTCGTTGTGGCCACGCTCGGCGTGCTCATCTTCTCCGTGCAGCTTGGCTGGTTCGATGTCCTCGGCTGGGGCGGGCCCGGCTGGAGCGAATTCTATAATCCTTTCGCCTGGGACTTCCGAAAGGTCGTGCTCCCCGTCCTCTCCCTGGGCCTCCTGCCCGCCGCCTACGTGGCCCGCATCACCCGCGCCAGCATGCTGGAGGTCCTGAGCCAGGACTACATCCGGACGGCCCGGGCAAAGGGGGTGCGGGAGTACGTGGTGGTGCTACGCCACGCCGTGAAGAACGCCCTCATCCCGGTACTGACTGTGGCCGGCCCCATCTTCGCCATCCTCATCACCGGCTCCTTCATCGTGGAGCGCATCTTCCAGATTCCAGGCATCGGCCGGCCCTTCGTGGACGCCGTCTTCCGCCGCGACTACGGAGTGATCATGGGAACGACCATCTTCTTCGCCACCATCGTGGCGTTCGCCAACCTCATCGTGGACATCCTGTACGCGGTGGTGGACCCGCGTATCAGGTACGGGTAGGCAGGCATGGCAGAGGCCGAGGCGCTGGCATCCATCGAGGATTTCGCAGAGGTCGCCGCCGGGCCAGAGCGCGGGCTGTGGTCTGACGCCTTCCGCAGGCTTATCCGCAACCGTTTGGCGATGGCAGGGCTGATCGTCCTGTCCGTGCTGGCCGTCCTGGCGATCGCCGGCAACACCATCGATTGGGTCCAGCGCTACGACCCGACGTTCCAGGACTACTCGGTCGTCAAGACGGGCCCCAGTTGGGACCACTTCTTCGGCACCGACAACCTGGGACGGGACAACTGGGCGCGCGTGCTGGAGGGGCTGCTGATCTCCCTTCAGGTGGGCTTTGGGGTACAGGCCGTGGTGGTAACCATCGGCATCCTGGTGGGCGGCACGGCCGCCCTCACCGGACGGCTGGGCGATAACATCCTCATGCGCCTTACAGACCTCACCTACGCCTTCCCCGACCTGCTGTTCATCATCCTGATGCGGTCCGTCCTCTTCGGTCGCGACTGGCCCATCATCGGCAACGAACGGATACTTGTAATCTTCGCCATCTCCTTCGTCAGCTGGACGACAGTGGCGCGGCTGGTGCGCGGCCAGATGCTTTCCCTGGCGGAGCGCGACTACGTTATCGCCGCGCGGGCCCTCGGGTCTACCCGCGTGCGCGTGGTGTTCCAGCACATGCTGCCCAACACCCTGAGCCCGGTGATAGTGGCCGTAACCTTCGGCATCCCCATCGCTATCTTCGCGGAGGCCGTTCTCGCCTTCATCGGCTTTGGCCTGCCGCCGCCCACAGCCAGCCTCGGCACGCTGGTGAACACCGGCTACCAGTACATCATCGAGACCGAGTGGATGCTGGTGTTCCCGGCCTGCGCCATCGCCCTGCTGATGCTCTGCTTCACCTTCATCGGTGACGGCCTGCGTGACGCTCTGGACCCCCGCTGGCGCTAGGCCGGCCCAGGAGCGGGAGGCGCCCGCGGGTTTGAGGTGCTACCCAGCGAAGGGGTGTGGGACTCCAAAATTACGGCTGCTTCGTGGCAGATCAAGCAGCGAGCCATTCGTATCCGTGGTGAAGGCCACCCAGCACCGGGCGGTACTAACGACTACTGAGGGCGACGCCGTAGGCAAGGATGAGCGGCTTGTAGTCCGCCGCCACCAGCAGTTCGTCCGTCTCCTCCACCGCTAGTCCCAGACCCCAACTCGCCAGAAGAAGCAGGGCGTCGCGGCTCGGATTGTCCCGCTCTCCGGAGAGCAGCCGCGACACGTAGCTCTCATCGAGCCACGCGTCCCCCGCGACCTGCGCCTGGGTCTTGCCATTGCGCAGGACCCGGCCGGAGGTCACCGCGTGAGCAGGCCCGCATCGATGACGAACTGGGAACCGGTCACGAACCTCGCGCGATCAGACGCGAGGTAAAGGACCGCCTCCGCCACGTCCTCCGGCTCGATCCAGGGCACGGGCAGCAGGTTGCCGGCGGAACGCTCGGCGATCTCCTGGGGCGTCGCGCCCTCCAGGGAGGCCAGGCCGTCGTTCATCGGCGTGTTCACGCCGGTCGGATGAATGGAGACGACGCGAACGCCGTGGGGCGCCAGTTCAATCGCCCACGACTGGGTCAAGCCGGTCAGTCCCCATTTCGACGCCACGTAGTGGCTCAGCCGGTTCATCCCGCGCAGACCGCCGACCGACGAGTTATTGATGATGACGCCGGAGCGCTGTCGAATCATGACCGGAATCACCCGCCTGGCCACGAGCCAGCTTCCCTTCAAGTTGATGTCGATCATCGTGTCCCACGCCTCTTCGGTGAGCTCGTGAGCCAGGCCGTAGGCACAGATCCCCGCGTTGTTGAAGAGGACGTCGATACGCCCGAACTCTGCGACCGTGCCGTCGACGGCGGCGGTGACTGCGGCGTCGTCGCGCACGTCACCTTCAAATGTCAGGCAATCGGATCCGGCCTCACGGCAGAGATGCTGCAGCCCGCGCAGTTCATCCCGGGAGCCGAGCTGATAGCCGGGGTAGGGCAACGGCCTGGCCACGTCGAACGCCGCGATGCGCGCGCCGGCCCGTGCGAGGGCCAGCGCCACCGCGCGGCCCTGTCCGTGAGCGGCGCCGGTGACGAACGCGACCTTGCCCGCGAACTCTGAGGGCGACGCCGTAGGCAAGGATGAGCGGCTTGTAGTCCGCCGCCACCAGCAGTTCGTCCGTCTCCTCCACCGCTAGTCCCGGACCCCAACTCGCCAGAAGAAGCAGGGCGTCGCGGCTCGGATTGCCCCCTCTCCGGAGAGCAGCCGCGACACGTAGCTCTCATCTAGCCACGGGTCCCCCGCGACCTGCGTCTGGGTCTTGCCATTGCGCAGGACCCGGCCGGAGGTCACCGCGTGAGCAGGCCCGCATCGATGACGAACTGGGAACCGGTCACGAACCTGGCGCGATCAGACGCGAGGTAAAGGACCGCCTCCGCCACGTCCTCCGGCTCGATCCAGGGCACGGGCAGCAGGTTGCCGGCGGAACGCTCGGCGATCTCCTGGGGCGTCGCGCCCTCCAGGGAGGCCAGGCCGTCGTTCATCGGCGTGTTCACGCCGGTCGGATGAATGGAGACGACGCGAACGCCGTGGGGCGCCAGTTCAATCGCCCACGACTGGGTCAAGCCGGTCAGTCCCCATTTCGACGCCACGTAGTGGCTCAGCCGGTTCATCCCGCGCAGACCGCCGACCGACGAGTTATTGATGATGACGCCGGAGCGCTGTCGAATCATGACCGGAATCACCCGCCTGGCCACGAGCCAGCTTCCCTTCAAGTTGATGTCGATCATCGTGTCCCACGCCTCTTCGGTGAGCTCGTGAGCCAGGCCGTAGGCACAGATCCCCGCGTTGTTGAAGAGGACGTCGATACGCCCGAACTCTGCGACCGTGCCGTCGACGGCGGCGGTGACTGCGGCGTCGTCGCGCACGTCACCTTCAAATGTCAGGCAATCGGATCCGGCCTCACGGCAGAGATGCTGCAGCCCGCGCAGTTCATCCCGGGAGCCGAGCTGATAGCCGGGGTAGGGCAACGGCCTGGCCACGTCGAACGCCGCGATGCGCGCGCCGGCCCGTGCGAGGGCCAGCGCCACCGCGCGGCCCTGTCCGTGAGCGGCGCCGGTGACGAACGCGACCTTGCCCGCGAACTCGCGAGGCGACGCCGTAGGCTCTGCCATCATACAGCCCCTTCCGCCGGCGCCACGTTGCCCTTCCGGTACGGCTCCAGGTAGCCGTCAAGATCGACATCGAGGGCGTTGTTGAAGACGTTGGTTGCGACCATCAACGCGCCGAAGGCAGTGAGGGCCACAATCTGCTCGTCGGTGAACGCGGCGGCGAGCCGCGCAAAGAGGCCATTGGGGACGCGAGCAAACGGCTTCGCGAGTTGCCGGCCAAATTCGACGACGACCTCTTCGCGCTCGTCGAGCGCGAATCGATCCGGGTTCTCGCCCGACTCGAGCATGATCCGTCTAAAGAACGTCGAGCAGACCAGACAGTCGCTCTCGGTCGAGATTGCATGGGCGAAGAGGTTGGTCAAGCGCTCGCCGAGGAAGGGCTGC
>MFFQ01000034.1:34736-60419 GCA_001780165.1 Candidatus Eisenbacteria bacterium RBG_16_71_46 | reverse complement strand
GGGAGGCGGAGCGTGGCGTGCGCCAGCGTGACGGCCGAGGCCCGCGGGTGGAGTGTCCACAGCGACCAGGGGTCGACTACCACGCTCAGCGACTCGGCGCGGAACAGCGTGTCGCCCGCGGCGAGGCCGCGCAGCGTCAGTCCGGCGAGCGCGACGCGGAGCGGCCAGCCGACGCGCAAGGAGCGCCACGAGACCTCGGCGTCGCGTCCGGCCGCCACCTGCCGCAGGCGCAGGGCGACCAGCCCGCGCGCGACCGGCCCGATCGCCGCCGCGGCGGCGAGAACCAGGACCACGCCGATTGCGGCGAACGCGCGGGGGCCGGGACGGCGCGGACGACTCGGGAGCATGGTTCCGCGAGGACTCGAGCGGGCCGCCGGGGCGTCCGGCTCAGCGCACCGTCGCCTGTTGGCCCGCCTGCCAGTCGCGCAGAAGCGCCGGTGCCTCGTGGACGAAGTGGGTGTGACGGGGCACCCAGCCCAGGTCGCGCCGCGCCCGGGCCGCCGAAACCCTGAGGTCCGAGAGCAGCGCCCTGCCGTAGAGCCCGAGGGTCTCGATGACATCCTCCCGCGGCCGCGACTTCGCCGTCGCGCCGGTCGCGGCCGCGACCGCCTCCGCCATCTCGCGCACCGTCAACTGCGAGCCGTCCGCGAGCAGGTAGCGCTCGCCGCTGTTCCCGTGCTCGAGAGCCAGCGCATAGGCGTCGGCGACGTCGTCGCGATGCACCATGGCCCAGTGCTGGGTTCCGTCGCCCGGATAGGTCACCGTGTGCCGCTCGCGCGCCTCCTGCCACCAGCCCCCGAAGGTGCCATGCGCGCCGCCGTAGACCATCCCGGGCCGGAGGATGAGCGCGCGCACGCCGAGCTCGACCAGGTCGAGGGCCACGTCCTCGTGGGCGGCGCGCCACTTCACCAGCTCCAGCGGCTCGAGTGCGGCATCCTCGTCCACCAGCCGACCCTGCTGGTCACCATGGACCCACACCCCGCTGGTGTAGATCAGCTGCCGCAAGCGGCCGTCCTGCACCGCCCTGGCGGCCGCTTCGAGGGCGCGCTGGTCGTTGGGGGCCGTCTCGCTCCCCGCATCGAACGCAGTGTGCACCATCGCGTCGCAGTTCTTGAGGTTCGCGATGAAGCTCTCGGGCCGGGACAGGTCGCCGACGATCGCCTGGATGCCGAACGCCTCGAGGGCGCGCGCCCGGTCCTTGCTGCGGGTCAGGCCCAGCACCTCGTACCCCGCGCGGAGCAGGCGTGCGGCAACGGCGCTACCGATGTAGCCCGTCGCTCCGGACACGAACACTCTCTGGTTCATGGATCTCCCGCCTCCCGGCCCATGTCTTCAGGGAACGGTCAAGCGCCTCGGTGCGTCCGAGCGCCCTTCCCTGTCCCAGTTGGATACGATTGCCGGGATCGGGTTTCCACCTTCGTCGAATGGTCCAACCTTCGCAGGTCGAGCCGCGTCATTCGCCCCGGTAGGTGCAGCGCGCCGTACAGGTTTCCATGACGGTGATCGCGCGCAGTCCCGGGAGCCGGGGCTCGAGCCTGGCCCACAGCCAGCCGCACAGCACTTCCGACGTGGGGTTCTCGAGCCCGGGAACGTCGTTGAGGGCGCGGTGATCCAGCTCGCGCTTGAGCAGGGGCTCGACCACGGCCGTGATGTCGCCGAAGTCCACGAGCCAGCCCGCGCGCTCATCCACGTCCCCGCCGAGCGTGACCTCGATCCGGTACGAATGGCCGTGCATCCGGAAGCACTTGTGGTCGGGCGGCACCATCGGCAAGCGGTGGGCGGCCTCGAACGCGTATTCCTTGGTCAGCTCGACGCGCATCCGTTCAGGTCCGGTGAAGAGTCGCGTATCGGGTGGGGTCCGCCACGCCCGCTTCGCGGAACCCCTTGATCCGCAGCCTACAGGCGTCGCAGCGGCCGCACGCCGCGCCGCCGGCGGCCGGATCGTAGCAGGAGTGGGTGGCGCCGAAGTCGACCCCGAGCGAGGCGCCGAGGCGGATGATCCCGGCCTTGTCCAGCCGCATGAGCGGGGTGTGGATCCGGAAGCGCGCGCCCTCGTCCCCGGCGCGGGTGGCGAGCCCGGCGAGCGTCTCGAACGCGGCGACGAACTCGGGCCGGCAGTCCGGGTAGCCCGAATAGTCGATGGCGTTCATCCCCGCCACCAGGTCGGTCGCGCCGAGGGTCTCGGCCAGGCTCAGCGCCAGCGCGAGGAACACCGTGTTGCGCGCCGGGACGTAGGTCGGTGGGACGCCCGCGCGCATGGCCTCGTCCGACCGGTCGCGCGGCACGTCGATGTCTGCGGTCAGCGCCGAGCCGCCGATGGCGCGCAGGTCCACGGCGACCACGCGGTGCTCGCGGGCTCCCAGCGCGCGGGAGACGCGCGCGGCGGCGGCGAGCTCCACGCGGTGCCGCTGCCCGTAGTCCACCGCCAGCGTCACGCACTCGAAGCCCTGGGCGCGCGCCCAGGCCAGGCAGGTGGCGGAGTCGAGCCCCCCCGAGAGCAGCACGACCGCTCGGGCCATCATACGCCTCGCCTGACACCCCACATCCACACGTGCAGGCGCGGGCTGAGGCGGAAGCCCTCCCGGAGGCACAGCTCGGCGAGCGCGAGCGCGTGACGGCGGACCGCCTCGTCGGTCAGCCCCTCCGGCATCAGCATCACCCGTCCGGACGGCAGCCGGTGCTCGGCGACGAGGCGGCGGGCGTCATCGGGGTCGGGCGGATCGCCGACCACGATCTTGAAGGTGGCGTTGGGTTCCGCGAGCCATGCCGCGGTGTGGCGCCAGGTGTCGGCCCAGCGCCCGGTCGCGGCGGGCAGCTTGGGCGAGACGTTCCAGGCGAGTCGCGCATGGGAGAGCGGCGGGGGCGCCACGCCGCTGGTCTCCACCTCGACGCGCGGCCAGCCGGCGAGCCCGCGCTCGAGCAGGGCGGCGATCCCGGGATGCTCGAGCGGCTCGCCCCCGGTCACGACCAGCAGTGGGGCCGCGCCGAGTGCCAGCGCCTCGTCGATCACCGCGGCGGGCGTGGCCTCGCGACCGCCGCCGAATTCCCAGCTGTACTTGGTATCGCACCAGCGGCAGCCCACGTCGCAACCCTGGAGCCGCACGAAGTGCGCGGGCGTGCCGGCCGATGGTCCTTCGCCCTGGATCGAGAGGAAGACCTCGCTGATGCGCAGGGTGTCGGTCATGGTCGCTCCCGGTCGGGCCGCGGAGGCGCTCAAGGCGCTACGAACTCCGCGGCCGGGATCTCGGCCGCGACCTCGATGTCGCGCGTGGACACGTTGCGGCGCCCATCGCGGTGCGCCGTGGCGAACCACAGCCCGCCGGCCTCTTCCCAGTCCTCCCAGGTGTAACTGCGCGGGGGCGGTTGATTGCCCTGGAGAACCATGTCCCACTTCACCACGCGGTCGTCGCGCCGCCGCACGTACACCCAATAGTGATCGCCCGGCGTCTGGCCCACTCGGGCGAAGCTCAGGGCGATCTTGTCGCACGGGGCGCCGTCCACGACCGCCTCGCCGGCGTCCTCGAGCGTGACGCCGGGGTCGCGCAGCTTGTAGGGCATCAGCAGCCAATAGGCGTCGTTGATCCACAGGGACTTCCCGAGCTCGAGCAGCTGCCGGAGCGAGTCGCCTTCCGCGGCGCGGCCGTTCACCCAGGCGCGTCCCGTGCCGTCGTTCACGTTGACCACGACCACGATCCGCCGGCCGCCCGAGTCCTGTCGCTCGATCCGGTCCCATCCCGTCCACTTGTCCCAGGAGTGCCGTCGCGTGGAGCGGACGGTGTCGTCCACTGCGACACCGAAGGTCCAGCGCAGGCCGCGCAATGCGTCCCAGCGTCGGCGTCCGCCGAGGGCCGCCATCACCCGATCGGCGATCGCGACCGCCGCGGGATCCGAAGGCGCGGCCGCCTCGGCGCGCGCCGCCTCGCGCGAGTCCTCCGCGAGGACTCGTGTGGCGAGGACCGGCAGCGCGCCGGCTGCCAGGCCGCCGACCAGCACGGCCAACACACGGAATCGCGGGATCATTCGGGTCTCCGGCGCCGTCAGTGTGGCCGCTTGCGGGTGAGGTCGAACTCCTTGCTGCAGTTGAAGCATTTCCAGTGATAGGTGTCCTGGCCGCCGGGCCAGGTCACGTAGTCGTGCCGGCCGCAACCGGGACAGGAGATCCCTACGCGCTCGGTCGGGGTGCGGCTGGGCTTCGAAGCGTTCCGGGTCATGGCCTGAAGGGGTTGGGGTGCGCGACGATCATTGCGGGACGGAAGGCGGAGTATAGCGAGCCCGAGGCGAAGCGAGAAAGGGCGCCCGCCCGAGCAGAGCGGACCACCCCTTCGAGCGCCCACGCGCTCCGAGCGCCCGCCCAAGGCGGCCCCTCGCGCAGGGCGCCCCGCCCGCTCAGTCCCCGCGCAGGAGCTCGGGGAGCTTCTTGGTGAACGCTGAGCGCGGCAGGACGCGGTCCACCCCCGCGGACTGGGCCGCCTCGCGCGTGGCGACGTCCACGTGCGAGTAGAAGCCGGCGATCTCGATGGCGCGCGTCGCGGGCTCCTGCTTCAGGGCGCGCACCAGGCCGAAGGGATCGCCCGGTGCGTGGAGGTCCAGGATGAGAAGGTCCGGCGGCCGCGATCGGCAAGCCTCCAGCGCGCCTCTCGGCCCCAGCGCGACGAGGGCGATGCCGGTGGCCTGCGCCACGGCTTCGATGCGCGAGGCGAAGAACAGGTCGGGGACGACCATGGCGACGCGACGGGGCGTCAAAACCGCGTGACGACCGATCGCGCGGCCGGACGCTTGGCTGAGGCCGTGCTTCGTGAGGGGTGCGCCCGTTCGACGTCAAGCCGGTGTAGGATCGCGCCCGCGCGTCCGTTTGGGCCTTGACGACCAAGGGGGTCGGGACGAGACTGCAAGTGGCGCAGGGAATCTCCCGCCGGGGACCTCGGCTGCGTCGCTACCTCTCCGGTCTGCGGCTCGGTGGTTCGGGGCCCCGAGAGGCGAACTCGGACGCGGCGAACCGGCGGAGACCCACGCCAGAGACGCGCACGGTTGCGATGCGCGCTCCGAAGGACGCGACGGCGACCATCGATATCCGCCGTCGCGTCGACTTTTCTTGGACCGGCCCCCTCGTCGTCGAATTCGCGGCGTCCCGTCGCGCGGGCCGCGCGGTTGCCATTCCGGGTCGCGTCCATCGCCGGCATCCTCTCCTCCTCGAAACGCGCCGTGGCGGGTTCGTCCCGCGGCCCGGCCGACCATCGCGCCGCCGAGTGGTTCTCGCGGCCGCGCGTGCACCCTAGCCGATCTTGGTCTGGGCGGTGAAGACGAGACCTCCGGCGGCTCTGGTCTCGTTCCCGGCATGGGCGCCGGCGCTCCCGCTGCTTCCGCCGGGGCGCTCTCGTCGCCACGGCAGACCGCGACGGAGCGCGACGCCGGGTCAGCGAGTGGAGTCGGCGGGCGCCTCGCTTCGCCGCAGCGGGCGGCGGCGCTCGATGACGCGCTGGAGGGCCTGGGGATTGAGCACGACGAACTCGACCCGCCGGTTGCGGGCCATGTTCTCCGCGCTCGTGTTCTGGACCACGGGACGCGAGCGACCGTAACCCCTCACCGCGAAGCGCGTGCGATCGAGTGCGGGACACGCGCGCACCAGGTGACCCACGACCGCCCTGGCGCGCGCTTCGCTCAGCCTCAGGTTGAACGCCTCGGAGCCCCGATTATCGCAGTGACCGCCGATCTCGATCTGAAGCTCCGGCGCGTCGATCAGCACCTGGGCGATGGACACCAGCGTCGCGAACGACTCCGGCAGGATCTCGGAGCTGCCAGTCCCGAAGCGGATCCTCTGGGTGGTGATTCGGCCGGTGTCGATCAACTCGGTCTCGCGCTCGACGACCTCGGCCGTGCAGCCGACCGGATCCACCGCGATCCCGGGCGAGGTGTCGGGACACCGGTCGAGCCCGTCGCACACGCCATCGCCGTCGCTGTCCCCCGGGCAGCCCTGCGCGTCCACCGTGCAACCACGGGTCGTATGGGGGCACCGGTCCGCTCCGTCGACCACGCCGTCGTCGTCGCCGTCCGACGGGCAGCCGTACTCGTCCACCGCGTAGCCGGCGGGCGTCTCGGGGCAGCGATCGAGACCGTCGTAGATGCCGTCGTGATCGGAATCCAGCGGGACCCCCCACGGGTCCACGAGCGCGCCGCGCGGCGTGTCGAGGTGGCGGTCGATCCCGTTTGGAACGCCGTCGCCGTCGTCGTCGACCGGCACCCCGTAGCGATCCACCTCGGCCCCGAACGGGGTGTCGGGAGCGCGGTCGATCTTGTCGGGAACGCCGTCATGGTCGGAGTCGCGCGCCCGACTGCCGAGCGCGACGTCGAATCCGGCGCTCAGGATGAAATCGTTGATCTGCCACGCCTGGTTGCCGAGTCCGTAGAAGCCGCGCGCTTCGAGACGCAGGCCCAGGGGGTCGCGGAGGCGGAACCGTCCGCCGATTCCGTATTCGGTGATCGGAAAGCTCACGTGATCGCTTCGCAGCGGGCCCGCGGACGCGGTCGCCCACCCCGCACCGCCCAGCATGAAGATGCCGCCCGACCCCCGCAGGCGCTGGAGCACGAGACTTCCACTGTAGTGATCGACCGCGAGCTGGCTCTTCCCGGTCAGCCGTTCGGAGCGCGTATGGCCGATCGCCGCCTCGAAACCGAACGAGCCGGCCGGATGGAAGCCCAGTCGGCCCCCGAAGTAGCCGCTCGCCTTCGTGCGGAGGCCGGTGGATGGAAAAGAGCCGCGATGGGCGGGATCGAGGATCATCACGCCGCCCATCGGCGACAGGATGATCCGGTCACCCGGCGGCTCCGCAAATGCGGATTGCACGGCGAGCATTGCGGTCAGCACGACCCACGACGCCCGCGCGGACGCGCGGCCCCTGGGCGTTCGAGGCGAGCGCCCGGCAAGCCGGTCTCGGACGCGAGTCTCGACCGAGCGGAAACGGGAGATCCGAGGTTGCGTCGACACCTCACGGAGCACGCGAGAGCGGTCCCTTCTGCCGGGTCGGATGCGCCGGACGATCCCTTCGGGTGCGGCGCTCGCCGCGACTGGATTCCGAAAGCTCCATCGCCCCCCCCGTGCGCCCGGATTGCGGCAACCGCGATTAGCACGCTCCGTTCCACGAGGGGCGGACAGAGCCGGAATCTCCCCGGGCCCCCCCGGCCGATCCGCCCATCGCCTGGCGGCGATGGCGCCCTGCGGGGTCGCCTACGTGGCGCCAGCTCCCGGCCGGTTCCGCCCCAAACGATTCGCCCGGCCGCGGGAGCATCCCCGCGGCCGGGCGAAAGAGACTGCGCGATGGACTATCGGTAGAGCGACTTGATCGTTCCCCAGGTCGAAGACCGGGCGGGAGTGCTCGGCGCGTCGAACTTGCCGTCCGGATGCGCCGAGTAGCCCGTCGGCAGGGAGGACGGGGTGACGACCCAAACGCCCTGCATCAGATTGGGGCCCAAGGCCGCCACGCGGTTGTAGAGCGTGCCGCCGGTGAACAGCCAATTGGCGCGGAACGAGCCGTTGGCACTGCCCATGAAGCTCGTGATCTCGGTGTGGAAGTCCGAAATCGTCCCCTCGAGGATCTTGGTACCGTTGATGAACTTGCTCGGGACGCTCGCGTTGGGCGGGTTCGGTGGCATCGGCGTCGAGGCCCGGGGCGCATCGCCGTAGGTGTCTTCCCAGATCTCGAACACTCCACCGGTGTAGTCGGTGTCGTACTGGTTGAAGCCGCCGCCGCCGCTCACGACGGTGCCCGCGGACACCAGGTTCTTGAAGATGAAGGTGTACTCCTTCGCGTTGATCAGGATGTTGGCCTCGAGATCGTCGAAGGGCGTGCAGAACAGACTGACATGTCCGACGCACGTGAGTTGGCTGCCCAGCGCGGAGTTGAAGGTTGCCGGCGTATAGGCCGTCTCGTAGGCGAAGCCGTCCGCGTCCCAGTCGATGAGTACGCCCGTGTCGCAAGGGCCGATGGCCATGGCGGGCGAGGCGAGCACGCCCGCTGCCAGGCTCCCCAGCACCGCCGCCACTCCGAAGAACTTCTTCATGGGGGTAACCTCCGTGGGTCCGGTTGGTTGGAGTCGATAGCTAGCGGTAGAGGGCCTTGACGGCTCCCCACGTGCCGTGAGTCGTGTTGGTCGAGCCCGGAATCCGGCACTCGCCCGAGAGCTGGTCGTCGTAGCCGGTGGGGATCGTGCCGTTGGGCCGCCCCGCAAGTCCACCCAGCACCCACCCGGCGCGCTGCGCCACCGGGATGTAAGCCAGGTAGGGACCTTCGTCGAGGGTCATGTTGCCCTGGAAGTTCCCCTGGTTGGTGCCGAAGTTGTACGTCAGAACGAAGTTGTCGATGCTGCCGCCGAGCCCCATCACAGCGTCGATGAAGGTCGACGGCGCCGTGGCATTGGGCGGGTTGACGCCGTAGGTCCCGTGCGTGCCGACGCCGCCGGGAGGCGGCAGGTCGTCGTAGAAGTAGCGGCCGCGCCCGCCGTTGGTGCAGGTCACGCCGACGAAGCTGCCGAACGCCTGGCGAGTCGCGACGGTGAGATCGAAGATGTGGAAGGTGTACTCCTCGACCGAGACATCGGTCCAAGGATCGAGGAGCGGGCCGAAGCTGGTCACGAAGCCGACCGCCTTGTAGCCCTCGCCGACGGCGAGGAACACCGAGGGATTCGAGTTCGGATCCTGGTAGTCGAAGCCGGTGAACGCGAGGAGCAGCTCGTCCGTCTGCGAATAGGCAGGCGCGGCCATGGCCATCATTGCGGTCAGAAGGAACAGCAACGCACTACGCTTCATCGGCCACCTCCCCAGGTGCTGTGATTTTCGTTAGCTGTCGTTCAGAAGCGGCCGACGTGCCGCCGATGGCCCCCGCCCATCCGGACCGGAGAACCCAGGGCCCTCGCGCGGTGCAAACTGCCGCCCAAACATGAACTCGAACACCCCACGCGGGGGACGACGGGGCGTTCATGAGACGTGAATGCTAGTGCGAGGGATAGCGCCCTCGCCGACGCCAGCTAGTATTGACCGGGGTCCCACTCGGCGCAAGCCAATTCCGCCATACGGTGTTGCCATTATCAGGAACGAATGCGTCAGTTTAGTCTCACGATTCGAGCTTGGACAGGCGCCCCATAGCGGCCCGGATGGGCAGCAGCGAAACCAGGGACCCCACCAGCGGCGGACCCCAGAGCCCGATCCCCGCTGGAAGGGCCGCCTCGCGGATGTCCGCTAGGGCCGAGAGCCAGAACCAGATGGCCGCTTGGGCCAGGAGCAGGCCCGAGGCCGAGATACGCCCTGCGAGGGTGAGCATTGCCCGGGGGCTGGTCCAGGTCGGGTCGCCGAATCGCGCCCCGGTCCACACCCCGAGCGCGATCGAGAGCCAGAGCGCCGAGAGCGCCAGCGAGACCAGGCGGGGCCAGGTTCCCGCCGGGAGCGGGAAGACCAGGGCCAGCGTTCCGGCCGCGAGGCCCATGAGGGGGGCCGCGACCGCGCTCGCCCCGATCAGCTTGGCCGCGATCCAACGGCCGACGGGGACGGGTGCGAGCCGCTGCCACGCCGCGGCCTCACGTTCGAAGGGTAACGCGCGCGCGGCGACCTCGTATCCCAACCCCACGGTGAGCGCCAGCAGCATCGCGCGCGCGAGCAGCGCCGGCGGCGCGGCGTGCAACGTGGCGCCCACGACCGGCAGCAGCGTCCACAACACGGCCGCGGTGAGCACGTCGCCGAGCACCGTCCAGTCGCGCAGCAGGAGCCGCGCGTCGCGCAGCAGCAGTGCCCCGAGCATGGTGCGCGGGCGCCGCGCCGACCGCGTCGCCCGGGGCGCCCGCCCGCGCCCCGCGGGGGCGGCCGCCAGGCGCGCCTGGACCTCGCCGAGATGCCGCGCCCCGGTCCACGCCGCCAGTGCCACCGCCGCGGCCGCGACGACGATCAGCCAGGCGGTGGCGACCGCCGCCGCAAGCGGCTGGCCCGCTGTCGCCGCCGCCACCGCGTTCGCGAGCCAGTGGGCGGGGGACACCGCCGCGAGCAGCGCGAGTCCGTCGCGGCCGCCGTCGAGCGCCGGGGCCAGGCCGGGTCCGGGCTCGGCCAGCCGCGGGAGCAGGAACGCGTTGGCCAGCCAGAGCGCGACCAGCGTGAGCGTCGAGATCAGCCCCAGCGCCTCGCGCGCGCGCCGCGCGGGCAGCCGGCGCAGCAGGTACACCGCCGCGGCGGTGCCGGCGCCGAGCGGGATCGCCCACAGCGCGGCGAGTTGCAGCGGGAGCGTGATCCAGCCCCAGGCCGGCAGCGGATAGTGCAGGCCGAAGGCGACGACGGCGGGGATCGCCACCACCACCAGCAGCAGCGACGTGCGCGGGAGCGCGTCGGCGAGCTTGAGTCCCAGGAGTGCGATGCCCGGCACCGGCGCGCGACGCAGCAGCTCGAGGTCGGGATCGAGCAGCAGGGTGGAGACCGCGTCGTGAAGATCGAACACCAGCAGCCCCGCGAGCGATGCGAGCAGCACCAGCGCCAGCGTGCCCGCCGCCCGGGCCGCCGTGGCGCCCGCGCCGGCGAGGGTCTCGAACAGCGCCGAGAGCGCCGCACCGACCAGCACCGCCACCAGGAGCGCGAGCACCGCGGCAAGCAGCGGGTGGCGCCCGCCCCGACCGGGGCGCCCGCGCCGCGGGAGCAGCGTGTTGCGCACCACGCGCGCGCGCGCCCGCGCCACGCCGGCCACGTTCACCGCGGCTCCTCGCCGGATTCGCGCGTGAGCGCCAGGAACACGTCCTCGAGGGTGGCCTCGCCGTGCGCCCGACGCAGCTCGTCCAGGGTTCCCTCCGCCACCTTTCGGCCGTGGTGCAGGATGATGGCGCGGTCGCACAACCGCTCCGCCACCTCGAGCAGATGGGTGGAGACCAGCACGCCCAGCCCGCGCCCGGCGCGCTCGCGCAGCAGGTCCTTGAGCGCGCGCGCCGCGCGCGGGTCGAGCCCGGTGAGCGGCTCGTCGAGCATGAGCAGCGGCGGGTCGGGGAGCAGCGCCGCGGCGATCGACACCTTCTGCCGAGCCCCGAGCGAGTAGGTCTCGATGAGGTCGTTCGCCCCCTCGAGGTCGAGTCGCGCGATGAGGCCCTCCGCCCGTCCGTTCGCGATCGTTGCCGGCACCTCGTAGATCGCGGCGATGAACTCGAGGAACTCGCGGGCGCTCAGCCGCTCGTAGAGGAACGGGCGATCGGGCACCAGCCCCAGCTTCGCGCGGGCGCGGAGCGGCTCGCGCGCCAGCGAGTGCCCGGCCACGCGCACCTCGCCCGCGTCCGGCCGCAGCAGCCCCGCGCACACCCGCAGCGTGGTGGTCTTGCCCGCGCCGTTGGGCCCGAGGAATCCGAGGATCTCGCCGGGGCGGAGCACGAGCGAGAGGCGATCGACCGCGGTGAAGCGACCGTAGCGGCGGGTGAGGTCGGAGACCTCGAGCGGCGGGGCGATGCCCGGCATGCGGGACTCCGGCGGCGGCGTCAGGCGGACGACGGCGCCGGTGCGGACGCGCCGAGCGCGCGTGCGAGCTTCGGCAGGCTCACGTCGTAGCGGTAGCTCAGGTTCATGTGGCCGTCGTCGAACTCCTGGTGCTCGTGCGGGACACCCAGCGCTTCGAGCCGTCGCTTGAAGAGGCGCGCGCCGTGCTGGAGGTGAAACTCGTCCCGCGTGCCGCAATCGAGATACACCAGCCTCATCGAGCGCAGGGCGTCGGCGTGGCGCTCGACCAGGCTCAGCGGGTCGTGCTCGAGCCAGCGGCGCCAGACCTCCTCGCGGAACGCACCGGTCTCCAGGTCGCAGGGCAGCTCGATGCCGAAGGGCGGCGTCTCGGGACGCGGGGAATAGGCGGCCGCCATGCCGAGGATGTTGAGAGTCAGCATGTCCTCGTGCTTCTTCTGCACGCTGGCCTCGAAGCGCTCGAGCCACGGGCCGATCCCGCCCGCTGCCTGCACCTGCGAGCAGAAGCGCGGGATGTCGCCGCGGTAGCAGTAGTCGAAGTAGAGATCGCCGCTGTGACAGGCCAGGGCGCCGAACACCTCCGGATGCTTCATCGCCAACACCAGCGCGCCGTAGCCGCCCGAGGACTTGCCCGCCACCCCGCGGTGGTCACGCCCGGGCATCGTGCGGTAGGTGCGCTCGATGTGGGGCACCAGCTCATCGATCAGGTGATCCTCGTAGCGGCCCGTGGCGCTCGAGTTGAGGTACTGCGAGCCGCCGTAGCGCGTGAGGCAGTCCGGCATGACGAGGATCACCTCGCCGCAGGTCCCGCGGTGAAGCAGACCGTCCATGCGGTCGTCGAGGCCGGGCGACCAGGCGTTGTCGTTGAGCAGCATGCGCCCGCGGCCGGAGAAGCCGCTGAGCACGAAGAGCACCGGAAAACGGCGACCGGGATCGTCGGCGTAGGCGGGCGGAAGGTAGACCGGCACCGTGCGGCCGGCGGGATCGCCCGCGCGGTTGCCCGCCAGCGCCCGGCTCTCGAACCGATCCCACACGACCTGGCCGCGTTTCATCGCGTTACTCCTCCCCCGCGCCGCACCCCGCTCGCGGCGGGGGCGCCAGCATAGTGGATGAGGCCGTGAAGCCGCACCCCGGGCCGGAATCCCCGGCGCCGCTCCCGGGCGCCGCGCGTCAGAACCGCGCCACGCTCTCCCCCGGTGCCTCGCGCCGGCGCAGCGTGCGCGCCGCGCGCGTCACCACCGAATCCGCGGGCCACTCGGGGTAGATGCGTTCGAGCGCCTCGAGCTCGCGCGCTGCGGGGCCGTCGAGGTGCGCGTCCACGAGCCCCGCCGTCAGGTCGCGGCGCGCGAGCCAGTCGCGTGGGTTGAGCCGGCTCGCGACCTTGAGCTCGAGCAGTCCGTAGCGCGAGCCTCCGCGCGCCATCAGCTGACCGAGCACCGCGTGGCCCTCGGGCCGTCCGATGCCGTACTGGATGGCCGTGATGAGATGCCGCCGGGTCTCGAGCGTGTCGCGGTCGTCGCGCAGCGCGTTGCGGGCCGCGCGCATGTGGGCGCTCCAGCGTAGCGAGTCGTCGCGGGCGCCCAGGGCCTTCCACGCCGCTTCGGCGCGGTCGCGGCGCCCACGCCACAGCTCGGCCCAGCCCAGCCAGTAGAGGTTGTCCATGCGCTCGCCCCCCTCCTCCAGCGCGCGCTGGAACGCGTACGAGGCGCCCGCCGGACGGTCGAGCAGCAGCAGGTCGCAGCCCACCAGGAAGAACGGGTCGCCGGCGTTCGAATAGAGCGGCCGCAGGTCGGCTCCGTCCCAGTAGAGGAAGCGGCAGGGGTGGCCGGCGGCGGTGGATTCCGAGAACTGGGAATAGAAGTAGGACTCGATCGTCGGATCCCGGTACAGCGCGCGCAGCAGAGGACCGTTGCCCATCTGGAAGCCGGCCCAGGGGGGGAGCAGCGCGAAGAAGTACCGCGTTCCCCGCGGCGGCGAGGGTTCGAGCCGCAGCATCTGATGCGACAGAGTGTCGGTGAGCGCGGCGGCACGCCTGAAGTAGAACGAGGTCAGGTGAGAGGTCCACCCCCATGCCCCGTCGGCGATGGCGAAGGCGCGCGTCGCCGTGCTGCCGGCGTGCCACCACAGCAGGGCCCCGCACAGGGCGATCCACGCCCAGCGGTCGACGCGCCGGGCGGCCAGGCCGACCAGGATCGCGCCGCCGACTCCCGCGAGCGTGTAGTAATAGGCGCTCCAGGTGCGGACCACCGGTCCCACCACGAGGCCGAACGCGACCAGCCACGCGACGGCGAAGCGCAGCGCCGGACGCGCCGGTGGCGCGGTGGGCGTGCGCTCCCCGCTTCGAGCCGGATCCAGCCACAGGGCGAGCGCTCCCAGGAGCACCCACGGCAACAGCGCCGGTCCTTCGCGGGCAAGCCCGGCGAAGAGACCCCCTGGAGACCCGAGCCCGAGCAGGCTCTGGATCTCGTGGACCAGGGTCGCGGCGAATGCGCCGGGGGCGAACGTCAGGAACGCCGCCGGCGCCGCGTGGCGCGCGCGCACGATGAGCGCGAGGGCGACCCAGGCCACGCCCGCTGCGGCGGCGGGCAGCAGGCGGCGCAGCGCCTCGCCGGTCGGACGCCGGGCCACCCACAGCTCCCAGGCGAGCAAGACGGCCGGCAGCGGCAGGGCGGTCTCCTTGCTGGCCGCGGCCGCCAGGTAGGCCGCCGCCGCCCAGCCCGTGCGTCCTCGGCGATGGAGCGCCACGGCTCCCAACGCGCACGCGAGGGCCAGCAGATCCTGGCTGCACGAGACCCAGGTGAGGTTCACCTCCTGGAACGGCAGCAGGGCGAAGAAGAGCAGGCCGGCCAACACCCCCGGCACCGGCAGCAGCGATCGCAGCAGATCGGCGAGCAAGGCCAGCGCCGCCAGGAATACCGCGAAGTTGAACAGATGAAAGGCCAACGGGTGGTCCCCCGCGATGGGGGTGAGCGCGGCGAAGTAGACCTGGCGCGCGAGCGGGCGGTAGTAGTTGGCCAGCGGCCCGAGGTCGCCGAGGGACTGCAGCAGCGGGCGAGTGCGGGCCTGCTCGAGGAAGAGAAAGTCGTCGTTGAGGAATCCGGTCCGCAGGGCCCCGGCGTAGACGGCGGAGAGCCCGAGGAGGGCGAGCAGGACGGCGGGCCACCAGGGGAGTCGCGGAAGGGTTCGCACGCTAGGCGCAATCTAGAGGGCTCCGGCCGATACGGCAACTCCGGGGCGCGCCGCGGTCCTCGAGCGCTCGCCGGCCACTGCTCGCGTGGCCACGGCGGCGACTCCGCCCACCCCCTCCGCGCCGCCCCCGGACCCGACCTCGCAGTTTCCGCGCTAACACCGGGCCCCGGTGCCGCCGATAACCCGGAGGTCGGATCCACCCCGCGCGTCACGCGCACGGGTGCACACGCAAGGAGCGCGAGCATGTCCCATCCAGGCCCGACCCCGTTGGAACACCTCAGCCGACGCAGCTGGCTGCTGTGGGCGCTCACCATTCTGGTGGTGCTCGCGCTCACCGCGGCGGTGCCGCTGCTGTACTTGCCGCTGATGGAACTGGAAGGGACGAACGGCATGCCCAGCGGGCAGGAACGCGACGCGTACTACGCGATCGTCGGGCTGGCGGGGCTGGTCGTCACCTTCTGCCTCTACACCTGGAGCAAGCAGCGCGAGCTGGAGGCGATGCGCTCGGCGCTGCATCGCGAGGAGCGCGAGAAGGACGACGTGCGCAACCGGCTCTCCGAGCTGTCGGCGCTGTTCCAGGTGTCGACCTCGCTCAACCTCCAGCTGCGCCTCGACGTCATCCTCGAGATCATCGTGCGCCGGGTGGTCTCCACCCTGCGGGCCCAGCAGGCCTCGGTCATGATCTACAACCCCGAGACCGGAGTGCTCGAGACCCGGTCCTCCTACGGCCTCGAAGCCGAGTTCGCGCGCAACGGGCGCCAGCGCCTCGGCGAGGGCATCGCCGGCTGGGTCGCCGAGCGCAGCGAAGGGCTGCTGCTCTCCGAATCGGCCGCCAGCGATCCGATGCGCCAGCACTACAAGCCCGACCGCCACATCAGCTCGGCGCTGTCGCTGCCGCTGCGGGTGGGCGAGCGCTGCGTCGGGGTGCTCAACGTGAACCGCATCAACCACCCCGAGACGTTCAAGGAGCACCATCGCGAGCTGCTGCTCATGTTCGCCGACCACGTCGGTGCGGTCATCGATCGCGCCGAGACCATGGACCGCCTCGGCAGCCGCACGCGCCAGCTCGAGGCCGACAACCGTCGGCTGAGCGAGACCAACCGGCTCAAGGACGTGTTCCTGTCCACCGCGAGCCACGAGCTCAAGACGCCGCTGACCTCGGTCATCGCCTACGCCGAGCTGCTCGACGACAACGCGGGCCGTCTCGACGGGACCCAGCGCAGCGAGTTCCTGCGGCGGCTGCGCGCCGAAGCCGGGCGCCTGCTGAGCCTGATCGAGGACATCCTCGACGTGTCGCGGATCGAGAGCGGGAAGATGACGATCCGGCGCAGCGCGCTCCGCGTCGAGGACATCGCCCGGTCGGCGGTGGAGACCACCCGCTCGATGGCCGCCAAGCACGGCGTCACGATCGAGGAGTCCTACGAGGAGCATCTGCCGGCGATCCCGCTCGACGAGGTCAAGATGCGCCAGGTGGTGGTGAACCTGCTGGTCAACGCGGTGAAGTTCAGCCCGGCGAACGGGCGCGTGAGCGTGCGCACGGTGCGCGAGGCCGACCACGTCCTGCTGGAGGTCAAGGACCAGGGGCCGGGGATCCCGCCCGAGGATGCCGCCCACATCTTCGAGCTGTTCGGTCAGGGCGTGAACGAGAAGCGCGACAGCAAGGGCGGGCTCGGCATCGGGCTCCACCTGGTCAAGCGCATCGTCGAGATCCACGGCGGCCACGTCGGTGTGAACAGCCCTCCCGGTTCGGGCAGCGCGTTCTGGCTGCGGCTGCCCCTGGCGCTGGCCGAGATCACGCTCGCGACCGAGGACGCCGAGCAGGCCGCCTGAGCGCCGGCGCCCGCCTCGCGGCGCCCCCCCAGCCGTCAACCCCAGCCGGCCCAACGTCTTTCGGCCGGCGCCCGGCTGTGCAATACTCGCCGGACTCGATGTCCGGACGGGTCCCGACGCGCCCCACGCGATGCGGCGGCCCCCCCTGGACGCGCGGTCCACGACGGGGGTCCGGTCCGTGAAGTCGCCGATCCACCCGGCACAGCGAAGCGCTCAACCCGTATCAGGTCGTGAGCGTGAGATTCCGGAGGCGAACGCCGATGGCGAGGCTCCCGGCGTGACCGGCCTGCGCGCAGACCGGCCACGGCTCGAGCGGTCGGTGATGGAGCGGGTGCGTGAGCGCGATCCCGAGGCGCTGGGCGCGCTGTTCGAGCACTACTTCGACCTCCTCTTCGGGCTGACCTACCGATTGCTGGGCGAGCGGACGGCCGCGGAGGACATGACCCAGGAGGTGTTCTACAAGGTCCACCGCGCGGCGCACCAGATCGACCCGTCCCGCGATCCCGCGCCGTGGCTGATCGCGATCGCGTGCAACGCCTGCCGCGACCTGTGGCGCTCGTCGGCCCATCGGTTGGCGCGGCGCAGCGCCTCGATCGACGACAATCCGGGCGTCGCCGCCCGCCTCACCCGCGGCACGCACGATCCGGAGCGCGACCTGTTGAGCGCGGAGCGCGAACGGCTGGTGCAGGAGGCGATCGGGCGCCTCCCCGGCCCGCTGCGCATCGCGGTGGTGCTGCACGATTACCAGGGTCTCAGTCACCAGGAGATCGCCCGGATCACGGGGATCCGCCACGCCGCGGCGCGCAAGCGCTATTCACGGGCGCTCGAGGCGCTCGGACGCATGCTGAAAGAGAGATTCGGATGACCGACACCCACACCCGGCCCCTCGGCCACGACGAAGCGCGCGCGCGCGACGCGGTGCGAGCGCTGCCCCGGCCGGAGGCGGACGCGGGATTCCGTGAGCGGCTGCGCTCCGAATTCGCTTCCGGACGGATCGAGGCCGCCCACCCGCGCCTCGCGGGGGGAGGGCGCGCGCGCCGGGCGGTGGTCTGGCTCGCGGCGCCGGTGGCCGCGGCCGCGCTGCTGCTCGCGGTGAGCGTGCTCAACCAGGGTCCGCGCTGGCGCGTCACCGCCGTCTCGGGCGAGGGCATCGCCGTGGTGGACCGTCGCGCCGTGCCGCTCGGCCACGTCGAGGAGCTGGCGCGCCGCATCCATGCCGGGGCCGAGGTCGAATGGCCGGCCGGCGCGAGCATCGAGATCACCAGCCCGGGGGCGCTGGCCGTCGAAATCGAGGGGGAGACGCTGACCCGCGTCCCGACGCCGCCCGGCCGTTGGTTCGGGCGCGAAGTCGCGGCCGGCCTCAGCCGCGGCGAGCTGCGCATCACCACCGGCCCCGCCTTCCGCGGCGCGCGGCTGGTGGTGCGCACGCCGGAGGCCTCGGTCGAGGTCGTCGGCACCACGCTCGGAGTGATCTGCGAGCCGCAGGGGACCTGCGTGTGCGTACTGGAGGGCCGCGTGCGGGTGGGGCCTCTGGGCGGCGCGATGGCTGCGGTCGAGCAGGGCCGCCTCCGTTACACCTTCCGCGACGGCCGCCCGCCGGTGGATGCCGAAATGCGTCCCGTCGAGCGCGTCGAGCTCGCCCGGCTGCGTCTGCGCCATCGCGCGGATGCGCCCGCCCGTTCCGGCCCGGTGCAATAGGCTCCGTTCGCAAACGGCCGAGGGCTGCGTTGCGCGGTCGGCTCCTCGCTCCGACGTGGCCGGGCACCACGCGCAGCGTGGTCGGCCACGACTCCGCTCGTCGCTCGACCGCGACGCCTTGCCCTCGGCCGTTTGCGAACGGAGCCTACGCGGCCTCGGGGCGGACCGAAATCTCCGCGTAATCCTCCGCCTTCAGCGCGCGCAGCACGCTCATCCCGCGCGGGATCGGGCGCAGCTCGACCGCTTCGCTGGTCTCGAGCGCCATGCGCTTGGGCCCGGTGATCAGGTGCACGTGCGGTCGCGCGAGGTCCTCGATGTTGGGCGCGAGCACGATCGCGATCGAGCCGTCGTCGAGCTCCACCAGCTGGCCGGGGGGATAGAACCCCACGGTCTGGACCAGGGCCCAGAGCAGCGCCGGGTCGAACTTCGCGCTCAGCGGGCCCAGCATCATCCCCAGCGCGCCGGACGGCGTGATCTCCGCGCCGCGCTCGCTGCGGTGGGTCTGGAGGCTGACGAAGCAGTCGGCCACCGCGACCAGCCGCGCGAGCATGCTCACGCGCCAACGCGGCGGCAGGGCGGGGTAGCCGCTGCCATCGGCGTTGGCGTGGTGCTCCATCGCCACGCGCATGCAGCGCAGCGTGGTCGCGTTGAGCGCCGTGCTCTCGGCCAGCAGCTTGGCGCCCTCCAACGGATGCCGCGCCGCGGCCGCCCGTTCCTCCTCGGTGAAGTCCTCCAAGCGGTTCTTGATCTCGTTGGCGACCGCGGCCTTGCCGACGTCGTGGAGCAGCGCGGCGGCGCCGAGGTCGGCGAGCGCCCGGCGGTCCATCTGCAGGTAGTGTCCCATCGTCACCGCCACCAGCGTGACGTTGACCGCATGGGCGTAGGTGTACTCGTCGTGGCGGCCGAGCGTCGTGAGCCCGACCACGACCGGTTCCTTCGCGAACGCCCCGTCCACCAGCGGCTGCACCACGCGCTTCGCATGGCGCATCTCGAGGCCGCCCTGCAGCGTGGTGGTGGTGAGCAGCGAGCGCGCACCGACCATCGCCTGCGAGAAGCTCTTCGGCGCCGCGCCCCGCGGCGACTCGGATGACCCTGCGGCACCCGACGGCACCACCCCGAGTCCCGCGCTCGGGTCGGACAGTTCGAGGTCGTTCGCGGATCGGCTGCTGCTCAGCCCGGCGTAGATGAGGGACATCTTCTCCATCGGGGTCATCGTGCCGGATTCGCCGCCGCTGTCGGGGGACTCGGTGGTGGCGTGGACGGCGGGCAGGATGTGATCGCAGCCGTGGGCGACACAGGCTTCCAGCAGGCCGGTGCCCTGGAAGACGTCGGGCTTGAGAAACAGGGCCACGAAGGCGTTCAGCTCCTCCAGCTTGATCCCCGGCACCAGCTTGATTCCCGCGATCTTGCGCTGCTCGAACTCGTGCATCATGCCTTCGTGGAACTTGACGGTGGACGCCTTCACCGGGATGCGGATGCCGTTGAGATAGAAGTCGCTGTCGATGAAGACCAGCACCACCTCTCCGGTTTCAGCGAGCATCGGTGCGATGATCCCGAGGAAGTCCTCGAGCTGGCGCTGCACGACCTGGTTTTCGATCTGGTAGGCGCGCCCGAGGCGGATGAGCGTGGTGAGACGGCGCAGCAGGTTGAGCCCGTTTTCCCGGTGGCGGTCCTCCACCGTGCGCGGGGGTGCGCCCGGTCGCTCGCCGCCCTGGGGCATGCTCACAGTCGGCTCCTCGAATCCATCGCCTCGAGACAGGCGTTGCGCACCGCTTCGCTGCGGTCGCGCAGGCCGGTCTCGAGCACCGCGAGCGCGCGGTCCGTGCCGATGCGGCACAGAATCAGGGCCGCGGCGCTGCGCGTGTAGGTCGGCTGCGCGAACCACCCGCCCGCTCGCAACAGTTCGTCCAGCGCCGGAACCATGCTGTCGTCCGCGACCTCGGCCAGGGCCGCGAACAGGGCGTGCTGGCTGGTCTCTCGGCGCCGCTCGAAGCTCGGCGCCGTGATGCGGGCGAGGATCTGCCGGCCGACCTCCGGGTCGTCGTCGCGCGCCAGCATATTGAGCGCGGCGGACAGCAGCCGTGGATCGTCGCTGTCGAGCTGTTCGGCGACCAGCGGGCGGCGCTCGTCGGGCGGCACCGAGCCGAGGGCGAGCACCACCTGCCTTCGCACCCGCAGCTCGGGGTGGTGCGCGGCGGTGGTGAGCTGCCCGAGCACCTCGTGGCCGCCGATCTGGCCGAGGACGAACACGATGTTGCGGACCACGTACCAGCGCGTGTCCGCGAGATGGGGTTCGAGCGTCTCCGGACAATCGCGGCAAAGGTAGGCGAGGGCGGTCAGGCTGGCGGCCCGGGTGCGACTGCGGCGGGCTTGCGCCATGACCGCCACCGCGAGCCCGAGCGCCGGTCGGCCGAGGCCTACCATGAGGGCGAAGAAGCGCGCCTGGTCGAGCGGCTCGCTCTCGTCGAGATGCTCCGCGCAGGACTCCGTGTCGATCTCGGCGAGCGAGGCGTTCAGCTCGTCGAGGGACAGCGCGCGCTCGGGATCGAATTCCACCAAGAGCTCGAGCGCGCGCTGGGCGGCCGACCAATCGTAGGTCTCGATCGACGCCACCAACCAGGTCACCACCGAGTGCACCACCGCGCGCCGCATTTCGTCCGACGGGTCGAGCGACAGCAGCAGGCGGAGCACATCCGGGGCCTCGTATTGCGGGTCGGCCACCCACTCCTGCACCCACTCGGTCTGCGACTGCTCGAGCGCCGTCTCCATCTCCGGCAGGAGCCTGGCGTAGGCCTGGACCACGTCCACCGAGCCGCCGGGCAGCTCCCAGTCGTCGAAGTTGTCCTTGTGCAGGCCCTGCGATCCGGCCACTTGGCCGAGGTCGGCGTGGATCTCCTCGCCGGAGGGCGACCAGCCGAACGCGAGGCCGCGGCCCGATCCGCGGCCGCGCCCCTCGGTCGGGCGCGACGACAGGTAGATCGTCTGCTCCAGCGGCACCGACTCGATCTGGATGTGCACCAGGTTCGCCTGCCACAGCAGGGTGACCAGGTCGTCCTGGGACAGCCCGCGCCGCCCGGCGATCGCCATCGCCTCGATGAAGGTACCCACCTCCTCGGTGCTGAGCTTGGGCAGGAAGCGCAGCAGGCGGATGCCGTCGCGGTAGAGCAGGAAGGGGAACTCCTCCTCGGGCCCCGGGAAGATGACGCTGCCGGGCCCGCGCTGCTTGACCCGCACCACCGGCTGATCCTCGAGCAGGATCTCCGAGGGGCGCACCCGCAGATCCATGCCGCCGTGGCGCTGAACCAGGTCCAGGATCTCCTGCGAGATCTGCTCGCGGAGCTGGACCACGAAGGGGTTCTCGCTCCTGTACAGCCGCAGGGTCTTGATCGCGCGGCCGAGGCGCTTGAACCACATCGCAACCAGCTCCGCGAGCGGGGACAGCTCGCGCGCCGGCGCCTCGACCCTTCCGCTGTTGGGCTCGATGGTCATGGTCTATTGAACCGGGAAACCTCGCGTGCGGGAACGACCTGCCCATGCGGCGGCCACCCCGTCATGCATGAGGACCGGAGCGTCTCCCGGGTGCTGCCGAACCCGGGACGGGTGTCCTCGTGGTTATCGGCAGGCCGAGTCGAGAATTGAAGGCCGCGCTGGCCTCTCTCGGGGGCGCCGGACCCCCCGCACAGGGCTCCCGGGGCGGCCCGCGCCGCTGGGGGCGCCGAACCTTGACGGCGGAGCGGGGGTTCCCGTACTCTGCCTGGTCCCGAAGAGCACGCCGTTCCCCTCGACCACGAGGTTTTTCGTTCGATGAAGCGCACGTATCGTCCGCGCAACCGCCATCGCAAGAAGACCCACGGTTTTCGTGCGCGCATGAAGACCAAGGGCGGTCGCAAGGTGATTTCCGCCCGTCGCCGGCAGGGGCGCAAGCATTTGACCGTGTCGACGGCCTAGCCGCGGGCCGCGGCGTCAGTTGCATTCCGCTCTTTCCGCCCACGCTCCCGCTTCAGGCTTGCGGCCGCCGGGGCCCGCTCCCGGACGCCGCACGAACCTGGAGGGCAGCCGCATGACGAACCATCATCCCGAGCGACTCCCCCGGGAGCACCGTCTGCGGTCCTCACGCGATTTCGGAGCGATCCGCGCGTCGGGTACCGCGGTGCGCGGGCGGCACTGCGTTCTGCTGGTCCTGCCGGCGCCGGCCGCGATGACGCGTGTCGGATTCATCGCCAGCCGCCGCGGCGTGGGGGGCGCGGTGCAGCGCAACCGCGCGCGCCGGCGCCTGCGCGAGATCGTTCGCCGCCGCTTCCCCCGCATGCCGAAGCAGGGATTCCTGCTGGTCCTGGTCGCCGCGCGCAGCACGCTGACCGCGTCGCACCAGGATCTGGCGACCGACGTCGAGCATCTGCTCGCTCGCGCCGGCGCCCTCGCGCCGATCGAGCTGGTGGAGGTCTAGGCTGTGTCTGAAGACGCCCGAGGGCAAGGCGTCGCGGTCGAGCGACGAGCGGAATCGTGGCCGACCACGCTGCGCGCGGTGCCCGGCCACGTTGGAGCGAGGAGCCGACCGCGCAACTTGAGCCTCGGGCGTTTTCAGACACGGCCTAGGCCCTTGCGCACGGCGCTCGTTCTCCTGCTGCGTGCCTATCAGGCGCTGCTCTCGCCGCTGTTCCGCGGGGCCTGCCGGCACGTTCCCTCGTGCTCGGCTTACGCCGCCGAAGCGATCGAGCGTCACGGGGCCCTGCGCGGCGGGTGGCTGGCGCTGCGGCGGGTCCTGCGCTGCCGCCCGTTCGGCTCCCACGGCTTCGACCCGGTGCCATGAACCTCGACCGCCGCGCCATCGTGGCCATCGCGCTGTGCGTGCTGTTCCTCCTCCTCTATCAGCCGCTGTTGCGGTGGATGGGGCTGGGCAAGTACCTGGATGCGCCGCGCCGCCAGGCCACCGAGGAGGTGGTGCCGGGAGCGGTGGACACCGTTCCCGAGCGCGCCCAGCGCGATCTCACCTCGACCCGCGGGGAGCCGGGCACCGAAGCGCGCGGCTCCGCGAAGCCGAGCGAAATCACGGCGCCTCCGATCGTGGCCGCGCGGGCCGAGCTCGAGCACTCGCTGTTCATCGACACGCCGCTCTACCGCGCGGCGTTCTCGAACCGCGGCGCTCGCCTGGTCTCGGTCGAGCTCAAGCGCTATGCCTCCGGCTTCGCCGGCGCGACCCACGTGCATCACGGCGAGCTGGTGCCGGCGGAGGACCGCGTCGTGCTGGCGGGCGGGCCATCCCTGGGCCTCGACCTCGGCTCGGGCGCCTCGCTCCTCCCGCTCGCCGACCTGGTCTACGCCTCCAAGGAGAGCCTCGACGCGGCGGGATCCGTGCGCGCGATCACCTTCAGCGGGACGACTCGCGAGGGCCTGAGGCTGCGCCAGACCTACCGCGTGCGCCCGGACTCCTACGCCCTCGACCTCGAGGTCGAATTCGTCGAGCTGCCGGCGGGCCTTCGGGTTCCCGACTACTCGATCACCACCCGCTCGTGGCCGCTGTTCACCGAAGCCGACTACAAGGGCGACGAGCGCCAGCTGCGCTCCTCGAGCCTGGTCGGGACCAACATCCATCGCGAGCACGTCGGCGGGCTGGTCAAGGGGGCGCGTAGCTTCGAAGGCAACGTGGCCTGGGCGGGCGTGCAGAGCCGCTATTTCCTCGGGGCGGTCGCCATCACCGAAGCAGTCGGGCGCAGCGTGATCTCGCAGGCGCAGCGCCTGCCGCTCACCGAACGGGAGCGCCAGGAACTGGCGCCGAATCCGCCGGCCGACCGCCTCGTGGCGGTCACCTCGCTGGTGGCGAGCCTGCCGACCTCCCATCAGCCGGTCAACCGCTTCCTGGTCTACTTCGGGCCGGCCGAGTACTCGCGCCTCGACGCCCTCGGCCAGGGACTCGACCGCGCCGTGGACCTGGGGTGGATCTGGCTCCAGTGGTTCAGCCAGTGGCTGCTGCGCCTGATGAACTGGATCGACGCGGTGGTGCAGAACTACGGCGTCGCGATCATCGTGCTCGCGACTCTGGTCCGCGTACTGCTGCACCCGCTCAACATGACCAGCATGCGCAGCATGCGCGCGATGCAGAAGCTGCAGCCGGAGATCGAGCGGCTCAAGGCCAAGTACAAGAACGATGCGCAGGCCATGAACACGGGGATGATGGCGCTCTACAAGGAGAACAAAGTCAATCCGGCCGGCGGCTGCCTGCCGATGCTCATGCAGATGCCGCTGTTCATCGCGCTCTACCAGGTGCTCTTCAACGCCATCGAGCTGCGTCAGGCTCCGTTTCTGCTGTGGATGAACGACCTCTCGGCGCCGGACCAACTCTTCATGGTGGCGGGATTCCCGATTCGGGTGCTGCCGATTCTGATGGCTGGGTCGGGCTTCATCCAGCAGTGGATGACGCCGACCGATCCGCGTCAGGCCCCGACGATGTACATGATGAACCTGTTCATGCTGGTTTTCTTCTACAACCTGCCCTCGGGGCTGGTGCTGTACTGGACCGTCATGAACGTCCTCACCGCCCTGCAACAGCTGATGGTGCTGCGTCAGGATGGGCAGGTCGCCCTTCCGGTGGCGGCTCCCGAGGAGGGCGGCGGGAAGCCCGGCAAACGGAGCGGGCGACAGGCCGTGGCCAAGAGGGCGACGGAGAAGTAAGCTAGGAGCATTCGACAGCGGCTGGACTGCCGCGCGCACCGCCGTTCCTCCGAGTTCCCTCCAGCCGAGTTGCTCGGGATCCGCTGGGACGACGGTCGCGCCGCCCGCCGCCCACTCACGGTTCGCACACGGCGCCGCGCGGGGCATGTCCCTCCGGTACGCAGGAGTCCCGCCGCCGGCGCCAAGAGAGGTTGCCCATGGGGCCAGAAGGCTCGATTTTCGAAGGCAAGACGCTTGACGAAGCGGTACGCAAAGGACTCGATGCGCTCCGGTTGTCGCGCGCCGAGGTGATGATCACGATGGTGGAAGAAGGCTCGGGCGGATTCCTCGGCATCGGGGCACGTCCCTACCGGGTGCGCATCATGGCGCGCCCCGGGGGCGCGATCCGCGAGGCGGAGGACCGCGAGGGCGGCCGGGGCCGCCGCGGCGGTCGCGAGCGCGAGCGTGGAGCGGGCCGGGGCGACTCGCGCGGCGGGGGTCGAGAGCGCGGGCGCGGCGAGGGACGCGGCCCGGCACGTGGCGAGGCACGTGGCGAGGCACGTGGCGAGGCACGCGGCGAGGCACGCGGCGAGGGGCGCGGCGAGGCACGTGGCGAGGCACGCCGCGAGGCACGCGGGCGCCGTGGCCGGGGGGAGCCGCAGCGCGAGCGCGGCCCGGCGCCGGTTCGCGCGGAGGGCGAGGGCGCGCGGCCGCACTCGGGCAACGGGCGCGGGACCGAGGAGGAGGGGCGCCGCCGCCGGCGCGGGCGGCGCGGGGGAGGCGAGCGCGACCGCGAGCGTACGAGTGGCGCTAGGAGCCCGGCCGGCCCGCCGTCGGAGGCTCCGCGGCCGGCGGCC
>MFFQ01000034.1:0-34726 GCA_001780165.1 Candidatus Eisenbacteria bacterium RBG_16_71_46 | reverse complement strand
CGAGCGCGAGCCGCGGCGTGCCGCTCCGGTCGGCGCCGCCCCCTCGGCGACGATGGAGCAGGGCCCGGCCCTGACCCCCGAACAGCTCGCGTCGCAAGGGCGGCGCTGGACCGAGGACCTGTTGAAGGCGATGGGCTTCGATGCCCGCGTCACCGCCGTCGCCGAGGAAGATCGCGTGGACGTGACCGCCGAGGTCTCGGCCAACGAGGAACTTCTCACCGGGCGCAAGGGCGAAGTGCGCCAGGCGCTCCAGCACCTGCTCAACCGCATGCTCAATCGCGGTGAGGGCTCGCGCTACCACCTCCAGCTCGAAATCAACGAATTCTGGAAGCGGCGCGAGGAGGAGCTCCGCGGAATCGCGGCCTCGCTGGCGACCGAGGCGCTCGAAGGGCAGTCGGAGGCGCTGACCGAGTACCTCAACGCCCAGGAGCGGCGCATCATCCACGTCACGCTGAAGGAGGATCCCCGGGTGAAGACCTACGCGATCGGCAGCGGGCTGATCAAACGCGTGGCGGTCGCGCCGGCGGACTTCCCCGGCGGTCCGAGAGAGGACGACTAGCGGCCTGGCATCCGTTTCCCCGCGGCGCCGGGCTCTCACGGGTCCGGCGCCTTCGTTTACACGCGAGATCCACATGCATCCACTCGATGACGATATCGCCGCCATCGCCACCGCGCCCGGGGCGGCCGGGCTCGCCGTGGTGCGGGTGAGCGGCCGCGGCGCGATCGCGCTCGCCGACGCTGTGTTCCGCGGCCGGCGACCGCTGGGCGCGGCCGGGAGCCACACGCTGCATCACGGTCGGGCGGTGTGGCCGGAGACTCCCGGGGCGGCCGCGCCGATGCCGCGACCCGCGCCCGGAACGCCGCTCGACGAGGTGGTGGCGGCCGTGTTCCGCGCTCCGCGCTCGTACACCCGCCAAGACGTGGTGGAGTTCTCCTGCCACGGCGGCCGGCTGCCCGCGGATCGCGTGCTGTCGGCCTTGCTGGCCGCGGGCGCGCGCCTCGCGGCCCCCGGCGAGTTCACGCTGCGCGCCTTCCTCGGCGGCCGGCTCGACCTCGCGCAGGCCGAGGCGGTGGCCGATCTGATCCACGCCGAGACCGACGCCGCTCGCTCGCTCGCTTTGGCGCAGCTCGGCGGCGCGCTGTCGAGCCGGATCGAGGCGCTGGCCGAGCGCATCGCCGACGCCGCGGCCGAAGTCGAAGCGCGCGTGGACTTCGCGGAGGACGTGGGCGGTATCGAGGTGCCTGTATCGGTGACGGCCGCCATCGCCGGCGCGGACGCCGATCTCGCCGCGCTCCTCGAGGGGGCGGCCTACGCCCGTGCGGTGCGCGAGGGAGTGCGCGTCCCGCTGATCGGGCGGCCCAATGTCGGAAAGTCCTCGCTGTTCAACGCGCTGGTCGGCGAGGAGCGCGCGATCGTGACCCCCGAGCCGGGGACCACGCGCGATCGGGTGAGCGAGGCGGTCGAGATCGCCGGCGTGCGCGTGACGCTGTCGGACACGGCGGGGCTGCGCGAGGCGAGCGGGCCGATCGAGGCGATCGGGATCGCGCGGGCGCGCGAGGCCCTCGATCACGGGGTCGCGGTGTTGTGGGTGGTGGACCGCTCGGAGCCTCTCGCCGTCGAGGACCGCGCGATCGCGGCGCGCCTGGCGGGCAAGCCGGCGATCGTCGCGCTCAACAAGAGCGACCTCGGAGCCGCGATCGCGGCCGGCGAGATCGATGCGCTGTTCGACGGCGCGCCGCACCGGGTGGTGGCGGTCTCGGCCACCGGCGGCGCGGGGCTTCCCGCCCTGCGCGCGGCACTCGCGGAGCTGGTCGGCGCCGACGGGGCGCCGGGGCTCGCGGGGGCGGTGGGCAACCCGCGCCATGCGGACGCGCTCGGGCGCGCGCGGACGGCGCTCGCTCGCGCCCTGGCGGCGGCACGCGTGTCGGCGCCGGGCGAGATCGTGGCCCTCGAGCTGCGCGAGGCGCTGGGGGCGGTCGGCGAGGTGACGGGCCGCGCGGTGGGTGAGGACCTGCTGGAGCGCATCTTCAGCCGGTTCTGCGTCGGCAAATGACGGGTCGGCGCGCGCGGGTGGAGGCGGGATGGCGGAGCTGAGCCATGACGTGATCGTGGTGGGGGCGGGCCACGCCGGGTGCGAGGCGGCGGCGGCCTGCGCCAAGCTCGGCCTGGACACGGTGCTGCTCACCGTCAAGCTCGACGACACCGCGAAGATGTCCTGCAACCCGGCGATCGGCGGCATCGCCAAGGGGCACATGGTGCGCGAGATCGACGCGCTCGGCGGGGTCATGGCGCGCGTCACCGACCGAGCCGGTATTCAGTTCCGCATGCTCAACCGCGGCCGCGGCCCCGCGGTGTGGTCGCCCCGCGCCCAGTGCGACAAGGCGCTCTATTCGGTCGAGATGGCGCGCGAGCTGGACCACCTGCCCGGGCTCGTGCGGGTCGCGGGGATCGCGAATCACGTCCGGCTCGAGCGCGGGCGCCTGGCGGGGATCGAGTTGGCGGACGGCGGGCTGCTCAGGGCGCGCGCGGCGGTGATCACGCCGGGCACCTTCCTGAACGGGCTGATCCACATCGGCCCGCGCAAGCTCGAAGGTGGCCGCATCGGCGAGCACGCCGCGCGCGCCCTGAGCGAGTGCCTGGCCGAACTCGGGCTCGAGCGCGGGCGGCTCAAGACCGGCACCCCTCCGCGCCTCCACCGCGACAGCATCGACTGGGGGATCCTGGTGCCGCAGTCCGGCGACGAGCCACCGGCGCCGTTGTCGCACTGGACCGAGCGCCTCGATCTGGTCCAGGTGGCCTGCCACCTCACCGCGACCAACGAGCGGACGCACGCGGTCATCCGCCATAACCTTCACCGTTCCCCGCTCTACTCGGGGGAGATCCGGGGCACCGGCCCGCGCTACTGCCCGTCGCTCGAGGACAAGGTGGTGAAGTTCCCCGAGCGTGCCGCGCACCACGTGTTCCTGGAGCCCGAGGGTCGCGGCGCGATCGAGACCTACGTCAACGGCGTCTCCTCCAGCATGCCCGAGGAGGTGCAGTTGGCCTTCGTGCGCACCATCCGCGGGCTCGAGCAGGCGGAGATGCTGCGGCCGGGCTACGCGGTGGAATACGACTTCGTGCTCCCGCACCAACTGACTCCCACGCTGGAAGTGAAGACGGTGCCGGGCCTGTTCCTCGCCGGGCAGATCTGCGGCACCTCGGGCTACGAAGAGGCCGCGGCCCAGGGCCTGATGGCGGGCATCAATGCCGCGCTCCAGGTGCAGGGCCGCGACCCGCTCGTCCTGCGCCGCGACCAGGCGTACGTCGGGGTCCTGGTGGACGATCTCGTGACGCGCGAACACCGCGAGCCCTACCGCATGTTCACCTCCGCCGCGGAGCACCGCCTGCTGCTGCGCGCGGACAATGCCGACGAGCGACTGAGCGAGATCGGCTGGCGGCTGGGGCTGCTCACGCCGGAGCGGCGCGATCGCGTGCGCGCCAAGTACGCGGCGATCGCCGCCGAGGCGCGCCGCCTCACGCGGGTTACCGTCACCCTGCCCGGAGTCGCCGGCGTGCGGGCGCTGCGCGCGAGCGATTATCTGGCGCGGCCCGGCACCGCCTACCGCGCCCTGGCCGCGCTCGGGGTGGACACGCCGCTCTGCCCCGAGTGGGGCGAGTGCCTCGAAGTGCGGACCCGCTACGACGGCTACATCCGGCGCCAGCAGATCGCGGCGGACCGCGCCGCCACGCTCGAAACGCTGCGCCTGCCGGAGCGGATGTGGGACGATGTTCTGACCGGGCTTTCGCGCGAAGCGACGGAGAAGTTGCGCCGCTGGCGCCCGGCCACCGTGGGGCAAGCCGCGCGAATCGCCGGCGTCTCGCCCGCGGACGTCGCGGTGCTCCTGGTGCACGCGCGGCGCTCGGTGCCGGAACGACCCATGCGCGCGCCCACGGCGCCGGCGGTCGAGAACTGAACGGTGCGGCGGGCACAGGACGCCGAGGGGGTGAGTCGCGCATCTCGCGGTTTCGGCGCGGTCTCTGCTGGCGGTTGATGAACCGACCGGGCTAGAGTGGCGCGCATGAAGCGAACACCAAGCACTCGGGGAGCCCGCGGGCGCACTCGCGGAGAAGCCGGCGAGCGTCCTCGCGGCGGAGCCGGCGAGCGCACTCGTGGTGGAGCCGGCGAGCGCACTCGCGGGGGAGCGGGCGAGCGCACTCGCGGCGGAGCCGGGCGACGCCTCCGCCAGCGCTCGGATCATCCGGCGAGCGCGCGCCCGGCGGAGTCTGTGCTTCGAAGCCAACCCTGGGACCTGCTCCTTCCGCACCTACCACCCGAGGGTGCGAGCGGGCAGGCCGCGCTTGCGAAAACGCGCCGCTTCGCTGAGCTGCTAATATCGTGGAATCATAATGTTTCCAACATAATATCGAGAAATGACGAACCCAGGCTCGTGGTTCGCCACCTGCTTGAATCGGTGGAGCCCGCACACTGGCTCAAGGAATGCGGTGCGACCCGCTGGTTGGACTTCGGATCCGGCGCCGGGCTGCCCGCGATCCCGCTCGCGATCGCCGGGGTCGGAGATCACTGGACCCTGGTTGAATCCCGTCGCAGGAAGACACTCTTCGCGCGGAAGGCGGTCGAGGAACTGGGGCTCAAGGGAGTGATCGTCGTATGCGCCCGCCTCGAGCGGCTTCGCGAGGAGGCGGCTCTGGGGCCGCTCGAGTTCGATGGCTTCACCTCGCGGGCCACTCTCCCGCTCGGTCCGACCCTGGCCTTGGCGTCTTCCTACGTCGTACCCGGAGGCACCGCATTCTTGTGGAAGGGAAGTCGGAGGGAAGAGGAGATGGCTGCGGATCCACGATGGAAAGAGCATTGGGAGCCCGATGGACTGCTCGGGCTCCACGGCGGACAGACATTTGTCGCCAGATTCAGGAGAAAACAGTCGGGTTAGGAGGTTTCGCAACGCCAGGTTTCACGTGGAACAAATCCACTTGTTCCGGCTGACGCCCGCTTGCTATCTTGCACCTCCAGCGCCGGAGTCTCCGGCGAACCACTGCTTCAAGGTGGGCATGAGGTCCGCCCCCGCATCGCAAGGGAATGGGAAGAGTCATCACGATCGCCAGCCAGAAGGGTGGCGTCGGCAAGACCACCACTGCCATCAGTCTCGGCTCCTGCATTGCGCAGGAGAGCCGCCGGGTTCTCGTCATCGACATCGACCCGCAAGGCAACGCATCGAGCGGGCTCGGCATCAACGGCAACGATCAGCAGGTCACGATCTACGAGACCCTGATCGGCCACGCTGAGCTCAGGCAGGCGATCGTGCCGACCGCCCTCGCCAATCTCGATCTGGTGCCATCCGGCCAGCGGCTCTCGGGTGCGGAAGTCGAGTTGGTGGGCATGATGGCGCGCGAAACCCGCCTCAAATCCTGCCTGTCCTCCCTGCGCGAGGAGTACGACTTCGTGCTGATCGACAGCCCCCCGTCGCTGGGGCTGCTCACCGTGAATGCGCTGACGGCGTCGGATTCCGTGCTGATCCCGCTGCAGTGCGAGTATCTCGCCCTCGAGGGCCTCACACAGCTGATCGGCGCGATCCGGCTGATTCAGGATCATCTCAATCCAGCCCTGCGGATCGAAGGGGTGTTGCTGACCATGTTCGACGCCCGACTCAATCTGTCCCAGCAGGTGGCCGACGAGGCGCGTAAGTTCTTTTCGGACCGCGTGTACAAGACGATGATCCCTCGCAACGTGCGGCTCAGCGAGGCCCCGTCGTTCGGTAAGCCCATCGTCCTGTACGATCCTCACAGCACCGGAGCCGAGAGCTACCGGGAACTCGCACGGGAGGTTCTGGACCATGCATAGGAAAGCGCTGGGCCGCGGACTCGAGGCCCTCATCGGTGGCACCTCGAGCTCCACGACGATGGACAGGCAGCCCGCTGGGCCCCGCGAGCTGCCCGTCGAGGAGATCGGGGCGAACCCCTTCCAGCCTCGAGCCCGGTTCGATGACGATGCGATCCAGGAACTGGCCAATTCGATCAAGTCCAGCGGCGTGCTCCAGCCCATACTCGTCCGCACCCAGGGCGCAGACGGTTACCAGCTCGTGGCGGGCGAGCGCCGGCTGCGGGCCGCGCGGATCGCCGGGCTCATGACCATCCCCGCCGTCGTGCGCGACGTCCCCGACAAGGAGATGATGGAACTTGCCCTGATCGAGAATATCCAGCGCGAGAACCTGAATCCGATCGAGGAGTCGAAGGCCTATCAGGCTCTCATAAAAGAGGTTGGCCTTACCCACGACAGCCTGTCGAGTCGCGTCGGAAAGCAACGCAGCTCGATCACCAACTCCCTGCGGCTTCTTGGGCTTCCCCCCGAGGTCCAGGACATGGTTTCACGTGGAACATTGAGCGCCGGTCACGCTCGCGCCTTGCTCGGGCTAGCTTCGGCGGGTGACCAGCTGGCCGCGGCCCGCTACATCCAGGCCAAGGGATTCTCCGTCCGCCGCACCGAGGCCTTCGTCAAGCGCCGTCTGCGCCGGATTCACCCGCGCCCGCGGGCCGCGACCGCGACCGGCCTGGGCGAGTGGGAAACCAAGCTCGAGAGGAAATTCGGGACCCACGTGGCCATCAAGCGGGGCAAGAAGGGAGGCCGAGTGGAATTCGAGTTCTACGGACAGGAGGATCTCGAGCGGCTGCTTGAGACCTGGGGAGTGCTTTGATTCGCGTTTCCCCAATTCGCCAGGGAGGCTGCGTCCATGATGAAGTTCATGTCTCGCCCCGAGAAGAGCGAGGAGATCCCGCCGCCCAATACCATCATCGGCCTCGGCTCGAGCGTGCGCGGCACTCTGATGGTCTCGGGCACACTGCGCATCGAAGGTGAATTCGAGGGCGACATCCTCAACTGCGAGCGACTGCAGATTGGCGAGCACGGGCTGATGCGCGCCGATATCGAGGTGCGGGACGCTCTCATTCTGGGTCGCGTGGTCGGAAACGTCCGCGCCCTCGGCGTCCTCGAGATGAGGTCCGGTGCGAGAGTCGAGGGCGACATCGCTGCCACGAGCGTGGTCATGGAGCAGGGGGTCCATTTTTCCGGCCGCTGCACGATGCTCGACGGGGGCACCGAGACGCTCGAGTTCGGATCCGAGCGCACCCACGCCCGCGAGCATGCGCGCGGCTGATTCGACCGCAAACACAACAAGTTAACTTATTGTTACACAATATGTTAGTGCGTTTAGTCTCGGGTCGGGTGGATGCAGCATCGATCCGACGCCAGGCGACGCCGCTCGCGGTCCTCATTGGAATCGCGCTCTTCACCCTCCTCCCGGCGAACCCCCAGCCGGTCCAGGCCGGGACGGCTCGGGTCATCGAGCCGCATGCCGATTCCGCGCGCAACGACCTTCCCGCCCTGTCGCAGATCCCCTGGCCGAAGGGCACCGCGCTGATCCCGCTCGAGAACGTCGAAGGCGTGCTGCTGATCCCCGCGGCATTCGTGGGCGAGGCCGGGCGCGATACGACCGGGCTGCTGGCGCTCGACACCGGGGCGGGCTACCTCGCGCTCGACACCCGGCTGGCCCGCGTGCTTGGGATCGCCGACAGCACCGAGGAACCGGCCGGAGTCAGACTCGCCGCCCGCCCACTGCCGGAGTTACGGATCGGCCCGATCGAATTCTCGCGGGTCTCGCCGGTGCTGACCTTCGACGGCGAGATCGTCCGCCGTGTCACCGACCGACCGGTCCTCGGACTGCTCGGGCAGCGTCCGCTCGAGGACCGGGTGGTGTGGATCGACTACCGCGAGCGCGTGCTCGTCCTCGCGCCGGGCGGAATGGCGGCGGAGCCCGACGCGGATCGCGACCGCGCCGATGCCGAGCACCCGGCGCTCGCGCCCGGCACGGAGCGCGACCACACCGACGCCGAGCACCCGGCGCTCGCGCCCGACGAGGAGGCGGGAGCCCGCCTCTCGCGCCGTGCGCTCGGAGACGCGCTCGGAGCAAACGCTGTGGCGGTTCCGTTCCGGATGGTGGGCGATGGCAAGATGCTGGTGGAAGCGCGCGTGTCCGCTCCCGATTCGAGCCGCTGGAGCGCGTCCCTCACACTGATCGTGGACACCGGGGCCACCCGCAGCGTGCTGTTCGAGGAAGCGCTCGCGACGCACGTCGGTTACGCCGACCAGTGGCCGTCGATGCGCGGACTCTCGGCACCGACGCTGATCGGAACCTCGGACGCGCGGATGGTCCGCATTCCGCGCCTCGCGGTGCCGGCGGTCGGCGGCGAGGTGACGGTGTCGGAGATCGACGTAGCGGTGCTTCGCAGCGAACTGATGGGCGTGCTCTCGCGGGCGGTCGGCGAATCCGTCGATGGGCTCCTCGGCTACAACTTCCTCAAGCAGTTCCGCCTCGGTATCGACTACGCCCATCGGGTGATCTGGCTGGATGCGGTGCCACCGGGGTGGGACGACAGGCCCTACGAGTACTCGCACGTGGGCTTGCAGATCGAGCGCTGGGACGGCGCGGCCCGGGTGGTCGCAGTGGTCGAGCACTCGCCCGCGGACGACGCCGGCATCGCGGCAGGCGACGAACTCGTGGCCGTGGACGGCGAGCGGGCGGGAGCGCTCGACATCGTCACGCTCGCTCGTCGTCTGGAGGGAGCACCGCGATCCCGCATCACGCTCACCATGAGGCGCGGCGCGCGTGAGCGCACCTACCGACTCGTCCGGCGCCGGCTCCTCTAGGCCCGCGTCGGCGGCGGGCGCCCACGCGGAGACCGGCGGCGCGGCGCGCGGGCCGGCGTCCGCCACGCCGGCATCCCCGGCGGGGTCTTCGCCGCCGGCGCCTTCGCGCGGCGGCGACGCGGCCCGCGGCCGCTGGCTGGTCTTCGCGGCCACGTTCTTTTGGGGCACGAGCGCGACACTCGCGCGCTTCGTCTTCCGCGACCGCCATGTGCCTGCCCTGACGGTGGTCGAGCTGCGGCTGCTGATTGCGGTGGCGCTGCTCGGCGCGTGGCTGGCGTGGAGGAATCCGCGCGCGCTGCGGGTGAGGCGCGCCGACTGGGGCTACTTTCTGGTGCTGGGCCTCTTCGGCGTGGCCACGATCCAGGGCACGTACTACTACACGATCTCCGTGCTGGGCGTGGGGCTGGCGATCCTGCTCCAGTACCTCGCTCCGTCGCTGATCGTCCTCTACGACGCGCTGCGTGGGGCCGCGATCGGCCGCGCCACGCTTGCCGCCGTCCTGCTGGCGCTGGTCGGCACCGCCCTGCTGGTCGCCAACGTGAACCCCGCCGCCCTGCACGCCCGGCCGCGCGACTGGCTGATCGGGTTCAGCTCGGCCTTCGCCTTCGCCTTCTACATCGTGTTCTCGAAACGCGGTCTGGCGCGCTACGCGCCGGAGACGGTGCTCTTCCACACTTTTCTCATCGCGGGCCTGTTCTGGGCGGTGGTCACTCCGCCGTCCCGGATTCTCGCCGCGGGCTACGAGGCGTCGCTGTGGTGGCTGTTCGCGGCACTCGGCGTGTTCTCGACGCTGGTGCCGTTCGCGTTCTTCTACGCCGGCCTGCGTCGCCTGCCGGCGGCCGAAGCGGGGATCGTCGCCACCCTAGAGCCGGTCGTGGCGGTGGTGTCGGCCGCTGCACTGCTCGGCGAAGGGCTGCGGCCGGCGCAGTGGCTGGGAGCGCTGTTCGTGCTGGTCGCCTCGGCCATGGCGTCGCGGCGCGTGCCGGAAGCGGTGCCCGCGCAGGTGGAGCGCGGCTAGGCGCCGTCACGGAGTGCCGAGTGGGCCGCGGTGCGCGGTCGGCTCCTCGGGATCGTCGCTCGGTCGTTGCTGATCGCGGTGCCGGCGGCCAACCGGACGGGCCGGCCGCCGGCTCGCGCCCTCAGCTCGCCGCGGCAAGTTCGTCCGGCGGGGCGTGCAGCGCCCGCAGCCGCTCGCGCACGCGTTCGATCCGGGCGGTGCTGACGGTCTCGACGGCGTAGCGCTCGTCCCAGACCAGATTCCCGCGCAGCCAAACGCGCAACTCGGGATGTAGGGCCAGCAGCTCCAGACCCGAGCGACCCTTGAGTTCGCGGACCGCCGTCGCGACGCTCTGTGACGGCTTGAGCGCGAGGAGCACGTGCACGTGATCGGCGGCCACCATCACATCCACCAGCGTGTATCCCCGCTCATCCGACGCCTGACGCACCAGCTGCTGGAGGGAACGCACGTGGCGGTCCTTCAGCACCGGCCGCCGCCCTCGCGTGCTCCAGGTGACGAGATAGTGAAGCTGGCTGCGATACAGGGGCTCCCACCGACCCAACAGCGCCTCACGCACCTCCGGAGCCAGTTGACGATCCACGGTTCCACCTCCCTGCGGGGATGATTGAACAAATGTGCAGCAGTGCGGCCTCAAAAACGGGAGCCAAAGCTCCCGTGAAATTCCCCTCGATGCGGATTTCGATGCCGGTCAGCGACCGACGGTGCGAACCACGCCCCTCACCACGCCCAGAATGCTGAATTCCGATTCCTCGGTGACGAGAATCGGATCGTACTTCGGATTGGCCGCCACCAGCTCGATGTGCGAGCGCCGCGGCTGGTAGTACTTCACGGTGGCCTCGGTCCCGAGCAGGCCGACCACGATCTCGCCGGCGTTGGCCTGCGGCTGCTGGCGGACGATGACGTAGTCGCCCTCGAGGATGCCCGCGTCGACCATGCTGTCGCCGCGGATCTTCAGGGCGAACATGCCGCTGCCGGCGTCGAAGATCTGGTCCAGCTCGAGTCGACCTTCGAGGCTCTCTTCGGCGAGCACGGGTTGGCCGGCAGCCACGCGGCCCAGGATCGGAATGCCCCCGGCCGGCATGCGCTCGCGGGCCGGACCGATGCCCCGCGAGATCTTGCCACTGCGCCTCAAGTGCCCGGCTTTTTCGAGCAGGTTCAGGTGGTAGCGCACACCGTTCGTGGAGGAGATCCCGAACTCCTGGCCGATCTCGCGGATCGTGGGAGGGTAGCCCTTGTCGCGCGTGGAACGCTGGATGAAGGCGAGAATCTGACGCGCCCGATCGTTCAGCATGAGACTGGTTCCTTCCGCTTGGGGTCCGTGCAGGGACCTGGCACCACGTGAGGATAGTGCACACGCGTGCAGCGGGTCAAGAAGCAAATCGGGACACCCTGGTGGGGCGCACTGGCAACGCCATGACCGCCGGCCGGATCAGCGGTTGCGCCGGTTGCAGGCCGCGACGGGGCGGGCGCTTGCCGCGTCGAGCATGCGTCGCCATTGCCCACGAGGTGGACGGTGTCGCACTGCGTCGCGTCCCGCTGTCCCGTTCCGCGCCGCGGGCGAAGCGACTCTGTGCCCAACGAGTTCGGGGGAACCGCGTGCGCCGCGGGCCCGCTGGCCCGCGGGTTGCGATGGAGCCCGGGCGAGGTCGCAAGGCCTCGAACCACGACAGGCAAGGAGCGGATGGCCGGGTTCGTCGAGGTTGATCGCTATCGGGGGCCGGTCGGCCAAAGCGAGCCCACCTCCGCTACCTTGTCGGTCGGGGAAGCGCCGCGGATCGAGAACCGCAACGGCTTGCGGGGCCTCGAATTGGTATCCAGCCCGGGGTCCTTCGTGCCGATGACTCCATGAGCCCGATCGGAGGCGGTCCCCGCCTCCGCTACGTTTCGCTGGGCTTGGAGAGGAGTGCGCGGTTCGTGAGTGGCGCAGCCGATTCCTGGCACGAGGCCGTCGACGCCTTTCGGCGCGGCGATTGGCAGGAGTGCATCCGGATGGTCCGCCGTGACGTGGATCGCCAGCCGCACGCACTCGCCCCGCGGGCGCTGCTCACCGCGCTCTACTTGCGGACCAATCACATCAATCTCGCCATGCACCAGTGCGAGCGGCTGCTGCCGATCGCGATCGGCAACGGCGACCTGCTCCGCGCCCTCGCGGCGCAAAAGCGTCTCGACGAGATGCACACCGCCGAATCCGTTCAGGCCCGCCGATACGTGGCCCTGCACCAGTGGTTTCGCGCGCTGGCGCGGTCCGCCCCCGTGACCTCCGCCTCGGCCGCGAGATCGGCGCTCTCGAACGGCGCGCTGGTCGGGCTTCCCGCGGACGTGTTTGCGGGCGCGGCCGAGGCGTGCGCGCTCGAGAGTCTGGGGCTCGACCCGCGCGTGATCGATGCCTCCGCCGGCATGTTCTGGATCGTGGTCTACGGTTCGCTGCGCTGGCATTTCGAGGCCGCCGATGGTACCTGGACGGAGCAGGGCATCGCGGCGGAGCGAGACGTGGTGCTGTTCCCGCCCTCGCCGGGCGCACGTGTGAGGCTGTTGCCCGAACAGCCGGCCGAGTGCCTGGCCTTCGACCTCGACTTCGCCGAGGCGCTCGGCCTCCCGACGTCGTCGGGCCAGCGCACGGCCGGTGTCGCCCCGGCCGCGGAGGCATCCACGCCGCCACCCGGGCACCTGGCCTCCCCCAACGGCACGGCCCGCGTCGGCCCCCACGCCTCGCGCTCGACCCGGAAGCCGTTGCCTCCGGGCGCCGAGCCGCGGGTCGACCGCCGGCGCGAACTGCGGCTCTCGGTTTCGCCGCAGAACCGCGTGGTGCTGTTGCTGGGCTCCGGATCGCACGCCTCGCCGCTGGTCGGTGTCATCGCTGACCTGTCCCCGCTCGGCATCGGGCTGCGCTTCCAGCACGGAGAGATCAAGAGCGCTTACGGGCTCGAGCCGGGCGATCTCGTCAACGCGCAGATCCTGCCCCGGGGTCGCCGGCAGCCGCTGCAGCTCTCGGCCCGCGTGGCGTGGGTCGGCGCGGTCGAGGGCGAGTCCGACATCACGCGCGTCGGGCTCGAGTTCATCGGTCTGCTCCCGCCCGACGAGAAGCGCATTCGCGAGATCCTCGACGAGGACGCCCGGACGGCGCAGCCCCCACAGCCCTGAGCGGTCGGGCGCGCCGCGCTCCGGCGCGCCGAGTCCATCCCGCCCGCCCGCCCCGCCCGGCGCGGGGCACGCGATCCGCACCCGATTGGCGTGCGACCTTCGGCGCGCCCGCGCCGCCTGCGAAATCCCTCGACGCCGGCCGCCGCGCCGCCTAGTCTCTGCTGCCCGCGACCGCCGGGGCGGACCCGTCCCTTCGGCGCGCGAGCCCGCCATGTCCAACGCCTCCGCCATCCTGAGCCCCTCCGAGCGCCTGCGAACGTATGCCTCGTTCGTGCGCTTCGAGCACACGCTGTTCTCGCTGCCGCTGCTCGTGGCGGGCAGCTTCAGCGCTCCGGGTCCGCCGCTCCCCACGTCGCGCTGGCTGCTCATCGCGGTCGCCGCAGTGGGCGCGCGCACCGCCGCGCTGGCACTCAACCGTCTCATCGACCGCGAGCTCGACGCGCTCAACCCGCGCACCCGCGTGCGCGAGCTGCCGGCGGGCCGCATGAAGCTGGCCGAGGCGACGGCGCTGCTGGCGGGCAGCACGGCGGCCTACCTGGTGGCGTGCGCCCTGCTCGGCGCGTGGTACCTGCGCGTGTCGTGGATCCCGCTCGCGGTGTTCGTGGGCTATCCGTACCTCAAGCGCGTGACGCCGCTGTGTCACTTCGGCGTGGGCGCGGCGCTGGCGCTGGCGCCGCTCGCCGGCTACGCCGCGGCGCACCCGGATCTGGGCGCTCCCGGGGCCGCGCTCGCGCTCGCGGGCTTCGCCCTCTGCTGGGTGGCGGGCTTCGATATCATCTACGCCACGCTCGACGAGTCCTTCGACCGCGCGCACGGCCTCCATTCGATGGTGGTTTGGCTCGGCCGCCGCCGCGCGCTGGCGGTCTCGGCGGGGCTGCACGTCCTGGGCTTTCCGCTCCTGCTCGCCGCGGCCGTGCTCGCGGGGGGCGCGCGGATCCATGCGATCGGGAACTGGCCGTCGTGGGTCCCGCTCGGGATCGGCCTGTCCGCCGGGGCGGTTGCCACCCTCCTCTTCTTCGAGGTGAAGTGGGCCGCGAACGTGGACCTCGCCTTCTTCAAGGCCAACGTCGCGGTGGGATTCGCCGCGCTCGCGTTGATGCTGTTCGCTCGCGTGCCCGGGGGATTCTGAGGTGGCGCGCTACCTCATCGGCATGACCGGTGCCTCGGGGAGCGCCTACGGCGTGGACCTGGTGAAGCGCTGCCCCGGCGAGAAGTACCTGGTGCTTTCCGACTGGGGGCGCCAGGTGCTGCACGCCGAGACCGGGCTCAAGGTCTCGGACCTCGAGGCCCACGTGAAGAAGGTGTTCCTCGACAACGATCTCGCGGCACCCTTCGCCTCCGGCTCCAACCGCTACGCCGCCTACGTCATCGTGCCCTGCTCGATCTCGACCGTGGCCAAGATCGCGGCCGGCATCGCCGACACGCTGATCACCCGCGCCGCGGCGGTGGCGATCAAGGAGCGCATGCGGATGGTGGTATGCGTCCGCGAGACCCCGCTGTCCTCGATCGCGCTCGAGGGCCTGCTGCGCCTCGCCCGCGAGGGCGTGGTGGTGATGCCGATCTCGCCGCCCTCCTACCGCAACCCCGAGAGCGTCGACCAGCTGGTGACGGGCTTCACCGACAAGATCCTCGGCGTTCTGGGCGAGGCCTCCGGCCCCGGCTGGCGCGAAGCGGAGCTGGAATGAGCCGGCGCGGGCCGACTCGCGCGCGCGCCTCCGCCCTCCCGCGCATGCGGGCGGGACGCTTCGCCGGCTTCCGAGGCGTGCGCGGCGCCGCGCCGCGCGCCGCCGGTGCCAGCCGAATCCGTCCCGCCCCAGCCGCGCCGCGCGGCTCAGGCGCCAGCCGCGGCCGGCGGCCATCCGGGGCGGCGTGAGCGGATTCCGTAGCCTCGGCGATTTCCTCGCCGACCTCGAGCGGCGCGGCGACCTCAAGCGCGTGCGGCGCGAGGTGGACTGGGCCTACGAGGTCACCGAGATCGCCAGCCGCGAAGCGCGGGCGGAAGGGCCGGCCCTGCTGTTCGAGAAGGTGCGCGGCGCGCGCTTTCCGCTGGCGGTGAACGTGCTCGCGGCGCGCCGGCGGATCGAGCGGGCGCTGGGGCGCACCCCGGCCGCGGTGGGCGCCGAGCTCGAAGCGCTGGCGCACGCGCTGCCGCCGCGCCGCCTCGGCGATCTCTGGAATCTGCGCGCGAGTGCCCGGCGCGTGCTGGCGATGCCGCCGCGGCTGGTGGACAGGGGCCCGGCCCAGGCGCTGAGCCTCGGCGCCGACCTTTCGACGCTGCCCAACCTCCAGCTGTGGCCGGGCGACGGCGGGCGGTTCGTCACCTTCGGCCTGGTGCTCACCGAGCATCCGGACGACGGCCGGCGCAATCTCGGGATCTACCGCATGCACCTCTACGACGCGCGCACCACCGGCATGCACTGGCAGATCGGCAAGGGTGGCGGCTTCCACTTCCACACCGCGGAGAAGCGCGGCCGCGGGCTGGAGGTCGCGGTGGCGGTGGGCGCCGATCCCGCCACGCTGCTCGCCGCGGCGGCGCCGCTGCCCGAAGGTCTAGACGAGCTGGCGTTCGCCGGGTTCCTGCGTGGCGCGCCCACCCGCCTCGCCCGCGGGCGCTCGATCGGACTGCGGGTGCCGGCCGACGCCGACTTCGTGATCGAAGGCGTGGTGCCGGCGGGCGAGCGCCACCGCGAGGGTCCCTTCGGCGACCACTTCGGCCACTATTCGCAGGCCGCGCCGTTTCCGCTCCTGCGCGTGAAGCGGGTCACCCATCGCCCCCGGGCGATCTACCAGGCGAGCGTGGTGGGCAAGCCCCCGCAGGAGGACAAGTTCATCGGCGAGGCGGTGCAGGAGATGTTCACCGGCCTCCTCAAGGTGCTGCACCCCGAGATCGTGGCCCTGTGGGCGTACTTCGAGGCCGGCTTCCACAACCTGCTGGTGGTGGCGGTCGAGAACCGCTTTGCCAAGGAAGCGATGAAGACCGCGCTCGGCCTGCTCGGCACCGGGCAGCTTTCGCTCACCAAGGCGATCATCCTGGTGGACGAGGGGGTGAATCCGCGCGACCGCGCCGCGGTGTTCGAGGCGGTGGCGCGTCACTTCGATCCGGCGGAGGACTTCCTGCTGATCCCCGGGGTGCCGCTCGACACCCTCGATTTCACCTCCTACACCATGAATCTCGGCAGCAAGATGGTGCTCGATGCGCAGGCGAAGCCCGGGTCCGTAGCACCCGAGCCGCCGCGCGCGGTGGCCGACCCCCGCGCGTTCGACGGACGGATCCGCGCCCACCGGCTGGCGTGGGGCGGGATGCTGGTGGTGCAGGTGGCGGGCGCGGTCGGCGCGGGACGCGCGGCGGCCGCGGAGCCCGCGCCGGCGGCCGCGGGAGCCGCGACGGGCGCGTCGGCCGGGCGCGAGGTGGTCGAGCGGCTGGTGCGGCGCCCCGAGTACGCCGCGGTGCGGCTGGTCGTCGCGGTGAGCGAGGACGTCCCGCTCGAGGATGACGCGCTGCTGTTGTGGGGCATCTTCACCCGTTTCGATTGCGCCCGCGACGTGGTGCCCGCGGCAACCGAGACGCGCGGCGCGTGGCTGGCGTGCACCGGCCCGCTCGGGATCGACGCCACCTGGAAGACCGGCTATCCCGATCCGGTGGACAACCTGCCCGAGGTGGTGCGCGCCGTGGACGCGTGGTGGGGAAAGGAATAGCGTCGGGCCCATGGCCACGCCGACCGTCACCGCCGCGCTGTTCGGGGCCCCCCGCGCGTTGATCGGCATGCTCCACCTGGGCGCGCTTCCGGGCAGCCCGCGGCAGCTCGAGCCGCTCGAGGGGACCATCGAGCGCGCGGTGTCCGAGGCGCGGCTCTACCGCGACGCGGGTTTTCACGCGCTGATGATCGAGAACATGCACGACCGGCCCTACCTGGCGGGTGTGGCCGGCCCCGAGACGGTGGCGGCGATGGCGGCGGTCGGGCGCGAGGTGCGCCGCGAGGTGCCGCTTCCGCTCGGCGTCCAGGTGCTGGCCGGCGCCAACCGCGAGGCGCTGGCCGTTGCGCTCGCCTGCGGCGCGGTTTTCGTGCGCGTCGAAGCCTTCGTCTTCGCCCACGTCGCCGACGAGGGCCTGCTCGAGGCGTGCGCCGGGCCGCTGCTCCGTTATCGCCGGGCGATCGGCGCCGACCTGGTGAAGGTGTTCGCCGACGTGAAGAAGAAGCACGCGTCCCACGCCATCACCGCGGACCTCGACCTGGTCGAGACCGCGCGCGCGGCGGAGTTCGCCCTCGCCGACGGCGTGATCGTCACCGGGATCGCGACCGGTCGCGAGGCCGATCGGGCGGACGTCGAGGCGGTGAGTGGCGCGGTCGGGGTGCCGACCCTGGTGGGCTCGGGGATCAGTCCCAAGAACCTGGCACGCTACGCGGCGGCCGACGGGTTCATCGTGGGCTCCGCGGCCAAGCGGGGCGGGCACTGGGCGGAGCCGCTCGATCCCGCGCGGGTGGCCGCACTGGCGCGGGCCTTCGCCGGTCTCGAGCCCCCGGCGTGATCGGGCGCGCCGGGGGATACACCCCCGCGGCTCCGCGGCCGATCCGTGGCGGAGGCCTCGTGGCGCCGGGCCCCGGGTCCCACGATCGGCGCCGTGCGCGCGGCGCGGGGCGCGCGCTGCGGCGGCACGCAAGGGCATGAGCCTCGACCTGGCGGTGATCGGCAATCTGCTGGTGGACGACATCGTCTTTCCGGACGGGCGCACGCGCATGGGCGAGGCCGGGGGTGCGGCGCTCTACACCTCGCTCGCGGCGGCGCTGTGGGGGGCGCAGGTGGGGGTGGCGAGCGTGCGCGGGGAGGACTACCCGCTCGCCGCACTCGACGCGCTCGCCGAGCGGGGAATCGACCTCGCGGGGGTCCGCGTGCTCGACCGCCCAGGCACACGGGTGTGGCTGCTCTACGAGCCCCACGGCCGCCGCATCCTGCACCAACTCGGCGGCCCCACCCACGACGAGGTCTCGCCCGCGCCCGGCGATCTGCCGCCGCCCGTCCTCGCCGCGCGCGCGTTCCACCTGGCGCCGATGCCGTTCGCGCGCCAGCGCGCGCTGGTGGAGGCGCTGGCGCCGCGGCGCGACGCGGCGCTCTCGCTCGATCCGCACGAGCCGCTGAGCGAGGACAACCTCGGCGCGTGGCGCGCGGTGCTCGCCCAGGTGGACGCGCTGTTCGTGAGCGAGGACGAGCTGCGGCTCGACGGCGTCGCGAGCGACCCGCGCCCCGCGCTCCGACGGCTGGCGGGCGGGCGGCTGCGCTTCGTCGCGTTCAAGCGGGGGGCGCGCGGCGGCGTGCTCTACGACGCGCTGGCCGACCGCTTCGTCGAGTGGCCGCCCGTGCCTCGGCTCACCGGCGACCCCACCGGAGCGGGCGACGCCTTCGCCGGCGGATTCCTCGCCGCCACGCTCGCCGGCGGCGCGGTCCAGACGGCGCTCGAGCAGGGTATGATCGCGGTGAGCTTCGCGCTCGAGGACTGGGGCGCGAGCGGGTTGATGCGCGCGACGCGGGCCGAGGCCGACCGTCGCCGCCGGGAGTGGCTCGGCGCGGGGACCGAAGCCTAGGAAGCAGGCCGGGCGCGCCGGGAGCCGCCCCGGAGAAGGGAGATGCCGCATGCACGAACGGATCGTGATCGCCGAGCCGGTGGCCGAGGCTCTGGCCGCGGGAGGGCCGGTGGTCGCGCTCGAGACCACCGTCATCACCCACGGCCTGCCGTCCCCCGCGGGCCTGCGCGCCGCCGAGACGCTCGAGGCCGACGTGCGCGAGGGGGGCGCGGTGCCGGCGACGATCGGCGTGCTCGACGGGCGGGTGCGCGTGGGACTCACCGCCGCCCAGCTCGAGCAGCTGGGCGGCGCGCGCGGGACCGTCAAGGTCAACCTCAGCAATCTCGCGGCGGTGGTCGCGAGCGGGATGCCGGGCTCCACCACGGTGGCGGCGACCGCGTTCGTGGCCTCGTGCGTCGGCATTCGCGTGTTCGCCACCGGGGGCATCGGCGGCGTCCATCGCGGCTCGGAGCAGAGCGGGGACGTGTCCGGGGATCTCGCGGCCCTCGCCCGGATCCCGATCGCGGTGGTCTGCGCCGGCGCCAAAGCGGTCCTCGACCTGGGGAGGACGGTGCAGATGCTCGAGACCCTCGGGGTGCCGGTGCTGGGCTTCGGCACCGACGAGTTCCCGGCCTTCTACCGGCGGTCCAGCGGGCTCCCGGTGGACCGCCGCTTCGACGACCTCGGCCAGCTGGCGCTCGCGGTGCGGGTCCACTTCCAGCTCGGGATCGGCAGTGGGGTGGTGGTGGCGAACCCCATCCCGGTCGAGCACGAGCTGCCGCGCGAGCAGTACGACGCGGCGCTGGCGACGGCGCTGGCCGAGGCGGCGGCGAGCGATGTGCGCGGCCGCGACGTCACGCCGTTCCTGCTCGGGCGCCTGCGCGAGCTCACCGAGGAGCGCAGCGTGTTCTCGAACCTGGGCCTGCTGCGGCACAACGCGCAGGTCGCCGCGGCACTCGCCCGCGAGCTGCAGGAAGGCTGAGGGCCGGGCGCCCGCCCGCCCCCCTCGGGCGCCGGGCCGGCGAAACCCAGCACTCGTGGGTTTCCGCTGCCGTTTCCCGGGGCGATGGTGAATCTTTCGCGCGCCGGGCCACGTATCCGGCTCCAACCCTTCCGCCCGCACCGCGGTCCAACCGTCGTGTCGCCGACCGCGGATCCTGACGCCCGGAGGCTGCCATGTGGATTGCCACCCTCGCCACGGCGCTGCTCGCGCTGACCCCCGCCGAGCAGGCCCGGCTCGACAGTCTCTCCCGCGCGCTCCCGCCGGTGCAGGCGATCCGCCTCGAGAGCCCGGTGGATCTCGATGGCCTGCTGTCCGAGCCGGTGTGGCGGCTCCCGGGTGCGGTGACCGGCTTCACGCAGAGCGATCCCGTCGAGGGCGGATCGCCGAGCGAGCGCACCGAGGTGCGGGTGGCCTACGACGACGAGGCGCTCTACGTTGGCGCGCGCATGCACGACTCGCATCCCGACTCGATCGTGGCCCGCCTCGCGCGCCGCGACGTCAACGCCATGTCCGACGAGTTCGCGCTGTTCGTCGATCCATTCCACGACGGACGCAACGGGTACTACTTCGTGGTGAGCGCGGCGGGCGTGCTGCGCGACGGCACGCTGTTCAACGACAACTGGGACGACGACTCGTGGGACGGCGTGTGGCAGGGAAAGGCGCACCGCGACCCCCAGGGCTGGACCTGCGAGATCAAGGTCCCGTTCTCGCAGATGCGCTTCCAGAGCTCGGGCAGCAACGTGTGGGGCATCAACTTCCGCCGCACCGTCCCGCGGCGGAGCGAGACCGATTACGTGGTCTTCACGCCGCGCAAGGAAAGCGGCTTCGTCTCCCGCTTCCCGCTTCTCCGCGGGCTCGACGGGGTGCGGGCCAGGCCCTACGTCGAGGTGCTCCCCTACGTCACGACCAAGGCCGAGTACCTGCGCCACGACGCGGGCGATCCCTTTCACGACGGCTCGGAGTACTCGCCCGACGGAGGCGCCGACCTGCGCATGGGCCTGGGGAGCAACCTCACGCTCAACGCCACCGCCAACCCCGACTTCGGCCAGGTCGAGGTGGATCCGGCGGTGGTGAACCTGAGCGACGTCGAGACGTTCTTCCAGGAGAAGCGGCCGTTCTTCGTCGAGGGCTCGACCATCTTCAACTTCGGCAACCAGGGGGCGAGCGATTACTGGGGCTTCAACTGGTCGGACCCCAAGTTCTTCTACACCCGCCGTATCGGCCGCAGCCCGCAGGGGTCGGTGCCGACGGCGGATTTCGCCGACCAGCCCCAGGGCACGACCATCCTCGGCGCGGGCAAGATCACCGGGCGGCTCGGCAGTTGGACCGTGGGAACGGTGCACGCCCTGACCGGGCGCGAGACGGCGAAGCTCCAGACCGGCACGACGCGCTGGGACGCCGACACGGAGCCGCTCTCCTACTACGGCGTCGCTCGCACCCAGAAGGAGTTCCACGACAGCCGCCAGGGGTTCGGATGGATGACCACGCTCGCCGCGCGTTCGTTCGACGATCCGCGACTCCGCGATGACGTCAACCGCCACGCGTTGATGAGCGGCATCGACGGCTGGATCTTCCTCGATCCGGGCAAGGTCTGGGTGCTGTCGGGCTGGTCCGCGTTCTCGCACGTCGAGGGCAACCGGCAGCGCATGATCGATCTGCAGCGGAACGGCGTGCACTACTTCCAGCGTCCGGACGTGGCGTATCTCGGCGTGGACAGCTCGGCCACCTCGCTCGACGGCTTCGGCACCCGGCTCTGGCTCAACAAGGAGAAGGGCAACACCTTCGCCAACGCCGCGGTCGGGTTCATGAATCCCAGGTTCGAGGTGAACGACCTCGGCTTCCAGACCCGCTCCGACGTCATCAACACGCACGCCGGCGCCGGCTACCGGTGGACCAAGCCGGGGAAGCTGAAGAAGTCGGCCTACGCGCTGGCGGCGCTCTTCCAGACCTGGGACTTCGGCGGCAACAGCAACCTCTCGGGGGTGTTCCTCAAGGGCAGCACCGAGTTCAACAACAACTTCAGCTCCGAGTACTGGGTGGACCACCTGCTGCGCACGCTGAACCACCGCGCCACGCGCGGCGGACCGTTGATCGTGTCGCGCCCCGGCTACGAGTTCGGCGCCTACTTCGACACCGACGGGCAGAAGAAGCGCTTCTACTACATCGACGCCGGCGGCTTCGCCCAGGAGTCCATGCGATCCGGGTCGTGGAACTACTACGTCAGCCCGGGGATCGAGATGAAGCCGGCGAGCAGCGTCAGTGTCGAGATCGGTCCCAAGCTCCAGCGGATCCACGAGGACGCGCAGTATGTCACGACGGTCGCCGACCCCACCGCAACGGCGACGTACGGTCACCGCTACGTGTTCGGCATCCTCGACCAGACCACGGTGTCCGCCGGTATCCGCCTCAACTGGTCGTTCGCGCCCGCCTTGAGCCTGCAGCTTTACGCCCAGCCGCTCATCTCGTCGGCGAGCTACGGGGACTTCAAGGAGCTGGCCCGGGGCCGCACCTACGAGTTCAACCACTACGGGCGCAATGGCTCGACCTTCGACGCCGCGACCGGCACGGTCGACCCGGACGGGCCCGGGCCCGCGGCGGCGTTCACCATCGAGCCGCCGGACTTCAACTTCAGGTCGCTGCGCGGGAACGCGGTGCTGCGCTGGGAGTACTCGCCGGGCTCGACGCTGTTCCTGGTGTGGACGCAGGACCGCGCGGATTCGGACGGCAGCGGAGAATTCAACTTCGGGGGCAACGCGCGCCGGCTGCTCGAGGCCGAGGCCGACAACATCTTCCTCGCCAAGCTGACGTACTACTTCAGCCTCTGATCCCGGCGCGGGGGCGCGCGGGCCGCTGCGGTCGCGATCGAGTGGGCGCGGCTAGATGTACATCCTCAACCGCGGCCACGCCGCTTCGAGCGAGACCCGCGGCTTGCGCGCGATGTAGACCGGGACGTCGTTCTCGTAGGGCATCGCGTAGCGGCTGCGGATCGTGTCGGCCGGCGTGACCTCCTCGAAGAAGCCGCGATTGTCGCGATCGTCGCCGCCGATGATGATGAACACGTCGGGCGGCTTCGTGCCGCGGCCCCAGAGCCAGTAGCTGTTGTGGCCCGAGAGCGCCTTGGGGAGCCCGTAGCGGGGTCCGAGCACGTCGATCGCCCCCGCCTCGCCGTAGTTCTGGGCGAAGATCCGGCAGCTCGCGCGATCGGCTGGCGGCAGGCTCCGGTAGACACGCGCGACGGTCGCCACCATCTCCTCCCACCCGAACATGTCCGCATACTGCTGCGGCAGGTCCGACTGTCGGAGCCGCTCCTCGGCGGGGGGCCGCATGCCGAGCCGCTCCTGGTAGCGGATGAAGGCCTCGGGCGGCAGCACCGGGATCGCGATCGGCACCAGCACCGCGCCACCCGCGAGCATGACGACGATGAGCGCGGGCTTGAGCCAGCCCCAGCCGCGGCGCGCCATGAAGCGCTCGAACACCACGGCGCCGGCGGCCACCAGCGGCGGGTAGGCGGGCGCCAGGTAGGATGCCTTGCTCTCGCGCCCGAGTAGCAGGATCGCCACCACCGTGAGCCAGATCACGGCGAAGAGGCGCCAGCGGCGAAAGCCCGGCGCCAGCAGCAGCGCCAGCAACCCGGCGATCCAGATCGGCGCCTGGAAGGGGTTCATCATGAACGACTGCTGGACGAAGAACTGGAGCGGGGCGACCGCCACCATCTTCTGCTCGCGCGCGTTGCGCATGAACTCGACCGTCGGCCAACCGTGCTGGACCTGCCAGGCGACGAAGGGCGCGACGAGCGCCGCGACGATCGCCGCCGCCAGCCACGGCCAGCGCGTCGCGAGCACGCGCCGGTCGCGCGTGAGCAGGAGTCCCACGCCGATGCCGGCGCCGAGCCACAGCCCGCTCAGCTTGTTGAGCACCGCGAGCCCGAGCACCAGGCCGATCGCGAGCCACAGCCGCGGCCGGTCGTGGCCGAGCGCCAGGAGCAGCAGGTAGGCGGTGAGCGTCCACAGCAGCAGGTCGAACGCGTTCATCGAGTAGTAGTGGAAGATCGCCAGGTACGCGGTGAGCATGAGCCCCAGGGCGGTGACGGCCTGGGCGAAGCGTCCACCCCCGAACTCCCGGGCGATCCGGCCGCCGAGGAACACCGTGGCGCCTCCTGCCAGCGCCGGCAGCAGGCGCAGTGCCAGCAGCGACTGTCCGAACAGCGCGCGGGAGAGCGCGAGCAGGACGATCGAGAGCGGCGGGTGGTCGACGTAGCCCAGCGCCAGGTGGTCGGTCGAGGCGAGGTAGTAGAGCTCGTCGCGGAAGTAGCCGTACTGGCCGCTCACCGCCAGCTCGACCGCCACCATCGCCAGCGCCAGGAACGCGAGCAGGAGAGTATCGCCGCGCTTCGTCTGTTGCGACTGTTCCACGGCCATCGGTCCTCCTTCCACGGGCGGTTCGAAGGCGGACACTTACCACAGGCTCGGCGGCGGCTGAAGAGGGCGCGGCCAGGGACGGGCTCCAGCGATGCGCCGAGAGCCCCGGGCCCGCCACGTGTCGCGTGCCGCCGCGAATCGCCCCGCGCCGCGTGAAGCGCGCCGCCAGCCCTGTACCGCCACACCCCCCGCGCGCTGCAGCACTCGACCCGGTGAAGGGCGGTCGCTATACTGCCCGCGCTCGCACCACCGCTGGAGGACCCGTGATCCTGCCCTCGCACGCCACGCTCGCCGCCCTCGAATTGAGCGACCCGGCCGTCGCCGCGGCCCGCGACCGCCTGGTCGCCGGCGGCCGGCTCACGCAGGAGGACGGCGTACGCCTGTTCGACGCGCCGCTGCTCGAGCTGGGCCGGCTCGCGGGCGCCGTCGCGCGCGAGCGGCACGGGGACCGCGTCTACTTCACCGTCAACCGCCAGCTCAACCCCACCAACGTCTGCGTGCTGAGCTGCCGCTTCTGCGACTACGCCAAGAAGGCCGCCGCACCCGACGCCTACACGATGACGCGCGAGCAGATCGTCGCCCACGTCGACCCCGGGATCTCCGAGATCCACATCGTCGGCGGCCTGCACAACAAGTGGCGCTTCGAGGACTATCTGAACGTCGTCCGCTGGGTGAAGGAGGCGAAGCCGGACCTGAGTGTGAAGGCCTACACCGCGGTCGAGATCGACTTCTTCTGCCGGCTCACGAAGCAGCCGGCCGAGTGGGTGCTCGAGCGCCTGCGCGAGGCCGGCCTGGACGCCCTGCCGGGCGGCGGGGCCGAGGTCTTCAGCGAGCGCGTGCGGCGCGAGCTGTTCCAGCAGAAGATCGGCGGCCGGCGCTGGCTCGAGATCCACGAGATCGCCCACCGCATGGGCATCCCCTCGAACGCGACGCTGCTCTACGGGCACATCGAGACGCGCGCCGAGCGCGTGCAGCACATGATCCTGCTGCGCGAGCTGGAGGACCGCGCGCCCGGCTTCTTCGCCTTCATCCCGCTGGCGTTCCAGCCCGGCGTCACCGGGCTGGTGCGGCGCCAGGCGTCGGCGATCGAGGACTTGAAGACCATCGCGGTGTCGCGCCTGGTGTTCGACAACGTGCCGCACGTCAAGAGTTACTGGGTGATGCTGGGGCAGGACACCGCCGCGATGGCGCTCCAGTTCGGCGCCAGCGACATGGACGGCACCATCGGGGTGGAGAAGATCGCGCACGCGGCCCTGGCCCCGAGCCCGGTGGGGATCGCCGAAGAGGCGATGGTGCACGCCATCCGCGAAGCGGGCCGGCTCCCGGTGCAGCGCGACGCGCTCTACCGCGTGGTGCGCGAGTACGGGCGGGAGGACCGGGCGCCCGCGGCGGCCGTCGGAACGCCCGCGGCCAGAGCAGAGACCCCGGCGTCACGCTGACGCCCGGCCCGCGCGACGCCCGCCGCGGCGGCCGTGAGAGCCGCCGCGCCCACGCAGCGCTGAATCGGGCGCGCCGCGCCCACGCCCTGCGGTGGTTACGACCAGTCGCGGAAGAAGAGCGCCTGCCGTGCGATCGGCTCGGTCCGGGCGGTCAGTCGCTCGCGCTCGGAATCGCTGAGCGGCGTGAACGACCGCGCCAGGGCGACGTTTTCCTCGAGCTGGGCCACCGAATCACAGCCGATGATCACAGTGCTCACCGGGAGCGAGAGCACGTAGTAGAGCGCCTCCTTCATCGTCAGGACGCCCGAGGTCGCGGGTCGCTCGGGTGCGCGCTGCCGATCGACCTCCGGCGGCGTCCGCGACGCGAGCAGCCGGCCGCGCGCCGGGATCTTCATCCCGATCACGCCCATCCGCTTCTCCACCGCGAGCGGCAGCAGCTCCGCGGCGAAGCTCCGATGGTGGGCGTCCGCCGCGTTGAGGGCCAGCAGCAGCGTGTCGAACTCGAACCGGCGGATCGCCTCCATCAGCACGGCCGGATCGGCGTGACCGGTGACGCCCAGAAAACGCACGCTCTTCTCGGCGCGGGCCTGCTCGAGCGCCTCGATCGCGCCGCCCTTGGCGAAGATCTCCTCGACCTGCTCCATGCGCGAGAGATTGTGGATCTGCCAGAGGTCGAGGTGGTCGGTCTCGAGCAGGCGGAGGGACTCTTCGAGGAGACGCAGCGAACCGTCGCGGGTGCGGTCGTGGGTCTTGCTGGTGAGGAACGCTTCACGGCGGCGGCGCTTCATGACCTGGCCGATGTAGCGCTGGCTCCAGCGCGCGTCCCCTCCGTAACGCGCGGCCGTGTCGATGTAGTTGACGCCGAGGTCGAGCGCGCGCTCGACGATCGCGACCGCGACGGCGGCGTTGTCGGGGCGCTCGATCGCGGCCTGTCCGCCAAGACTGAAGATCCCGACCGCATGTCGGGTGCGACCGAGGTTGCGAGTGGGCATCGCCGGGGCGGCGACCGGTGGATCCGCCGTTGGCCGATCGGCGCTGGTGGGTGGAGCCGCGCCGCCGGCCAGGCAGCCGACTCCGACGGCGGCACCGAGGCGGAAGAAATCACGGCGCGTGAGCGCCTTGCTGTTCCCAGGCTCCGGGTCGCGCATGGCTCGCCTCCCTCCTGCATTCGTTCGTGCGGCCGGGACATTTGTAGCACATTTTGCCGGGCCCCGGTTCTCGCTCGCGGGCGTCCCGCGGGGCGGGGAACGCGCCCCGGGGGGCTTCCGCCCGGGTGTAGACTCGGCCGCGCGGAAATGAGAACTCTCGTCCTACGCCAAGTAGCGGGTCTCGAGGCGGCCCGTAGCCCCGGTCGGGCGCCATGACCACGGCACTCGAGAAACTCCGCGCCTGGGTCGTGACCGCCGACATGGGCCTGGGGCATCAGCGGGCCGCGCACGCTTTATCCTATCTGGCCGAGGGCGGCACCCTCACGGCCGGCACGCCGGACGTGACCGACGAGAGCGAGGTCCGGTTCTGGCGGCGGCTGGCGCGGTCCTACGAATTCGTGTCGCGCGCCCGGGGGGTGCCGCTCGTGGGGAACGCCCTGTTCTCCGCGATGGACGGACTGTTGCGGATCCCCCCGCTCTATCCGCTGCGCGACCTCTCGTTTCCCTCTCTCAACAACCACATCGTCGATCACCTGATCCGCAAGGGCCTCGGTCGATCGCTCCTCACGAGGATCCGGTCCCTCAATCTTCCGTTGATCTCGACCTTCTACGCCCCGTGTCTGGTGGCCGACTACTACGGCCACGATTCGATCTACTGCGTCATCTGCGATGCGGACCTCAATCGCGTCTGGGTGGCTTCGAAGGCCAAGGAAAGCAGGATCAAGTACTTCGCGCCGTGCGGGCGGGTCATGCGGCGGCTGCTGCAATACGGCGTTCCGAACGAGCGGATCTTCATCACCGGGTTCACGCTCCCCCGCGAGAACATCGGCGGGCCGCAGATGGAGACCTTGAAACGCGACCTGGTGGAGCGATTGGGACGTCTCGATCCCAAGGGCAGGTTCACCTCGGTGTTCGGGGGGTCCGTCGAGGAGCTGCTGGGCGCGAGACCGCGGCCCTCGCGCGACGCCGCGCCGGTGACGCTGACCTTCGCGGTGGGAGGCGCCGGCGCCCAGGTCGAGATCGGGCAGATGCTGGCGCGGAGCCTCGCGCCAGGCATCCTGGACGGGCGCTTCCGACTGAACCTGGTGGCCGGCGTGAACCGCGCCGTGGAGCGGGCGTTCTGCGACTTCCTGATCCACATCGGCCTCGGGTCGGTCCGGGACGGGGCGGTCTCGGTCCTCTGCGAGGATCAGAAGTTCGTCTATTTTGAGCGCTTCAACCAGCTGATGCGCGAGACCGACATCCTGTGGACCAAGCCCAGCGAGCTGTCGTTCTACTCGGCCCTGGGGATTCCCATCGTCATGGCCCCCAGCATCGGGTCGCAGGAGGACAAGAACCTCAAGTGGCTCATGGACAAGGGCTGCGCCCTCCCGCAATACACGCCGCTGCTCGCCCTCGAATGGCTGACCGATATGCTGTCGGACGGCGTACTGGCGGAGAAGGCGTTCAACGGCTTCATCAAGAACCGCAAGCTCGGCGTGTACAAGATCGAAGAGGTGCTGCGGACCGGCTCGATGAGCAGGGAGAAGCATCCGCTCCTCAGGTGATACCGCTCATCGCGACCGGAATCCACGCGTCGCGCAGCTGACCGGCGGGAGATGCGCGGGGCTAGGATGCTGGTTCGGTATCGGTCGGTTGCGGCGCTCGCTCGGAGCGCCTCACACGTTCATCCCAGAACGCGCGGTACGCCGACCGCGTCTTCGCCACGTACGGCAATCTCTGGCTCACCAACTCGGCGCGGGTCTTTCCATCGAAGGAAATCCCGCGCTCACGCGCTCTGGCGAAGTACTGGTTGTCGGCCACGTTGCAAAACAGGCAGGCGGTCACGATGAACTCGTGATCATCGCGTCGGGGATCACCATTGGGGAGAAGATGATCCCAGGACAGGCTGAGCCATGCCGAAAAGTCGGTGCTTCCATCCAGGCCACAGTACACGCACTTGAACCCGTCGCGGCGGTGCACGGGGTACGCGTATCCACGAAGGGCGTCATCGAATCGGGCCGCCATGAGCTATCCCTCCAGGCCAAACCAACTCGACCCTTGTGACACGCGGCCCCGCGGCGGGCGCTGAACACCTTGGCCGCGGAGGGCCCGCGTACCACAAGGGGTCGAGTCGAACCAGGGGTCAGAGCAACCGCTCGGATACGCTGCCCCGGTCGAGTTCGAGGAGGCAAACTACGATCACCAGACGGCTCCACCGAGCTGGCGGCACTCACGTCACGAACTGTCGTCACTAGACCACCGAGCTTATCGCCGCCGCACAGCGCCGTCCGCTGCAACCGGTTGTTAGGCCACACGCACCACTCCGCTACTTTCCCACGCTTCCGAGCGCACGCGCCAGAATCACATTTGTCCCGAGCGCGACAAGAAACGCTGGGAGGGCCGTCATCACCGGCCAGATCCCGAGCGAGAGAAGCAGGAGCTGTCGGTGCTGATTGGTCGATCCGGTAAACAGTGAATGGATGTTTGCGCCAGCCGCAAGCCCGAATGCTCCAAGCGCAACGGCGACGGCGACGTGTAGGGCGGCCCGAGCAGGCGAGTTCTGCAGCCGAAAGCGCTCGTACGCAAGGTGAGCCGCGTATCCAATGGTGCTCACTACCCACGCCGCCAGGCGCCACGCGTGCACGTGAGTGGCGGGTAGCGCGAACACGATGCCGACGAGGGCGTACCCGATACCAAGGAAGACGGCCGCACGTACCCACGATTGGCGAGGTGATTCGCTCATGTGTGTGGCCTAACGCGGCGGTTCAGCGGCGCGCCGAGCGGAGCGAGGCGCGTCCGCTGTAACCGCTTGTTCGACGTAAGCGACGTCACTACTCCGCATGGGCGTCCGCTTCATGGTGCAGATGTGAAGCGCCATGGGAGGCAAGCCGGTTGACGCTCTCCACGAAGTGAATGTAATTGACATACGCCTCAACGTATTCTCGGCCTGCCTCGACGCTGTCTGCTACGTGCTTCTTCTTTTCCACCGCGACTGCGAAGCGCTTTTGTATGCCCTCGGCGACAGCGGCTGACATGTGCTTAGCCAGTTCATTCGCTGAGCCAGCCTGCAGAGCCTTATCGGCTGCCGCGATACCGGGGTCTACGTCGCTGGCGGGTTTCAGCCCCGTGAATGCTTCTCCTTCGCCGGCCCGGTGAATGCGCACGAGTGTCTCAAAGAAAAAGCGATCGGCGAGGGCTTTGGCATCACCACCTTTCCCCCGCACAGCCATCGTCTGCTTGAAGGCACCCCGAATGTCGTTTTCGTGTTCTTTGTTTACCCACTTGAGAACCGGAGTGGGATCACCCTTCTCAAGAGCCAAGCGAGCGTCTTGAACCACCGGACCTTCCAGCGAGTCGCAATGAGCCCAGACCCGACCAGGAATTAGTGACACGAAAGCGACCGCCATAAACAAGCCTGCACATGTCCAGAAGCGTTGAGGGTGCATAAATGTTCTCCTTACGTCGAACGCTCGCGCTCACCCGCGGGCCGCGCCCCGCGCGGGCCGGCGGGTGCATCGCGTTGTTGGGCGGTACAACCGCGAAGGCTGAGGAAAGAATGCATCATCGCGTCCAAGGCGGGACGACGCATGTGATGAGCCTTGCCTTCGCGGCTCCGATCGCCAAGCTTTCAATCATCGTCGTGCGTAACAGCGTGTCCGCCCAGCCCTGCACCAGTTGCGTCCGCATCGTTTCTCGGAAAACCGCCGGACTCCCAAAGGCAGCGGTCCAGGATCGGCCGGGCCCTTCATACGCATCTACCATGAGAAGCACGCAACTGCCCACGTCTTCGGAGAGCCGGGGATAAAGACTGAGCTTGATGAGATCCTGCTCAACCTCCCAAGGTATCCGCCCGGCATCTCCGACGCCGCTCAGGAATTTCTTGAAGGGGGCGCTGTCGAACACATTGTCGAATCGGCTGTAGTCGACTCGACTGGACTTCAATTCGAGAACGTGGAGCTTTCCCGCGTGGCGCACGGCAATATCCGGCATCGCTCTCCCCGGGAAGGAGGCACTTCGTACGCCGAGCGTATCCCCGATCGCGCGACGCGTCACGACGGACCCCGGGCCGAACGCGGCGATCACGACGTCTTGGGCCAAATCCTCGAGCCCAATCTCGCGGACGTCGTAGGTCTTGGAGGTCTGCTTGGGTCGCGTGAGCAGATGAAGCGTGTCGCCCTCGAGTAAGCGTCGCCGCAATCCCTCCATGGGCCAGGGCGGGACTCGACCAGAATCATGCTTCACGGAAGCGACACTCCCTTCGGCCAGAGACTGCCACCCTTCCCGCAGAATCCGCCCAACGCTCGGCATCAGCGGCGGCGCGCAGCGCCGTCCGCTGCATGCCGTTGTTAGGCAGCGCCCTTTCGTCGACACGGCTAACGAGATTCCGCGAGCGCCACTTTCTCCTTCCATTTCGCGGCGTCGACTCCCTTGACGAGCAGCCAGCCAGTCAGTGCCAGCGCGGCGACACCCGCCGGCATGAGCAGCAGGGGTGATGAGTACGACGGTGCCAGGGCCCACGTGAAGGTCTTGGCCACGAACCCGACACCACTCAGCGCCAAGAGAATTCCGATGAATTTGGGCAGAAAGCCCGATCGGTACATCAGATAGCCAAGGAGAACCGAACCGACTCCATAGAACATGGTGAACACGGACTGGCCATATCCGCTCACCTTGAGCGACAGCAACGCAAGAGCATGCAACTGCTCGGGCGAAAACGCCCTCAGCTGATCAGCGCCTCCGACGATGGGCAATGCCGCAAAATAGAAGGTCTGGGCCATCGCGAAACCCGCCGTCCCGATGAGCCGGAAGAAAACGGCGAGCAAGGCAAGGTCCTTTCGAACCGCCCGAAGCAATAGATAGAACAGCAGCGTGAGCCCTGCGTCACAAAGGGCCTCGACGAGATACGCAGTGAAGCCCCAGCGAAACAGCGACTCGGACGTTATGATCTTCGCTGCCGTCGCCGCGGCATCCTGCGACACCACGAGTGCAGCCGGGACGTAGGCCTCGCCAAACCCGCCGGCCACGATCGAGATGAGGCCCAAGACTCCGGCGGTCCTGGCGTACATCTGTATGGAGTCGGCGCTCGCTTCGCTGGTGATGGGCCTTGTGGTCATGACGGGGTTCTCCTAGCTCGAGTAGTGTCATCTCCCGCCACTGAGATGACAAGAGTGAAGAGCACCCATACGTGCTGCGGCGAATGCCGGTTTCAGAGCACCACGCGCTAGCAGCCGGCACGTGGGCATGCGCTGCCTAACGCCGCGCATCAGCCGCGCGCATGCTTTTTGCGCGTCGGCTGCATGCGCCTGTTAGACGGCATACGGCCGCGGACGACCCCAGCGACGGTGGGTGAACGCCTCGATCTCGGGCGGCCTGCCGGGATACCATGCAGCATTCCCTCCACGCTGATGTCCTCGTCCACGTCAGGCCAATGGACCCCTTGCCCAGCGCCGACGAGACGGAAGTTGGCCCGCTGCTTGGGCGTCGCGTCCGACAGCCGCCAAGACCACGCAAGTGGAACGCTGATCACCCGCCCATCGGCCAGATGCGCGATGATCTCGTTCGCCGTGACGCGCACATCCTGGATCAGTGGGTCGCTGGTAAACTCAGCCGCAGTGCTCATGCCATGCCTCCAATATCGTGGCGCGGTGGGCTACAATGATCCGTCGCATCTTGCTCAACTCCCGCGCGCCGAAGCCGTGGCTGCGGGCAAGTCCGACTGGCTCGAGCCAGAACTTGCAGGTCGCGTTCTCGCGCTCGACGTGCACGTGTGGAGGTTCGTTGCAGTCGAAGCTCGTGAAGAAGAACCGATACGGTCCGGGCATTCCCTTGATTCGTGGCATCCAGGACTTGCACCTCCTCGGGGGCGTAACCATCCCAACCTATCACCCTCGACTGCGCTCCGTCCGCTGCCAGACAGACCCGGCTAAGGGTCTGTAAAACAATTAGTTGACTATTTAGTGTTTCGGTGAGGAGCGATCACATAGTTCCAATCACCGTGAAACGGGTTGGGTTTGAGGTTGATGGTGGTCATCTGTTGCGCCGTGAGTTTCAGGTCCTTGGGGTATTTGTGGGTGTCCAGCACGCAACGAACCTTGAGGCCCGCCTTGGTTCGGGTCCCCGCGATGAGGCTGACGATGGCCGCATGATTGAGCAGCGGCTGACCTCGCCAATTCTGCGAAATGAATGAGAAGAGACGATGCTCGATCTTGTTCCACTTGCTGGTCCCCGGCGGGAGATGGCAGACCGAGATGATCAGCCCCGTCTGCCGAGCCAGTTTCTGGAGTTCCCACTTCCAGAGTCGCAGGCGGGACCCGTTGCTCCCGCCACGATCGGCGGTGATGAGGAGCGACTTGGCGCGCGGGTAATGCTTGCGCCCCAGTTCGCGCCACCAGCGTCGGATGGTGGCCACGGCGAATGCGGCGGTGTCGTGGTCCACCCCCACACTGACCCAGCCCAGGTTTCGACCGAGATCGTACACGCCATAGGGGATGGCCTTGCCCTTGGCGGGATCCAGGAAGTCATGAACCTTCACCTGCTCCGGGTTCCCCTGGGGGCGCCACGCTCGCCCGCCATTCTTGAACCGCCCCACCAGTTCCTTCTTCTTGGTGTCCACCGAGATCGCCGGCTGGCCGCGCTTCAACTGGGTCGTGACCGCCTCGTTGATGTGCTCGAACTGCGCATTCCGATCGGGATGACTGGCCCCCTCCAGCGTCTTGCGGTTGGCCTGCAGGCTGTATTCCAGGTCATGCAGCAGTCCCGCCACCAACGTGTGGCTGACCTCATAGCCCTGCGCGTTCAATTCCTCGGCCAGGCGACGCGTGCTCTTGCAGGTCCAGCGCAGCGGCGACTCCGGATCCCCTCGCGTCACCGGTTCCACCAGATCCTCCAACGCCGTCGTCAGTCCGGGCACCAGCACGGTCGTCCGCTTCCGCCCGGCCCCCGAGCGTCGAACCCGGGAGGGGTCCAGGGTCTTCTTCTGAGCCAGCTCCGCAAGCCCTCGAACAATCGTATTGCGTGCCAGCCCGATCGCACGAGCGACCACCGCGATCCCACCCCGCCCCAGAGCCCGGGCCTCAGCCCCGGCCCACATCCGCCGGTGGCGCTCGTCCATCGCGGGCAAAAGCGCGCGGTACTTTGCGCGGATCTCCTGCTCGGATCCCATGCCGCCAGGATCGGACAAACCGAGTTAATGATCAAGTTATTTCGTTACGACCCCTAAGGTGGTGTTCAGCCGCCGCCGAAGGCGGTCGGCTGGAACACAGGGTTGGGCCTCAGCCTCTTTAGGCGCATCAACTCCCCCGGCTTCTAGGTTGTGCCACTCATCATGATGAAATCAGCTTCCAACTCCTGAAGCCGTGCCATGGTCCGGGCTAGGACCCCCCGGACGGGAAGCATATGTAAGCGCGCCGCGGCAATACGTTTGTTCGCTTCCTCAAGGTGGTCTTTCTCTAGAAGATCCAGCACGTGCTTGGCTTGGTCACCCAACCACCGGGCTGCATCGTTGAGTGAATCGACCATGAGACTATCACTCTGACTCAGCCCATAGAACAAACTTCTCAGTGCTTCTCGTTCGGTCTTGTCTAGATCGACAACTCTTTGGAACCACGGATCTAGGAACATTTTGTAGATATTCTCGATCTTGCTGCAATGCCCTCGTGTTGCCTGGAGCCGGGCCCAAAGGGTTTGCCCTTCAAGAGCGTGCAAGATCGCGCGATCGTTCCCAACTTCTGGACCGCAATCAAGGGTTATCGAAAGAAACCTCACCACTTCGGACTCAAATACGAGTAACGACTTGAGTAGCTCCTCTAACACTGTCGTCAGCTTCGCAGCAGCACGGTCTGGCTGCTTCATCAGCTTGCGCTTAATCGCGTCTAGCAGGCCAAGTTCTTCTGTCAATTTAGAGAGCTTACGTCCGACATCCAGAATCGCAACTTCAGGGGTTGTCATAGCTCTCTCCAAGATAGACCGGGACTGTCCATGAGGCCCAAGAATTCGACGGAACTGCGTATCCGAATACACAGACCCGCGTATCGCGAAACAACTCCGGCCCGGTTGCAGGGCAAGTCCCGCACTCAGGCTGCGATACGGCTTCCGCGCGCACGTTGCCGGCGGGGATAGACGGCGAATGTGGCCGCGAGCGTCGAGCATCGCCGGCGCCTGGGCCCCGACGATCGAAGAGCGGGACGGCCTGATCGGTGAGAGCTCCGGGATGGAGGCCGCAGGAAAGGCTACTCGGGCGGCACTCTCGGTTCAAGCGCGACGCGTCGTCGTCGCGCTGAGGCGCCGGGTCGCCGCCGGCGGCCCAACCGCCACCCACCTACTG
>MFFQ01000033.1 GCA_001780165.1 Candidatus Eisenbacteria bacterium RBG_16_71_46 | reverse complement strand
CCCCAGGATCCCCGGCACCTCAGCCGAGTCACTCACCGCGCTCGTCCCACCGATGCGCGAGAGCAGGTCGACAGCCAGGCCGATGTACCCGGCGGCGGCGAGGCGCCGCGTGACGTCCTTGATGTGCTCGGTCAACCCGCGGTTCTCGTGGCACACGAGAACCGCCGGCCGGCGTTCGGCGCCGGTTGGCCGTGCGAGGTGGCCGAGGAGCGTCGCCCCGTCGCCGGGAAACTCAATGTCCTCGGCGGCAGGCGGCTCGTTCGTGCCAGCCACGGAGGCGGTCGGCGGAGCCTCGTCGGTCGGCTGGGAGGCGGTCGGAGTAGCCGAGGTCAACGCGGTCGGGGAAGGGACGCCGAAGGTCATTGTGGAGGCCGGCGGGGTCTCGGGCGCGCAGCCTGCCAGGAGAACATTGGCAAGCGCCAGACTGCCGGTCACGCCGGCGAGAAGCTTGAGCGCCTGCCGCCGGGTCAGCAAACCCTGCTCATAGTCTTCGACGAACTCGGACAACAGATAGCCCTTAAAATTCGTCGACATGCTCCCCGTCCTTTCTGGGAGGCGCCGGCTCGCCGGCGCACCCTCCGGTTGCCAAAAGGGTGGTCTGACACCCCAACTCGGTGGCCATTATAATCGGACAACCTCGGGTGACTTTCGCCAATTGCTGTTGAATAGCTCGGCCTCGAGCGGATGCAAAGGAGCAAGACCATGGGCTTCGCAAATAAGAGACGGACGCAGCTTATGCTCACCTTGTGGGCTGCGCTGGCACTCGCGGCTTGCGCCGCCCCGACTTCGCCGTCGCCTGATAACGGGCCTTCGCCGGACACGCCGGCGACATCGCTGAGCACTGCGCCCTCAGCTCAATCCCCTACCGAATCGGTGGACCTTGCCGCTTCCTCGACCGCCGAAGCCGACCCAGCGCGCCCAGTCGCGCAGTTACCCGATATCGTCGAGTACCCAGTCCCGAGCGGCTCGCACCCTCATGACGTTGCCCCAGCGCCGGATGGGACAGTCTGGTACACCGCGCAGCGTGCCGGCGAGCTCGGACGTCTCGATCCCTCGACCGGTTCTACGATTCACATCCCACTTGGCCCGGGATCGGCTCCGCACGGTGTCATCGTCGGACCGGACGGCGCGCCTTGGATTACCGACAGCGGCCTCAACGCCATCGTTCGCGTCGACCCGGTGACGGAGGCGGTCACGACGTTCCCGCTGCCGCAAGGGAGCGGCTACGCCAATCTGAACACCGCCGTCTTCGATGCAAGCGGAGTGCTATGGTTCACCGGCCAATCCGGCGTGTACGGTCGACTGGATCCGGAAGAGGGGCGGGTGGAGGTCTTCGACGCGCCTCAAGGGCGCGGACCGTATGGGATCGCCGCCACACCGGAGGGTGGGGTCTACTACGCCTCGCTCGCCGGGAGCTACCTCGGCCGCATCGACCCGGAAACCAGAAGCGTGGCCGTCCTCGAGCCACCGACGTCCGGGCAGGGTGCGCGGCGGGTGTGGTCCGACTCGCAAGGGCGGTTGTGGGTCAGTGAATGGGACGCCGGTCAGTTGGCCATGTACGATCCCGCCGGCGGGACCTGGCGCGAGTGGAGGCTGCCGGGTGACGGCCCGAGCCCATACGCCGTGTATGTCGACGAGCAGGACCAGGTCTGGCTGAGTGATTTCGGATCGAATGCGCTTGTTCGCTTCGACCCCCTGTCAGAGACCTTCGAGGTCTTTTCTCTTCCGAGTGCTGGCGCGGCGGTGCGTCAGCTATTGGGCCGGCCCGGCGAAGTATGGGGCGCCGAGTCGGGAACGGATAAGCTGGTCGCTATTCGCCTTCCGCAGTAACTCAAACCGCACATGCTCGCTCATTGATGGCCGGTGCAAGGGGCGGAAAGTAGGTGGCTCGGCCGCCGTCCTCGGCGGCCCCGGTTGCCCTGCGCCGAGGACGGCGCAGGGAGCGGAGAGAAGGTTGCTCGGGCCGCCGTCCTCGGCGGCCCCGGTTGCCCTGCGCCGAGGACGGCGGAGGGCGCGGAGAGATGGTTGCTCAGGCCGCCGTCCTCGGCGGACCGAACAGCCCGCATTCGCCGATTAGTGACATAGACCTCACCCCCCATTGCCCTATGAAATCCAACTTCCCTTGGAGGGGCGAGTGTGAGTTGGATATTGACCTCTGCCTATCCGCGTTTCCGTCTCCCTACCGCACCCGAACGCGCGGCTTCGCCGCGTCGGCCAGTCTAATCCTCGACTCCGGCACGGGGCTTCGGCGCACAGCCTGGATCCCGCGCCCGATCAACCCCGGCGCGAGTAGCAGCACAACCAACCCACCGAAAAGAGCGAAGAACAAGCTCCAGCTACTCGCCTCGGCCACCTCCGGCACGAGTCCCCCGGGGTTGTACCTGGCGCTGGCCGAGGCCGTCACACCAGGACTGGCCAACGTCACCGACAGCGAACGATTAACCCCGTCGCGCAGAGCCAGCGACGTGACATACGTCAAAGCGTACTCGCTGTGCAACGCACGGCCGTAGCGCTCATAAACCGACATCAAGGAGGCGCGATCGGCGGCCGACGCATAAGTCCCGCCGGCGCGCGCTGCCAGCGCGCGCAGTCCAGACACATCCAACCCCGCCATGTTCAAGCCCATCTGCGAGGGGTCACCCAGCCCGACGGTCGAGATGGAGAGGCCGGCGGGCCCGATCAGCGACGTCACTTCATTCAACGTGTGCTGGCTGCGGTTGTCCAACCCATCCGTCAACACGATGATCGCATTCCGTCCCGTCCGGGTGGAGAGGATCCCGACCCCTTCGTAGAGGGCGTCGTACATCGCCGTGTCGCCATCCGCTTTCAGTCCGTCGATGGCGTCGATGAGGGCGGCGCGATCATCGGTGAGTGGCTGGACAAGCTGGGGAGCCGTGTTGAAGCTCAACAGACCCGCGACGTCGTTGGCCCTCAGCTGATTCACATAGGCTTCTGCCGCCTCTTTGGCCGAGTCCAGCTTGCCGGCCTTGTTCATGCTTCCCGACACGTCGACAACCAGAAGTGTCGCCAGGGGCTCTCCCTCGCCGAGCGCGCGGATCTCGGCGGGCGTCACGGCCTCTCCGCTCTCGGAGAGCCGGATCAGGGATGGGTCGACAGAAACGGGCTCGCCCGTCTCGTCGGTGACTGAGACGTAGACGGTGATGCGCGGGAAGGCCGTGGCGTCGACCTGGGTGATCTGAACCTCCAGCGCCTCCTGGCGCGGTGGCATGAAGGCCGTGGTCAGGAGCAGGGAGGCAACGGTCAGCCATCGCAGATGGGGTATGCGTCTGAGATCCATCGGGTCACCGCCTCTCGTGGTAGACCAGGTCTGTGTTTCCGACACGGATCTTCGCCCGCGTGGGGATCCTGGCCTGGGATATCCGGCGATCGTTGATGAAGGTCCCGCTTGTGCTCAAGTCTTTGAGTGTGAAGTGCGTCCCTTGTCCCTGAAGGATGGCATGTTGCGGGGCAACGTCCGGATCCGGAAGGACGATGTCGGCCTTCAGGCTGTCGCTGCCCAGGATAGCGTTCGGCCCATGCAGCTTCATGAACTTGTCGAGAATGAACTCGGTCCCCTTCAGCTTGCCGCTGGCGACTTCCAACCAGGCACGCGAGAGCAACACCGCGATCAATGCGATCAAGGCTCCCACAGACATCCCGAGCAGCATCAATCCGCCGGCCTTCCCGATCTGGGGCTCGCCCAGCCAGCCTCGGGCGACTTCAAGCAAGGCACCACCGATCCATCCGCCGGCGAGGCCTCCGAGTACACCTTTCCAGATTTGGCTCCGCCCGGTGACCCCTTCGGCCGCACCGATCAGCAGGCCGAACACACCCCAGCCCAGGACGCGCGCCGCTGCGCCGCCGCCACTGACCTGAAAGGCGAACTCTGCCAGAGGCAGGCCGACGGCGCCGGCGACGAACCCGAGCGCCCCGCCGAAGAAGCCGGCTCGCAAAGCATGGACCGGGTTTCGCGTCAGCAGCCCCTCGGCGATGCCGATCATCAGCCCGATGCTCAGGCCGATGAGCGCACCGACGATGAGATCGCTCAGGTAGATCAAACTCGAGAACGATAGGCCGAGGATATTGCTGAGCTGCCAGCCGATCAACCCGCCCATCGCACCGAGTACGGCATAGTAGTAGATGCGCATTCGCCGACTCATCGCCTCAACCTCCTGTGACCGCCGTCGGACTGTGTTCCGGCTGCATGTTCTCCCAATGGACGACACTCCCCTTCTTCGCGCCGATCAGCTCATTGAACCCAAAGTATCGCTGCGGATCGAGCGCGCCATCTCCGGATCGGATGAAGAAGCCCCCCTCCTGGGCGTGAGGGTCGATCACCAGCGCCACCTGCCACGGCTCCGGGAAGAAGTGTTCATGCAGCCAGGTGTCGTATGTCGAGAGGAAGACCCCCATCCGTGGGTGTGTGTGGTACCAGCCGACCATCTGCTTTCCGGGATAACGCATTTCCAGGGCATCATTCAAAGCCACCAGGCTGTCCTGAGTAAACGTGACGTAGGTGCTCCCGTGCCGGGTGTGCGGGGCCGGGAGCACGCCCTCAACGACGACGAACTTCTCGCCGCTCGCCCCATCGACGCGCCATTTCCCGGCCAGCACACCTCCCACCTCGTTCTCGAGATCGGATCCAGCCTGGGCGCACACCCGGACGAACGAGCGTTGCGTGACGAAGACAGACAGGGCGGGGCGGGATGTTTGTCCCTCGAAGGGCGAGCGCCAGCGCAAGGCGCATGCCCGCGGCATCCGCGAGGTGCGGACGCGCGGTGGATCGGCCGGGAGCAGGCGCAGGCGAGATTCACCCATGGTCGTCAAGGCGGCCGAGCCAAGCCTCCACCCGTCGTTCCCGCATTGGACTCACCCGGCGGTCACGTCAGCCGTGAGCATCAAGCGATCGCCCTCTGGCACCTCGGCCTGCTCCAGCGTTTCGTCCTCCTGGAGCTCACGCCCGAGGGCCTTGCTGTCGATCCTGTAGCTCATCGGCCGCCCGTCGGGCCCGGTCGTGGGCAGCTCCAGGCTGGTAGCCAGTTCCGGGAGAAGCTCCTTCACCTGCACATCTCCCGGGACCTCGGCTGATCGTGTCCCACCGGAAGGGAGTACGAAGTTAACCGTCTTTTCTGCCATCGCTTATTCCTCCTGTTGCGGTTTGGGTTTCGTTCTGATCCCGCTCGTGTTACCGGGGTAAACCCTATTTCAACCGTATGCGCGGCTTCTCTTTGGCCTTCGCCGGTTTGAGCTTGACGCGTTCACGGCGCAGGGGCTCTCTACGGTCCACCGGGAATGCTTGCGGATGTTCAGCTCGATAAGACCGGGACCAGCGCGCGGCTTCGGGGTCCCAGGGAAACGGCGGCTGTGTCGGATCGTCGTGGAAATTCTTGTACTGGACCATCTCCGCCAGCATGATCACCAACCGGTCGAGGGAACGGCTGGCGGTCCACCAGGCGGCGTCGATGCACACGCTTCCGTTGAGGTGGTTGATGTTGGGATGCCAGATCGGCGTGAGCCACTTCATCCCCGGCCAGCGCTGCGGATACTGGTTGTGGAGGTAGATCTCGACCTTGTGCCGGTTGCCGAACTTGGGCTGGCCGCCCTTGTCGACCCCGACGATGCCTTTGCACTTGAAGGTGACGACGTAGCGTTCGGGTGGAAGACCCCGCTCGACGTTCTCCGTCTCGAAGGTAATCATGTCGCTGCGGGCGGTGAGCTCGCGCATCAACTCGTGGTCGGCCCGCAATCGGCGCATGCGCGGGCTCTGGTCCAGAGTACTGGAGCCGGCGGTGATGTCGGCGGTCAGGATCAGACGGTCGTCCTTCATGACCTCGGCCTGGCCCAAAGTCTCCTCCTCGCGGAGCTCGCGTCCCAGCGCCTTGCTGTCGAGACGATAGCCCATCGGACGGCCGTCCGGTCCGACGGTCGGCAGTTTGAGCAGCGAAGTGAGTTCCGCCAACAGGTCGCGGACGGGGACATCATCCGGCAATTCCGCCGTTCGTGCGCCTCCGTTTGGGAGAACGATCGTGACGGACAAATCAGACATCGATCCACTCCGTCTGATTGAACCCGAGGGTACCCGGGGTGAGCATCATCATCAGCTTGACCTCCATGAGCCTCGCCATGACACGGCTGAGCGCCTCACCGGTTGTAGTGGGGGACCTGGCATGTGCCTGCCACGGCCCAACAATCGGCATGGTGGCGCGTGTGGCATACCTTGCACACGACGACACCCCGAGCGTCATGTCTCTCGACCAAGTCGAGACAATATGGGCACCGATGCTCCTCCGCCCCGATCAGGTGGACACGATGAGCGTGAGTCGCCGGACGGCTTCGGACGAATACCCCCGGCAAGTGCCACGTGGGGAGGTGGAAGCGCGATCGGCCGGTCAGTCGGGCGTGCCTCAGACCGCCCAGGCTCTGCGCCAGATTCGCGACCGTGGCTCGCACTTGGCTCCATGTCGTCCGCCAGATCCGGACGGATTCAGTAATCAGGCTCGTCGAAGCCGGTACGACTGCCGAGGGTGGTGTCCTTGGCGCGCTTCTACGCTCCGGGGCAGGACCTGAGGCAGGGACCGGCGCCGGAGGCAAGGTACGAGCACGTGCCCCGTTCCTTTGCCAGGCGCTCAGCGCCAGAGCCGCTGACGTCGCCCCCAGCCCAAGCTGGAAAAGGGCATTCCAGTCCGGCATCTCACGCCCGCGCTCACGAAGGACCATCCCCGCATCGCCGCCGCTGACCCACCCCATGAAGATCAGGCCGACGATCAGCGCCCCCATCGAGGCCATGAAGCGTAGGACGCCGGTGCGCTGGCGCAGGGCCCGGCGGGAACTGAAACCGCACAACATGCCCACCGCAGCGGCCGTCGCCCACTCGAATGCCTCAGGCAGTATCGTGCGATTGGCCACTCCAAGGAATGCAAACGCGACCGCCCCAAGGACGCCGACCAGGAAGACGATCGCCAGGTTGCGGAACAGCATGCCGTTCACGGCAGATTTCTCAGTTCTGGCCGGCCTGTGCAAGGCCTCGATCCGCGCGCTCATCGGCTGCCTCACTCGTGCAGGACCACCCGGCCGCGGGCCGGGTTCTGGTACCCGTCGGAGAGTGAGACCTCCTGGCCGAGGTGAATGCGATCACGCCCGGGTTGAGATTCGGCCGTCTCAGCCCCTTCGAAGTGGCGGAAATGGAGCGCGCCGGGAAGATCACCGGTCAATTCATAGAAGCGGTACTCGAAGCGGTTGCGAGCCCGCAGGATGTGCAGCGGCGGGATCCCGATCGTCGCCAGCGTCTTGCTCAGGAAAGGCTCCGCACCTGAGATCTGATGCGTCATGCTGGCTTCGCGCAGAGCACCACACTCGGGACAGTGGGCCGACTCAAAACTGACCTGAGGTAACGGCCGCAGGGCGTCGTCTTTCGCCAGGCAATTGGGACAGGTGAGGCTGGTCACCAGCTCGTGATCGAGTTCGAAGACCGCCTCCGGCCCCATATCGGCCTGGACGATGCGGAGTAATTCTCCTACCGTCGTGGACTCGGCCCGAGCTGGGAGTTCAATCACCTCTCCATAAATCCAGTGGCTCTCGCAGTCTTCGCGGGGAACGTAAGCGGCCGTGTGCATCTCGTTCGTCATCCCGTTGAAGTGAGTGACCTTTCCCGGCTCGACCGGGAGGCCGTGGATCAGCTTGAGCGCTTCCTGGGATTGCATCCCGCCGATGATCGAGGCGATCGTTGGGGTCGTTGGGACCTTGCCCAATAAGATGTTCTCGCGCGCCAGGAGTGGACATGAATAGCGCAAAGCGAGGTCTCTTCGGGCTTGCTCGGTGAGCGTGCATTCGAAGCACGCTCCCTGACCTGGCACGAACACGCGCACCAGGCCCAAGAGCTCCTGGATCGCGCCGTCCACCCACGGTTTCCCCATCCAGTAGCAGAATCGATTCAAGGCGAGGCGCGCTTCGCGGTTGTCCAGGCATCCGACCACCGCATCCATTCGACGTATTACCCCCAAACCCAAATCGGTTGTGACGTCTCCGTCAAGATACTGGATCCGGATCCCGGGGTTGAGCGCCTTGGCTCGGGCCGCCACGACTTCGGCTTTGCTC
>MFFQ01000032.1 GCA_001780165.1 Candidatus Eisenbacteria bacterium RBG_16_71_46 | reverse complement strand
AACCATCAGGATAGTTGCCCCAGTCCCGGCGCTACGGGTTGGGAATCCAGGGCGGAGGGTGTGCCGGGACCGACCGGCCGAGCAGGCGGCTCGGAACTACCGGAGGAGTGGGCGGAATCTGCATACACAATATGCGGGACAGGCGGGACTGTGCCCATTCCAGGCGGGAACACCCCGCAACGCCTCCGCAACACTGGACGTATCCCCCAACCCCCTGCTACCATTCGCCTGTGTTCGTAGGTTCACGAATGCATCGAACACTGTGAAACGCAATACCTCCGGCCTCAGACCGTGGACCGTTGGCCAGTCGGGAAACCCGAACGGTAGACCCCGCACGGAGCGAGGGAACCTCGACCGCGAGCTAAAGCGCGTGCTGGCCGGCCGTGACAAGCGTGACGGTAGACCCCGCGCGGCCGTAGTAGCAGAAACGCTGTATGAACTGGGGCGTAAGGGTAACGTGACGGCGCTGACCTACATGTTCGACCGTGTGCTAGGTCGCCCGGCGCAGGCGGTCGAGCTCTCCGGTGGTGACAGGCCGATACACATCCTGGCCGGCGTTGCAGCCCGAGCCTACCTCGACGTAGCAGGCGACGAGGATGTCAAGGCCCTGCCGGATAGCGCAGGCCCGGAGCCCTTCTATATAGAAGGCACCCCCCGCGACGCTCCCCTACCTCTCGGGGATAGCTCTCACGCGCCCCGCGACGGTAGCGAGCCTATGAACCCCCCGTCCTACCATGGTGACAATGCAGGCGCGGGCTAGGCCGACCCCCCTGGGCGACGTGACCCCCACCCCCATGGGAGACTGCGATATCGTCCCGCGACATTTTTCAATTGCAGGAGGTGAGTATACATGTGGCTCGCGAGTGTCAAGCGTATATGGGGATGGGTAGTTAAGAAGTTCAAGCGGGGGGAGGCGGAGCGGCGGGTTGAGTGGTCGCCGCTGCCGGACCCGCGAGAGGTAGCGTTGCTGTGGGCGGACGAGAGGTTACCGAGGGAGCTGAAGCATCTTCTATTGAAGGCGTATGGGCTGTGTCCGTGCTGCGACACGTACAGGCCACTTGTGTGTGACGATGCTCGTGTTACTGCGGCGTCTCTGGCCCAGGCTTCTTTCCATTTGTCATGTCGCGGCTGAATCTCTGGGCGCAGGAGGTATGCACGGCCATACCGGAGAAACAAGGCGCGGCGTTTGGGGCTTGGTACAACGAGGCGGACGAGTTCACGGTGACGCACTTGGAGCGGATACTTGGTAGCGGCTGAGCCCTACGTAGCGGGCACGACGACGGACTTCGGTCTCATTCAGCACGGGGAGAGTTATCCGCAGCGGGACTTTTTCAATTCAGAGGCGGACTACCCGCTGTACTACGGCGGGGTGGGGATAGGGAAGACCAGGGCATTGGTGGTGGACTTCTTCGACTATGCGGGGAGGTGCCCTGGGAGCCGCCAGATCATCACAGAGCCGACATGGGGAATGGTACGAGACGTGCTCGTGCCGACCATCGAGGACTGCTACGGGCCGCAGGAAGGCGTGGGTTTTTCGATGACCAGGCAGCCGCCGATAGACGTGCGCTTCCCGAACGGGTCCGAGATATGGCTACGGTCTACGGATGTGAGGCCGGAGCGGGTGCTGGGAAGCAACGTCGCCAGGGTAGGTATGGACGAGATCACCCTGGGGCATCAAGAACAGTCATTCGACTATCTGGCTGGCCGTCTCCGGCAGGAAGGCTTCTTTCATCAGGTCAAGTGTACGGGCACACCCAAGGGGCGCAATTGGGTGTGGAAACGATTTATTGACGCGCCTATGCCCGGTGTCCATGTCTATTTCGCGGAGACGGCCGATAATCCCAAGTTGCCACCTAACTATATGCAGCGGATGCTTGCCACCTATGGAGGCTGGGACAATCCCCTGGCACGCCAGGAACTCGCTGGCCAGTGGTTGCAGATGACCGGGCAGGTCTTCCCCCAGTTTTCACGCGCAATACATGTCCGGGAGACCGATGTTGCATGGAAGACGCTCAAGAACCGCTTGGGCGGCATCGACTTCGGCGGCGTCTCCCCGACCGCGCTCATCGCCTGCGGGCTCGATTCCGGCGATAGGGCCAGAGCCTACGCCGAATGGTACAAGCGCCAGGCTACGTTAGATGAAACAATGTCCGCCATGGCTCACTTCCAGGTCGAGTGGGGCGTTGAGAAATGGATCGCCGACCCGTCGGGCAAGAAGGAGATCGACCTGCTCAGGAAGGCGGGCTTCAAGGTCAGCCCAGCCAAGCACGGCAACCGTATTATGCTCAGGGTCCAGATTCTCGGTGCAAGGCTGAATGTCCACCCCGCTGCTAAGTTGCCCGGCATGTACATCTCGCCGTATTGCCATAATCTCATCATGGAGATTGAAACACTTACCTGGAAACCGGATGTTGACGTGGACCAGTTCGAACGCGGCGCCCCCGACCACGCCGTTGACGCGCTCACGAATGTCCTCACCGAATACGATGGAGTCAGGGCTGCCCGCAAGGGCCTTACCGAGCCGGTGCTGGTCTACGGCGACTATTGACAGGCCATCAATGATAACCTACGCTTAGCGTGACGGCATGCCTCTTTGCGAGGTGTGCCGTTTTTGCCTAGAGACCTCGAAGAAAAGCCCACCCCCGAAATCGTCCGCGAACTCTACGACTGGAACCAGCGCTACTGGTCACTCCAGGTCGCCTTGGATACGATCCTCAAGTCACTGATCCTCGAACAGCACGTCGTCCTTCATGCGGACACCAATAATCCGGAGCGGACAAACCGGCTCGAACCGGAGCGCGTGACACTCGGCGAAGGCCCGCGCACCATCGATGTCGTCTCCGCGCTCTACGCAAGCCCCCCGGTCATCGGGCTCACTTGGACCGGCAAGGGCACACGCAGCGTAGCGAAGACCGACGACCTCGAAATCGCCCTGAACGAACTGATGGATCAGCTCAATCCGCCGGGCGACTCGCCGCGCTGGCGTCAACGGCTTCAGATGATCGCCCTTGGCCGCGAAGCGGCGCTCTTCCTGCCCGGCCACAGCTACTGGTGGGATGTGCCCCGCAAGAACGAAGCCGAGACCGATGAGGACTGGCTGAAGCGCTATGAGGAATGGCAGCACAAGGCCCCTATTCCAATCCTGTGGCGCGACCTGCCCGTCGAGAGCACCTTTCCGCCTAGCTTCGGCAGCGTGAACGACCTGGCCCTCTCGACTATCCAGACGACCTGGTATGAACTCAAAGACATCTTCAGCGCCGGAGAACTCGGCGACGCTCTTCCCCAGGAGCAGGAGAAGCGCTTTGAGCCGGTCACGCTCGGCATCTACGCCAACCGTCACTGGATCGCCTACACCCTGCTCGCCGGCGAGAAGTCCGGCGTCTATGGCCGCCGCAGTTATGAAGACAAGTTGCTACGTGTGATCGAGCACAAGCTGAAGACCTGCCCGATCCGCATCATGCCCGGACGGACCAGCGCGTGGCGCGAGCCCGGCCAGTTCTGGAAGTCGATCCTCCATGATGTGCGTGCCCAGATACCGCAACTCGACCGGAGGGCCAGCGAAGCATCCACTGCGAGCCGCATCAGCGTCATGCCCTGGCTCAAGGCGTGGCTCAACAAGGGTGGGGACGAGAATAGCGCCGGTGGAGCCCGCATCCGCAAGATGTTCCAGGGTGATGTTGTCGACCTCGACATCGGCGACGCTTCCGGTGAGGGCCGCGAGGATATCCAAGCGATCTTCATCCCGCCGTTTGGGCGCGAGAACGTCGAGCTGATGAACATGCAGCGCGACACCATCCGCGACATGACGGGCGCCTACGAAGCGCTCACGGGCCAGGTCATCGCGGCCTCGATGCCCGCCTGGTCGCTGAACCAGATTACTGAGCACGCGAAGAGCCGCCACAAAGAACTCACCACCGCCGTCGTCGCGGCCGAACTCGACCATGCGGAGATGCTGCTTCGCTGCGTCGAGGCGTTTGGCGAGCGGATCGTGCTCTACCGCCACGACGAGAAGGGCGGCTCGATTACGCTTGAACCTGACGACCTTACTGATTGGGTTCCAGTCCTCAAGGCCGAATACCGGCTCTCAACACCGACCAACGAGATCGCTATGATCCAGACCGCCGTGCAGATGATGCAGGCCATCGACCAACAGAACCTGCCGCTGGACATGTTCTGGGTGATGGAGAAGTTCCTGAACATCGAGCAGCCGTACAAGATGTTCAAGGACGCCGAGGTGACGCGCTTCCTGCGTAGCCCAAAGATGGCCGCCTGGCGCGAGAAGTTGCTGCTCGAAGAGGCGGAAGTGGAACTAGCCGAGGATGAGTTCGTCACGGCCCAGGAGTTCGAGCAACGCTATGCCGGGAAGTTGCCGCCGCAGATGGAGCAGTTCGCCCGCCAGCGACTTGGGAATGAGGCCGTGGGCGCCGGTATCGCGCAATCGCCGTACAGCCGGTCGCCCGGCGGGCCGCAGCCGGAGAACGTGGCAACGTGATGGCCGATAGACCGGATGACATGATGGCCCAGGGCATGGAGGCCGCCCTGGAAGCAAAGGCGCGGGCCATTGACACTATCCGCGAAGTGCGGGGAACCCTGGTCAATAGCCCGGCCTGGGGACGGGAACTGACCAAGACCGAGCGGATCGCCCGCCATCGTCAGTTCCTCGACAGCCCGGACCAGATGGAGATGGAGTGGCAGAATCTGGAGGCGCGCTTCAAGCGCAGCGGCGTTGCCGGCATCCCCAGGCGCTTTCTGGAGTACGGCCTGCTGATCGCCAGAGACCTCCGGGAGGAGAGGACGAACCATGAGTGATGGTGAAGAGGGGCCTCCGACTCCCAGACCATTGACACCTGAAGAGATCGACACGATTCTCTCCGGGGGAACAGAGTCTGAGGGCAGGAGCATCATCGGCCGCATCATCTACGACACCATGGGGCAGCTCATCGGCAGAGTGGTCGCGCCGGCTAGGACGGGGGGAGGTAGACTTGGCAACCGGCCGCTGGTCGCGGACATTTACACCGGCGCGATACTGGGACCGCTACCCGCTCAGGGCGGCACCTTTATCGGTGAGGGCTTCCGGGAGTTGGTGATCGACGGGCGGGGCAACATCCAGACCGAGCAAGGACTGAGCCAGCCGGAGATCGAGGCCATCCAGATGGGACTCGACTATCGGGCCGGGAGCGCCGGGCGCACTGCGCTTGTGGGCGGCGGGGCAGGCGGGGGCGGAGGGCGCACGTTCGGCGAGGACATCTCGTTCCTGGAGCGGCAGGCTGCGCTCGAAGAGGCCGCAGCCGAACGTGAGCGTCTCTTCGAGGCCGAACAGGCCCAGAAGAACCGCGATCTGCAAATCAGGTTGCAGCGTCTTGATGACGCGATGCGCCTCAGTACGACCCTGGCCGGACTTCAGGAGAACGCCCGGAACCTTGTTGCCGAGACGATGGGACGCGACCCCTTCCGTGGCGCGGTGAGGGCGCAGGGCGGTATCGGCGCGGGCTTCACGCCCATGCAGCAGTTTCGTAGCCAGCTTCGTGGCGTTGCCTCAGCGCCGATCCCCACCATCTCGGGCGAGGCGGGACTACCGGAGATCGAGGGCACGATTGCCGCGCAGAACCGGCTGATCGAGCAGGTGCCCACTGCCCCTATCGGCATCCGTGGACTCGCCCAGGGCGGCAAGATCGGCGAGAAGGACATGCCGGTAGGCGCGGGCGTGCTGGTCGGAGAGACCGCGCCGGAAGTGCTGCGCTTCGGCAAGAATGGTGAGATCGAGGTGATCCCGCTCATCGGCGGAGCCCAGGGCGGGCTCCGGGCAGCCGCAGGAGCAAGTACCGACTTGGGTGCCTTTCAGGGGCTCCGACCTCTATTCGAGCACGTCGGCATCCGTGGTGAAGCGCCGATTGGCGTCAGAACCGCTCCTGCCTACGGCTCTATGTTCCAGACACCCTTCGTTGGCCGGGGTATCGGCTTCCCAACAAGCGCCGGCAGCCGGACATCCGAGATCTTTCGCCAACTCGGCACCACGCCACGGCTGATGTACGTGCCGGAGTTCGATACCTTCTTCAGCATGGACCCGTCGGGCGAAACGCAGATCGTCGGTAACGCGCAGCGACTCATCGAACTCGGCGGCGATCCCACCGAGGCGTTCATCGTGCCGCGTGACGAAGCCAAGGAGCTGGGCTCATTCGGCAATCAGGCGCAGCCGTATCAGGCTGAATCCCTGGCCTTCGAGCCGCTGGCCGGGCAGTTCGGCCAGCAGTCGCCCATCTTCAGCCCGTTCGACATGGGTGAATCGAGAGGACTCTATCTGCCCGACCCGGCGTTGCTGGCCAGCCTGTGGCCGACACTCGACCCGGACACACAGCGGCTGGCCATCAGCGCCTACGGACTGGGTGGCGTGAGCGAAGAGCAACTGCTGCGCCGCATGAACTTCTTTACACCACGAGGCACGGGCAGCGCCGCGAGAACAGCGACGTTGGGGTGAGATGCCCGTCCCTCTCGGCCGCTTTCTCTCGCCGGGATACGCCCAGCGCGTCCGCAGGCTGATCGAGGCCAAGCGGCAGACGCTCGACCTGCTGGAACC
>MFFQ01000031.1:2138-5356 GCA_001780165.1 Candidatus Eisenbacteria bacterium RBG_16_71_46 | reverse complement strand
CGACCGACCTGCAGCCGCTGTTCGTGCTGGATCTGCTGGCCACTTTCTACGACGAGAGCGTACCGCTGCGCGACACCGAACGCCTGCTGGTAACGACGATCGCCCATCTCAAGCGTTTGGCGGCGACCGGCCCGGTGATCGTCGGAGCGCGCGAACCTCAAAGCCTGGTCAAGGATCGCTGGATACTGCTCGACCGGCTTCAGACCGCCGCCGACGCCACCTGGCTGCTGCGCGCGCCGGAAGAGATCGGGCCTCTTCAACCCAGCCTCTTTTGACGCAAGAAGGGAAACGCGCGAATGAGCAAGAAACAGGAACCTGATCCCGATCACCCGATTCGAAGCACACGAGGTTGACATGGGCCGCACCTTACCTTCCATCACCCAGACTTTTCTCCAGGAACAGCAATCACTGGCCCGCTTCCGGCGCGCGCTACGCCTGGACGATCAACGCGCGCTCGATGACCTGCTGGCCGCCTCCCGCCATCACCTGGCCGAAGCCGCCTATGCCTCTCACCTGCTCCCCTTCGAGATCATGCTGCTGGCGATGCTGGTCGAGGAGCACAAACAGGTCCTCCGCCTGCGGGAGGAGTTGGAGACTTTACGCTGGGATGCCCGCAGCCTTTCGACAAGCTCCCCCCGGCCTGCGTCCGGGGGACAGACAGGACGCGGCCAGGAGCATTCGAAACCGTGACCGAACTCTCCGGGCGCCCGTTGGCAATCGCCTCTCCCTCGAACAAGCCCACCCTGTATGGTTGGCTCTTCGACGCCTACCCTTCGGGTACGGGAATGGCTGTCTGGCTGATCGATGCCGATGGGCAAGCCCACATGTTTCACGACGATTTCACCCCGGTCTTTTACGTGCGCGGCCCGCGCCAGGATCTGCATGACCTCTGTCAGATGCTGCGCGCCCGGCGGGAACCGGTCGAGCTCGATCGAACGGAGCGCATCGACCTCTTCCTTGACCATCCGGTCGAAGTGCTGCGGGTCGGGGTGCGCTCGCCCGGTTTGCTGCCGCGCCTTTTCCGACAGGTAGCCGACTTCAACCCTTACCTGACCTATTACGACGCCGACATCCCGCTCCCGCAGCGCTATGTGCTCACCCGCCAGGTTTTCCCGCTGGCTCACTGCGCCGTCGAGCACGAGGCCGGCCAGATCCGCCACATTCAGGCCCTCGACACGCCCTGGGAAATCGACTACCGCCTGCCTCCGCTGCGGGTGATGGCGATGCGCCTGGGAGGAGAGCTGCGCAACCCGGCCCGCGGCCATCGGGGCGACCTGCTGGTCCAGATCGAGGGCGAGGAATACCCCTTCAAGCGCGAGCACGGCCGCGAGCTGGTGCTGGGAATTCGCCATCTGCTCGAGCGACATGACCCCGACGTGCTCGTCACCGCCTATGGCGACTCCTACCTCCTCCCCCGGCTGCTCGAACTCTCGCGCCACTACGGCATCTCCCTACCACTGAACCGGGACCCCGACCAGGCGATCGCCCACAAACCGGCCCGCTCTTACTTCTCTTACGGGCGGATTGTCTTCAGCGACGAACAACATTTGCTCTTCGGCCGCTGGCATGTCGACCGGCAAAACGCTTTCCTGGGCGACGACTACGGCCTGGACGGAGCCCTGGAGATCGCCCGCTTGTCCGGCTTGCCCGTGCAAACCGTGGCGCGGGTGTCGACCGGCACCGGGATCAGCGCCATGCAGGTTTCCACCGCCTGGCGCCGCGGGGTATTGGTCCCCTGGCAGAAGCGCCAGCCCGAATCGCTCAAGACCGGGCTCGACCTGCTGGCAGCCGACAAGGGCGGTCTGGTCTACGCCCCGTTGATGGGGCTGCACGAGCACGTGGCCGAACTCGATTTCACCGCCATGTACCCGAGCATCATGGTGCATTTCAACCTGTCGCCGGAAACCGTCGGAGCCAAGTGCTGCGAGGGCGTGCCGGTGCCTGAGCTGGGCACACCGGTTTGCAACCACCGCCAGGGTTTGGTGCCGGAGACGCTGGCCCCACTGTTGGAAAAACGCAACCAGTACAAAGCGCGCATCCGCGAGTTACCGGAGGACGACCCGCGCAAGGAGATCTTCCGCCGGCGCTACTCGGCCCACAAGTGGTTGCTGGTGACTTGTTTCGGCTACCTGGGCTACAAAAACGCCCGCTTCGGCCGGATCGAGGCCCACGAAGCGGTGACGGCCTACGGGCGGGAGGTGCTGCTGCGGGCCAAGGAGCTGGTCGAGGCACGTGGTTTCCGCGTGCTGCACCTGTATGTCGACGGCCTGTGGATCGACAAACCAGGGGCCAGTCAACGCCCCAATTACGAGGCGCTCCTCGACGAGATCCGGGCCCAAACCGGGCTGCAAATCGGATTGGAAGGCGTTTACCGCTGGCTGGCTTTTTTGCCGTCGCGGGTCGAAGCGCGTGTACCCGTCGCCAACCGCTATTTCGGCACTTTCGAGGATGGCTCGACCAAAGTACGCGGCATCGAGGCGCGCCGTCATGACACACCCAACTTCGTCCGAGAGACCCAACTAGGGATGCTGGCAATCCTGGCCGAAGGGCAGGGCGTGGCCGGGTTTCGGGCGGCCGTGCCGGCGGCGATCGAATACGCTGCCCGTCAGCTGCATCGTTTGCGCTCCGGCCAGGTCCCCGTTCGCGAGTTGTTGGTCACTCACCGGTTGTCGCGCCAGCCCGATGAGTACATCGCCCGCACCGTCGCCGCTCGGGTCGCTCTGGAACTGACGCAGGCCGGCGTGTCGCTCAGCCCGGGCGAAAAGCTGCGTTTCCTTCTCGTTCCAGGGCCGGAAAAGGCGCGCGCCTGGGAATTGATCCAGGGAGAGATCCCCTACGACCGTCAGGCGTATCTCCAACTGTTCATACGCGCGATCGAGAGCCTGCTGGCGCCGGTGGGTGTGGATCAGTCCACACTCGAGACCTGGCTTCTCGGTCAGACGAGTTATTGGGGACCCGTCGGGGTACTACCACCACCGGGCACGGACGGCCGCTGGCCGCTGCTGGCGAACGCACGGCCGGTAGGGGCGGAGCACTCGCTACTGGCAACCTCTGCTTTCCGCGAGATCCAGCGCGAGTGCTTCGCCCTTACCCGCCAGGCTGCCTGAGAGGGAAAGGCATGCGCCGTCCAAACGCCTTCTTGATCGTCACCGGATTGGTTGGCCTGGTCGCCAACGCCCTGGCCATCTCGAGCTATCTCTTCAGTCGGGGACAACTCG
>MFFQ01000031.1:1909-2126 GCA_001780165.1 Candidatus Eisenbacteria bacterium RBG_16_71_46 | reverse complement strand
CCGATCCGGGGCTGCTCCTGGTCCTGGCCTTCGTCGCCCTGGCCTATAGCTTGGCGTTCTGGTCGGCCCTCGTCTGGCGCTGGACGCACAACCGGGCCGCGGAGGCTCCGGATCCATCAAGCCGCACCCCGGCTTTTCTGCTGAACACACTGGCGGCCTTCCCGCTTCTGGCTCTGTGGACATATCTGCTGCTGACCACTGCACTCCAGGTCGAGGC
>MFFQ01000031.1:0-1845 GCA_001780165.1 Candidatus Eisenbacteria bacterium RBG_16_71_46 | reverse complement strand
CCGTTCGTGGCACTTGGGTTGATCCCGGTGGGCGAAGCCCTCGGGCCGTTGGTGACACGCGAAGGGTGAGGCGGAGCATCACTCCTCAGCCCGCGTGGCAAACCGTCATCTTGCCCATCTTTGCTCTAAACCCCCCTCGGGCAGCGCAAAAATCGACAACCCAACGGCCTTACTCCACCACCATTCCCACTCGACCCACGCCCACTCCCCGGCACAGACCTCCTGCTGCTGGAGCGGTGTACGCATGGGGGCGTACCGGAGTCCCAGAAGGCCGGGTGATCGAAAGGTGGCTGTAAGTTCGACGCCGGGAGACGTATGCTACATTCGAATCAGGAAGTCAGTCATCGCCAGCCACATGGGCAGACGTCCGCAATTGTCCACCAGACGCTTTCCCGAAGAGGATTTCCAGATGCACCGGAAGGACGGCAGAGGACACGATCTCAGACGAAGGCGGACATCCCGCGGACCGATCTCGGAGCGTCAACCGGATCCCCGCCTCGCCCGACTTTCGCCTACCTCCCCCTGCCTCCAGGTCGCTATCGCCCTCGTGTTCTTCTCCCTCCCTCGCCCGTACCCGAGCCAGGGCAGGTCCTCGAATCCGGCGAGAGGCAAGCCAAAGTAAGCCATCACCGCCCCAGAGTACGGCCCTCTCATGCCTTGATTTTTCCGCTCGCCATGCTCCCTCATTTTGCTCCAGAGATGATCATCGCCAACAGCCAACGGATATCGCCTGGGTTCTGCCTCTGCCTTTCGACACTCCGCGCCAGGACAATCCTCCTGCTCGATCGATGATCGAAGGGATACAATCGAAGAGGTGAGGGGTGAAGAGGCAGCGAGATGTCCGCCGCCCCACGACCGAGTGCGACAGGGCTCCGGACCGTCGCCCTGCGGCTGGTCATGCTCTTCCCAATTACGCTCGCGGCCGGGTTCGCTTTCAGGCTCGATGCGCCGGCAAGTTCGAGCGATGCGAGCTCATCAGGCCCTCAGACCACGGCCCCAACCCCCGAGCCCGATCCGCTGGCCATCCCCACACTGCCGGAAAACCCCGGCCCTCTTGATGTGGGCCGCGTGACGTACTACTACCACTGCATGCCGTGTCATGGCGACAAAGGGCAGGGGCTCACCGACGAATGGCGCCTGGTGTGGGAAGAGGATCACCAGGACTGCTGGTCGCGCGGCTGCCATGGCGAGAAGGCGGGTGATCAGGCTTTCCCGATCCCGCGCTACGTTCCTCCGGTAATGGGGCCGTCATCCAGCCTGGCCCGATTCACCTCGGAGGAAGACCTCTCCGATTGTCTGTGGACGAGTCACCCCCCGCAGCGGCCGGGCGACCTTGACGAGACGGAATGCCAGGCGTTGGCGGCTTACCTGAGTCAGAATGCACCATCGAGCATGATATCGCTGAAGCGTGCTCCCGCCGAGGATGGCAACCTCGGGCCGCCGTCCGAGGTCCTCGCTTTGCGGACTGGTGCCATCCTCGCGTTCACGCTCGGCGTGGCCTGGTTGATCGGGCGTCGAGATCGCCCGCAATCTTGACCGAGCGGCATGCTCGCCGCCCCCGACCTCGGCCCACACGTCGGCTACGGCCCCCAAGATTGGACAACTTCGATGCCCAATGCGGTTCGCCTCTCCTCTGAGTGGGCAGGCGGCCACGGCCCTGCAAGGTCGAGCTAGCTCCCCCCATGCAGATTGGGGTTTGACGTTCAAGCTCAACTCATGGTAACATCCCGCTTGATGGGCTTGGCCTGTCAGCCTCGTGGGCGACCGTGATCGGAAGACCCTAGGAGCACAAGATCAGCACAACAGAGTTTCGGATCAACGAGAGCATTCGCGTCCCTGAAGTGC
>MFFQ01000030.1 GCA_001780165.1 Candidatus Eisenbacteria bacterium RBG_16_71_46 | reverse complement strand
CGAGAACGTCGCCCAGTTCGGCGACTTCAAGATGCAGGTGACGGAGAAGAAGGAGTTCACCATCCCGCCGGTCGTTTCCGGCATCGTCATCCTCGCTGGGGCGGCGCTGCTGTTCAGCCGCCGCAAGCCGGGCCCCTAGGCGTTCTCCCCCGGAGGGTCGTGTGGCCGCCACCCACGCTTCGTCCGCGCACTCCGCCGAGCCCCACCGCTCGCCACTCTCCAACCCCGACATCGCGCCGATCCCGGCCGAGCAACGCACGTGGAACTGGTGGCACTACTGCGCGTTGTGGATCGGCATGTCGGTCTGCATCACCACCTACACCCTGGCCTCGGGCCTGATCGACTCGGGGATGTCCTGGGTCCAGGCGATGTGGACCATCTTTCTCGGCAACACCATCGTGCTGGTTCCGATGCTGCTCAACGCGCACGCCGGGGCCCGCTACGGCATTCCGTTCCCGGTGTTCGCACGCGCCTCGTTCGGCGTGCTCGGTTCCAACGTGCCGGCGTTGCTGCGGGCGCTGGTGGCCTGCGGCTGGTTCGGCATCCAGACCTGGCTCGGCGGCGAGGCGATCTTCCAGCTGGCGAGGCTGGTGTGGCCGGGGATCGCCACCCTGCCCAACGTGGTGCCCGGATTCGTCGGCATCACCACCGGTGAAGCCGCCGCCTTCCTGCTGTTCTGGGCGATCAACGTGTTCTTCATCCTCAAGGGCACCGAGTCCATCAAGTGGCTCGAGTCGCTGGCGGCGCCGTTCCTGATCCTGGTCGGGCTGGCGTTGCTGGCCTGGGCCCACGAGCGGGCGGGCGGCTTCGGAGCGATCCTCTCCCAGCCCTCGCGCTTCCGCACCAACGCCGAGTTCCTGGCGGTGTTCTTCCCTTCGCTCACCGCGATGATCGGCTACTGGGCCACGCTCTCGCTCAACATCCCCGACTTCACGCGCTACGCCCGCTCCCAGCGCGACCAGGTCGTGGGGCAGGCCCTGGGTCTCCCTACCACCATGACCCTGTTCGCCTTCATCGGGGTGGCGGTCACGTCGGCCACCGCGATCATCTTCCCCGGGGGTGGCGTGGTCTGGGATCCGGTGGTGCTGCTGGGGCGGGTCGGCGGGCCACTCGCGGTGCTGCTCTCGATGCTGGCGCTGTCCATCGCCACGCTCACCACCAACCTCGCCGCCAACGTGGTCTCGCCCGCCAACGACTTCAGCAACGTCGCGCCGCGCGTCATCTCGTTCCGCACCGGGGGGCTGATCACCGCCGTGATCGGCGTTCTCATGATGCCCTGGAAGGTGCTCGCCTCCTCGCAGGGCTACATCTTCACCTGGCTGGTGGGCTACTCGGCCCTGCTCGGGCCGATCGGTGGGATCCTGATCGCGGACTACTTCGTGCTGCGCCGCACCGTGCTGGAGCCCGGCGACCTCTACCGCCGAGGCGGGCGGTACGAGTACGCCGGGGGGTTCAACCCGGCGGCGCTGGTGGCCGTGGCGCTCGGCGTGGCGCCGAACGTCCCGGGCTTCCTGGCGCAGGCGAACCCGTCCGCCTTCGGCGGCGTCCCCGAGTTCTGGAGGGGGCTCTACTCCTATGCCTGGTTCCTGGGCTTCGCCCTGTCGGGGGCGGTCTATCTGGCCCTGATGAGACGGTCGCGGGCGGGCGCCGGCCGCTGAGCGTCGGACCGTCGCGCCCAGGGCCACACCGCCCGAGCCGTCGCGGCCCCAGGCCACCCGGCTCGAGGCCACGGCGCGACACCCACGGCTCGGGCGCGATAATCGTTACAACCTATTGTTCCCAAATGTCTTGGAGCAATCATGCGCCGCCGAAATCTGAGATCGGCCGTCTCGGAGGCTGAAGGGGCCATCGGAGAGGGGCTTTGCCTGGAACAATAGGTTGGAATCTGCTAGGTTCCGACTGCAATCTAACGCCTACGTAAGGGTGTGATCATGAACTCGGTACTCGATCGGGACGACCAAGCGCACCTGCTCCGCATCGGTGACCTCGCGCGCATGACCGGGAAATCGGTGCGGGCGATTCACCTTTACGAGGAGCTGGGGCTGCTGACCCCGAGGACCCGCTCGAGCGGCGGCTTCCGGCTCTTCGACCCCTCCGCGGCGGAGCAGCTCCGCTGGATCGAGCTGCTCCACGGTCTGGGCTTCTCGCTTCAGGAGATGCGCGACCTCCGGCGGTCGTGGTGGAGCAACGAGCTCGGTCCCGAGGCGATGGAGCATCTGCGCGAGCTGTTCGAGCGCAAGCTCGAGGAGACGCGCGACACCGTGCGCCGCTACCAGCAGCTCGAGTCGGAGCTCGAACAGGGACTGAGCTACCTGCAGACCTGCCGCGCGTGCGCCACGCCGGCTGAAGTGGCGGCCTGCGTCCACTGCGATCAGGATCACGGCATGACCAGCCGGCCGGCGCTGGTTGCCGGCATCACGTCAGCCCCCGAGCGGGCGCGCAGGCGCTCCGGCCCGGGATTCGTGCGGATCGAGGACATCGAGTAAAGCCATGGATCTTCCGATCGTGAATCAGACTGACCAGCAGGCCGTGAACGGTGGCATCGCATTGACCGCCCTGGCGGCCGAAAAGGTGAAGGAGCTGCTGACGCAGCACGGCATCCCGGAGCAGGGTCTCCGGATCGGCGTGCGCGGGGGCGGATGTTCGGGCAATTCCTACTTCATGGAGTTCTGCGAGCAGCCCGAGGCGGGCGACCAGGTGGTGGACAGCTTCGGCGTGCGCCTGGTCGTGGATGCGAAGAGCGCCGCGCTGCTCCAGGGCACCCACATCGATTTCGTCAGCGGGCTGATGGGCTCGGGCTTCAAGTTCGTCAACCCGAACGTGCGCCATTCGTGCGCGTGCGGGGAGAGTTTCTCGGTCTAGCGCTGCACCCATCCCGGAGCGATGTCGCGACCGCCCGACGGGGCGGCTCGGCGGGACTCCTGAACCGCCGCTTCGCGCGGCTCGAGAGATTGCGAGCGATATGAGCAAGACGCCTGAACTGATCGTCAACGACCTCCGCGTCGCCGTGGAGGGCAAGGAAATCCTCAAGGGCCTGAGCCTCCAGGTCGCGAAGGGTGAGATCCACGCCCTGATGGGGCCCAACGGCTCCGGCAAGAGCACCCTGGCCAACACGCTGATGGGCCATCCGCGCTACGAGGTCACCGGCGGGGAGATCCTGTTCAAGGGACTGAGCATCCTCGAGATGGAGGCGGACGAGCGCTCGCGGGCGGGCCTGTTCATGGCGTTCCAGTACCCGGTGGCGATCCCCGGGTTGTCGGTGGCCAACTTCCTGCGCAGTGCGCTCAACGCGCGGCTGGTGCGGCCCGAGACCAACGGCAGCGGCACGATGCCGCAGAAGAAGGGCATCGCCCCGCGCGAGTTCCGCGCCCTGCTCAAGGGGCAGATGGCGCTGCTCAAGATGGACGAGTCGTTCGCGACGCGTTACCTCAACGACGGGTTCTCCGGGGGCGAGAAGAAGCGCGCCGAGATCCTGCAGATGGCGCTGCTCAAGCCCGAGATCGCGATCATGGACGAGACCGATTCGGGTCTCGACATCGACGCGCTGCGCGTGGTCTCCGACGGCGTCAATGCGCTGGCCGGTCCCGACCTCGGCGTGCTCGTGATCACGCACTACCAGCGCATTCTCAACTACATCAAGCCCCACCGCGTTCACGTCATGGTGGACGGCCGGATCTCGGTTTCGGGCGGGCCGGAGCTGGCCCTCGAGCTCGAGACCCGGGGTTACGACTGGGTGCGCAACGGGAAGGAAGTGACTGCGCCATGACCACCGAACCCACGACGACCGTCGGGATCCGCGACGGCTACGCCGAGAAGTACGGTTTTCACGACGACGAGCAGCACGTCTTCAAGTCCAAGATGGGCCTCACGCCGGAAATCGTCGCCCAGATCTCCGACATGAAGGGCGAGCCGAAGTGGATGCGTGACTATCGCCTCAAGGCGCTGGAGATCTTCGAGAAGAAGCCGATGCCGACCTGGGGCGGGAACGTGGGCGAGATCGACTTCAAGAACATCTACTACTATGTCAAGCCCACGTCGCAGGAGACCAAGTCCTGGGACGACGTGCCGGCCGACATGAAGCGCACCTTCGACAAGCTGGGGATTCCCGAGGCCGAGCAGAAGTTCCTCTCCGGCGTGGGCGCGCAGTACGACTCCGAGGTCGTCTACCACAAGATCAAGGAAAGCCTCGAGAAGCAGGGGGTGATCTTCCTCTCCTGCGATCACGGCCTCAAGGAGCACGAGGAGCTGTTCAAGCAGTACTTCGGCACGGTGATCCCGTCCAGCGACAACAAGTTCGCGGCCCTGAACTCCGCGGTGTGGTCGGGCGGGTCGTTCATCTACGTGCCCAAGGGCGTGAAGGTGGACGTGCCGCTCCAGGCCTACTTCCGGATCAACACCAAGGACATGGGGCAGTTCGAGCGCACCCTCATCATCGTGGACGAGGGCGCTTACGTGCACTATGTCGAGGGCTGCACCGCGCCGGTCTACTCGAGCGACTCGTTACACTCCGCGGTGGTCGAGATCATCGTCAAGGCCGGCGGGCGCTGCCGCTACACCACGATCCAGAACTGGTCGAACAACGTCTACAACCTCGTGACCAAGCGGGCCCTCGCCTACCGCGACGCGACGATGGAGTGGGTGGACGGCAACCTCGGCTCGAAGCTGACGATGAAATACCCCTCCGTCTACATGATGGAGCCGGGGGCGCACGGGGAGATCCTCTCGATCGCCTTCGCCGGGCGCGGGCAGCACCAGGACGCGGGTGGCAAGGTGGTGCACTGCGCCCCGCATACCACGAGCAAGATCATCTCGAAGTCCATCAGCAAGGATGGCGGGCGCGCCGGCTACCGCGGCCTGGTGAAGGTGCAGAAGGGCGCGACGGACTGCCGCAGCAACGTCAACTGCGACGCGCTGCTGCTGGACGAGGCCTCGCGCTCGGACACCTATCCCTACATGGAGATCGAGGAGGACCGGGTCTCGATCGGTCACGAGGCCACGGTGTCCAAGATCGGCGACGAACAGCTCTTCTACCTCATGAGCCGCGGCATCTCGAAGGACGACGCGGCGGCGATGATCGTCTCGGGGTTCATCGAGCCGATCGTCAAGGAGCTGCCGATGGAGTACGCGGTGGAGATGAACCGGCTGATCCAGCTCCAGATGGAGGGCTCGGTCGGATGACCACCGCGGACCTGCAGATCCAGGAGCGCAATCTGTTCACCGACTGGTCGGCGCGGGCGACGGCGCGCGCCGCCGACGCCGGCGAGCCGGCCTGGGCGCTGGAGCGCCGCAGCGCCGCGGCCGCCACCGCCGCCGCGATGTCCTACCCGGATCGCGGAGACGACCTGTGGCGTCGCATCGACTTCCGCACCGCCGAGGCGGGGATCGCGGGACTCGACCCGTTCGCGCCCGGCCCCCGCGCGCGCGGCGTGGACGATCTCCCGGCGCCGGTGGTCGCGCGCATGGCCGGCGAGGCCGGCAACGCCGGTTTGCTGGTGCAGCGCGACAGCGACGTCGTGCTCGAGCAGACCCACCCCGCGCTGGAGAAACAAGGCGTGGTGCTGTGCTCGATGGAGCGAGCGCTGCGCGATCACGGGGCGCGGCTCGCGGACACGCTCGGCGCGCTGCTCCACGCCGACGAGGACCGCTACGCCGCGATCTCCGAGACGGTGCGCTCGGGCGGGGCGTTCGTCTGGGTGCCGGACGGTGTCGAGGCGGCGCTGCCGCTGCGGCTGTTCCAGTGGATGGACGGCCCGGGGCGCCTGAGCGCGCCGCGCAGCGTCATCGTGCTCGGCCGCGGGGCGCGCGCGACGGTGATCGAGGAGCAGCTCTCGGCGACCGCCGAGGGGCTGGCCCTCCACCTCGGGGGCACCGAGGTGTTCCTGGGCGACGACGCGAAGCTGGTGTACGGCACGCTCCAGGATTGGGGCCGAAACGTCTTCCACTACGGGAACCAGCGCGCCCGGATCGGCCGCGGGGCCGAGTTGCAGTGGATCCAGACCCTGCTCGGCGGGCGGGTGGTCAAGAGCCACTCCTACTTCGATCTCGCCGGCTCGGGGGCGCAGGCCTTCGTGCACGGTTTCATGTTCGGCGACGGCCGGCAGCACTTCCACCTGCACACCCTGCAGCGCCACCTGGCGGATCACACCACCAGCGACCTGCTGATCAAGGGCTGCCTCAAGGACCACGCCCGCAGCGTCTACCAGGGCCTGATCCAGGTGAGCGAGGGCGCGCAGCGCACCGATGCCTACCAGGCCAACCGCAACCTGCTGCTCTCGGACACCGCGCGGGCGGACAGCATCCCGGGCCTCGAGATCCTCGCCAACGACGTGCGGTGCACGCACGGCGCGACCATCGGCAACGTCGACGAGGAACAGATGTACTATCTGATGTCGCGCGGCCTGCAGCGCTCCGAGGCCCAGCGTCTGATCGTCGAGGGTTTCTTCGTGCCGGTTCTGGATCGCATTCCGCTCGAGAGCGTGCGCGAGCAGCTGAGGGATGCGATCGAGCACAAGATCGGCTAGCGCCCGGTGCCGGGCGGCCGAGATCGGATGTCACACGTGATGCGAGGTCAGCCGGGAGGCGCGGCGCCCGCCGCTCTGCCCAGGACGTTCGACCCGGCGGTGGTGCGCGCGGACTTTCCGCTGCTCCGTCGGCCCCAAGGCAAGCCATTCGCCTATCTGGACAGCGCGGCCACGTCGCAGAAGCCGGAGAGCGTGCTGGCGGCGATGGACCACCACTACCGCCACTGTAACGCCAACATCCATCGCGGGATCTACGCCATGGCCGAGGAGGCCACCGCCGCCTACGAGGATTCGAGGCGGCGCGTGGCGCAACTGGTGAATGCCCGCTCGCCCCGCGAGATCGTCTTCACCCGCAACAGCACCGAAGCGCTGAACCTGGTGGCGCACGCCTACGGCCGCTGGGCGCTCCAGCCGGGCGACGCGGTCGTGCTCACCGAGATGGAGCACCACTCGAATCTGGTCCCGTGGCAGATGCTGGCGCGGGAGAAGGGGCTCGAGCTGCGCTTCGTCCCGATGACCGGAAGCGGCGAGCTGGACCTCGACGCGCTGCCGGGCCTGCTGGCCGACGGGCGCGCCAAGCTGGTCGGCGTGGTCCACATCTCCAACGTGTTGGGCACGGTGAACCCGGCGGCGGAGATCGCCCGACTCGCCCACGCGGCCGGGGCGGTCGTGGTGCTCGACGCCTCGCAGAGCGTGCCGCACTGTCCGGTGGACGTGCGAGCGCTGGGCTGCGACTTCATGGCGTTCACCGGCCACAAGATGCTCGGTCCCACCGGCATCGGCGTCCTGTGGGCGCGCCGCGAACTGCTCGAGGCGATGCCCCCCTTCCTCGGCGGCGGGGAGATGATCCGCGAGGTCCACCTGACGGAATCGAAGTGGAACGAGCTGCCGTGGAAGTTCGAGGCCGGGACCATGCCGATCGCCGAGGCGGTGGGCCTGGGCGCGGCCGTGGACTACCTCGAGCGGCTCGGCCTGGACGCGGTCTTCGCGCACGACCGCGCCCTGGCGGCCTACGCCATCGAGCGCCTGCGCGAGATCCCCGATCTCACCGTGCTCGGCCCGGCCGCGGACCGGCGCGGCGGCGTGGTGGCCTTCACCCTCGCGGACATCCACCCGCACGACATCGCGACCGTGCTCGACGCCGAGGGCGTGGCGGTCCGCGCCGGGCACCACTGCGCCATGCCGCTGCACGAGAAGCTCGGCATTCCGGCCTCGACCCGCGCCTCGTTCCACTGCTACTCGCTCGAGGCGGAGGTGGATGCCATGATCGCCGGGTTGCGCCGCGCGCGTTCCATCTTCGCGCGATGAGCGGCTGGGAGGAGATCTACCGGGAGAACATCCTCGAGCACTACCGGCATCCTCGGAACCACGGGACGATCGAGCAGCCCGACATCACCTACGAGGACGCCAACCCGCTGTGCGGGGACGTGCTGCGGATGGACTTCAAGGTGCGCGACGGGCGGATCGAGCGGGTGCGGTTCAGCGGGCATGGCTGCTCGATCAGCCAGGCGTCCGCGTCCATGCTGTGCGAGCGCATCGAAGGGATGCCGCTCGAGGAAGCGAAGACGATCTCGCGCGAGGACGTGCTCGAGATGCTGGGCATCGAGCTCGGACCGGTGCGCCTCAAGTGCGCGCTGCTCGCGCTCAAGACCATGAAGGCCGGCCTGTATGGCCTCGGAGGCTGGCCGGGGGAGGACGAGGAGCGATGAGCGACGACGGCTTCATCCGCGTGGCGAAGGTGGGGGAGATCCCGCCGGGTGCTGTCAAAGTGGTGCGGATCGACGAGCAGGACGTCGCCGTGTTCAACGTCGCCGGCGCGTTCTACGCCATCGACGACGTCTGCACCCACGACGGCGGCCCGCTGGCCGAGGGGACGCTCGAAGGGCCGATCGTGGAATGTCCACGACACGGGGCCAAGTTCGACGTCAGGAACGGCGCGGTGATGGCGATGCCCGCCACGGTCCCGGTCCCGACCTATGCCGTGCGCATCGAGAACGGCGAGATCCAGGTGGGCTGGTCATGAACGTCGAGAAGGAATCCGCGCCGGGAGCGAACCCCGACACCGGGCAGCCCGCGCCGGACGATCCCGGTCCGGGCCCGGCGCCCAACCACCCGGGGGTGGGCGGTGAGGCGTCTGCCGCGAAGGCGGCCGGCCCGGCCTCGGCAGGCGAATCCGCGGCACCCGGCGCTGCCCCGTCCCAGCAGGAGCTGGCGATCCGCTCCGCGCTCGAGACCGTCATGGACCCCGAGATCGGGCTCTCGGTGGTCGACCTCGGGCTCATCCGGATGGTGCGCGTCGAGCCGGCCCGGACCCACGTCCAGATGCTGCTGACGACGCCGTTCTGCCCGTACGCGCCGCAGCTCATGGAGGACGTGAAGCAGGCGGCGATGAGCGTGGTGCCGATGCCGTGCGAGGTCGAGATCCTGCCCGACGCCTGGAGCCCGGACATGATGCCGGACCCGGGGCTGCTCGGCTACTCCTTCTAGGCTCCGTCCGCAAACGCCCGAGGACCGCCGGGCAGGGAACACGATGGAAGCGACGCCCGCGACGCCTTGCCCGCGGGCGTTTGCGGACGGAGCCCAGCCCGCCGCCGCGTTACTTCTTCAGCTCGCCGAGCGCGTAGAGGCGCTCGACGTTCTCCTGCACCCAGCCGCGGAGGTTCTCGAGGTGCGCCTCCTGGCCGGCGCGGGCGCGGATCGCCCCGGTCTCGCGGTCCCGCTCCACCAGATGGGCGAAGCGGCGCTGCATTCCGAGGAATTCCTCGATCCGCGGGCGCTCGGTCGCCTCGCGCGGGCAGTCCTTGACCGATCCGCCTTGGCCGCGCTCCCAGACGAAGGTGGGGAAGATGCCGCAGCGCGCGCCGAGCAGCGCCAGCTCGAGCGTCTGGCCGTCGTCGTACTTCCAGCCGCTGATGCACGGGGCGGGAACGAACACCACCGCGGTGCCCTTGAGGCTCAGCGACTTCTCCATGGTCTTGACGAACAGCTTGCCGTAGGCCGGGCTGATCTGGGCGACCAGGTCGGCGCCCGCGGCCATCGCGAGGTGCACGTAGTCGAGCGGTTTCTGCATGTTACCGGGTATCGCCTTGCCGGCCGGCGTGGTGCTGGTGTCGGAGAAGGGCGTGGCGGCAGGGCTGTACTGGAAGCCGGTGTTGGCGAAGAACTCGTTCACCAGCACCATCATCGTGATGCGGGACCGCCGGTAGATGGTGTGCAGCAGCCCGCGCAGCCCGATCGCGAACGCGCCGCCGTCGCCGCTCATCGCCACCACCTGCACCGGGCGCTCCAGCGCGCCGCAGCCGGTGAGGACGTCGGAGACGTCACGCACCGCCTCGGCCAGCGTCGGGGCGGACTCGAACACGTTGTGGATGATCGAGAAGCTCTTGCCGAACATCTCCGGCGGCGCGTCGCCGCGGCCCCAGGCCACGACGTTGGGGTACGCCAGGGTGGAGACCTCGCCGCACGAGGTGCCGATGGTGAAGATGGTCTTGACGCCGTTGTCGGTGACGCGTCCCAGGTTCTGGAACGCGACCGACTCCATGCATCCCGGGCACAGCGTGGAGCCGGGCCGGAAGCAGCTGTCGTGGGTGGCGGTTTCCTTGTAGCCGCTCATAGCGACCTGCCCTCGTGGAAGACCTGGTAGGGCGGGAGGGTCTCGCCGGCGAGCGAGCGGCGGCCGCTGTCGAGCATCGCCTCCCAGGTGGCCTCGGAAACGTCGGCGCCGCCGATGCCGGCAAACGCGCTGACGATCGGCGGCACGACCGGCAGGCCGTTGAGGGCGTCGGCGACGTCCAGTGTCAGGTGTCCACGGCCGGCATGGTGCGCCTGGTTCACCACCAGCACCGCGCGCGCGCGGCGTAGCTTCTCGCGCACGGCCTCGCGCGGGAACGGGGTGAGCAGGCGGATGGCGAGCCCGGCGACGCTCATGCCGTGTTCGCGCGCCCAGGCGTCGCGCAGCGCCTCGAAGGTGCCGAAGTCGGGTCCCATGCTCACCACCGCGAGGTCCACCTCGCCCTTCTCCGGCCAGCCGACGGCATCGAAGAACGCCAAGCCGGGGCGGCCGAAGGTGCGCTCGAAATCCGCGCCGACCTGGGGCAGCAGCTCGAGCGCGCGTTCCAGCCGGCGCTTCTGCGCCACCTTGAAGCCCTGGAAGTAGCGCGAGGTGACGCAATTCCCGAAGGCGGTGTCGCCGTTGATCAGTCCCGGCAGCGGGCAGGGCGCCATCCAGCGGTCCTGGAACGCGCCGATCGCGGCGTCCGGCTCCAGCACCAGGCGGGCATTGCGATGGCTGCTCTTGATGCCGTAGTAGCCGGGCATGGTGGGGGTGAGCACGTCCGGGTGCATGCCGAGGCAGGGCGCCTGCAGCACCGTGTCGTAGATCTGCTGCTTGCCGCGCGCCACGATCTGGATGAACCCGTCGTCGCGGTGGGCGAGAGTGTCGGAGGGATCGCCCTCGATGCACAGCGGGAAGTTCGCGGTGGCGCGGTAGACGTTGATGATCATGACGTTGCCGAGACCGCTGGCGCCGAGCGAGCGGGTGGTCTCGGTCATGTGGTCGAGCCCCACCGAGCTGGTGGCGGTGACGAAGATCAGGTCGCGGCAGGCGGCCGCGGCGCCGACCATGTAGTCGGCCACCGCGTGCTCGGCTTCGAGCAGCTTGACCCGCTTGGGCGTGCCGGGCGTCGAGGCGACGTAGGCCGCCACGGTCTCGATCCACTTGGTGGAGGGCGTGATCGGGAACCCGGGGTAGATCATGCAGCGCCACATCTGGAGCGAGGCGATCGCCGCCGCGGTGTTGCCGTCCGCGGTGATCTCGGTGCGCTCGGTGTGGAGCGGCAGGTGGGCCGCGCGCGCCCGTTCCAGGTCGATGACCGACTCGTAGCGGGCGCCGGATGGCGTGATGTTGAGCAGCGGCTGGGGTGCGACGTCCCGCGAGTTCATGATCGGACCTCTGCCTCCTCCCAGGCCTCCTCGTAGGGGGCCTCACTGAACAGGTGCTCCGGGCATACGCTGATGCACTCGCCGCACAGCTTGCAGTAGCTCGACACGTCGGCGCCGGTCACCAGCACGCCGCGCTCGGGATCCGGGCGCCACAGGATGATGCCTTCGGGGCAGTTGGTGATGCAGTGCGAGCAGCCGTTGCACTTGAGCTCGGGATCGGAGAAGTGCAGGCGGAACCCGCTGCGCGCGTAGTCGGCGGTGCGGTTGGTCTGCGAGAGCCGCAGGCTGGTCTGCGCCCCGACCGGCAGCTCGCCATAGCCGTCGAAGGTCGGCGGCGCGTGGTCGCCCGGTCCCGCCAGGTCGAAGGTGCCGGAGCGCACCTCGTCGAAGCTGGCGGCAAGGGCCTCGCGGTTGCGCTGCAGGACCAGTTCCGGAATCCGCCGCTTCTTCAGGGTCTTCACGAACGACTCCACGGTGTGCTCGCGCGTGAACCCGCCGATCGCCTGCGCCATGGCCACGTAGGTCGAGACGTTGCCGATCGTGTGCTTGAGGAAGCGCTCGCCGATGGTGTCCCCGGCGATGGTGAAGACGCGTCCCGAGAGGCGGTAGTGGCGCGCGCACTCTTCCGGGGAGCGTTGCGTGTTGAGCACGAAGGTGCCCCCCGGCGGAACGCCCTCCGCGAAGTCCACCGAGCGGCCGGCGGCCTCGTCCATCAGCAGCGCCATGCCGGGGCGCGTGACCTCGCAGGCCGTCTGGATCGGACGCGCGCTCACCCGCAGGAACGAACGGATGTTCGCCCCGCGGCGCGCGGAGCTGAAGAACGGCCACTCCTGCACGTGCAGCGACGCATCGCCGAGCATCAGGTCGGCCAGGCTCTGGAACGCCAACACCAGCCCGCCGCCCGCCTTGCCGTCCCCGCGCAGCTCGAGGTCGGACTCGGCCATCATGGACCGCGGATCGAGGAGTTTCACGATCGCCTCACTTCTTCCAGAGGATGGCGTGACCCGGACATTCCGTCATGATCTTCTGCAACGCTGGCAGATGAGCCTCGTCCAATGCCGCGTCATAAACCTCTGCAACCTCTTCGTCTTCGACATTTCGGAACGCCTGTGGCAGCACCTTGATGCAGTCTCCGCACTCGGTGCAGAGATCGGGATCCACGTAGAACGGCTGAACAGTGCCCATTATCGGTCTCCTTGTGCGGTCGCAGGGCGCGGCATCCCGTTCGGTCGCGCCCGGGCGGTGGTTCTTGCATGAATCATGCTAGGTCCTAGCGGCGGGATCCCCCACGCGTCCGCCCGGCACGCGCGAGGGGAGGGAGTTTCCCGTCGGGCGGAGGAGTCCGTTCAATGGCGCACCGTTCACCCGCGCCGCCCCGTCCGACGACCCACGATTATGGCCACAGTATCACCCGCCGCCGCTTCCTCGCGAGCCTCGGGCTGCTGGCTGGCGCTGGTGCCTTGACCCCGCTCCTGCGCCACGGGCGCGGCCCCGCCCCGCACCGGATCGAAATCAGCCGGCCCCTGCTCGGGACCTGGGTGCGCGTGGTCGCGACCCACGACGATCCCGCGCGGTCGACCCGGGCGGTGGAACGCGCGTTTGCCGCGATGCGCGCCGTGGATGCCCAGATGAGCGTGCATCGTGGCGACAGCGATCTGGCGCGCGTGAACGCGGCGGCGGGCACGGCGGCGGTGGCGGTTCCGACCGCGGTGCTCGAGGTGGTGGAGTCGGCGCGCGCGGCGGCGCGGCGGGCGGACGGCATCTACGATCCCACGATCCTGCCCCTGATGCGGACCTATGGTTTCTACGGTCCGCAGCGCGACCGACTGCCCGCGACCGCCGACATCGACGCCGCACTCGCCCGTATCGGGTACTCGCAGGTGCGGGTCGACCGCGCGGCCGGCACGCTCGCCCTCGGGCGGCACGGCGCGGGAATCGACCTCGGCTCGATCGGCAAGGGCTGGGCGGTGGACCGCGCGGTGGACGCGCTGCGCGCCGAGGGCGTGACCTCGGGCCTGGTGGATGCCGGCGGCAACGTCTTCGGGCTGGGGACGCCGTCCGAGGAGGCCGCGGGCTGGGCGGTGGGCCTGTTCCACCCGGTCACCGGAAGCACGGAACGCGTCTTCACGCTGCGCGATGCGGCGGTGGCGACCAGCGGCAACACCGAGCAGTATCGCCTCTGCGGTGGCGTGCGACTCGGTCACCTGTTCGACGCGCGGCGCGGGCGTCCGGCCGACGGCCACCTGAGCGCGAGCGTGATGGCGCGGCGCGCGGTGGACGCCGACGTGCTCTCGACCGTGGCCTTCCTGCTCGGGCCCGACCGCTTCGCGGGCTGGCCCGAAACCCTCGACTCGCTGTTCATCGGCTAGGACGGCATGCACGTGGAACATCTCAAGACCTTCGGCCGCGGCGGCATCCACCCCGACCCGCACAAGCGGGCCACGGCCGGATTGCCGATCGAGGACGTTCCACCGCCGATGGAAGTGCGCCTGCCGCTGCAGCAGCACCTCGGGGACCCGGCGGTGCCGATCGTCAAGAAGGGCGATCTGGTGCGGCGCGGGCAGAAGATCGCCGAGGGTGAGGGCACCGGCGTGCCGCTGCACGCCTCGATCTCGGGCAAGGTGAAGCCGATCGACCGGCATCCACACCCCACCCTGGTGATGGCTCCGGCGATCGTGATCGCGCGCGTGGACGACCCGGATCTGGCGCCGCTCGAGTTCCCGGTGGACCCCGGCTGGCGCGAGCTGCCGCGCGAGGAGATGCTGGAGCGTATCCGCGAGGCCGGTGTGGTCGGCCTCGGCGGCGCCGCGTTCCCGACCTACCGCAAGCTGCAACTGCCGCCCGACGTGCGGGTGGACACGCTGGTGGTCAACGGCGCCGAGTGCGAGCCGTACCTGACCTCCGATTACCGCCTGATGCTGGCCGAACCCGACGCGATCGTCGAGGGCGCCGTGCTGATGGCGCGCATCATCGGGGTGAAGCGGGTGCTGTTCGGGGTGGAGTCGGACAAGCGCGACGCGGCGCGGGTGCTGGCGGGCGTCATCCGGCGCCTGGCACCGGACGGCTACGAGATGCGGGTCGACGTGGTCGAGACCCGCTACCCGCAGGGGGCCGAGCGCCAACTGGTGGCCGCGCTCACCGGGCGGACCATCCCGCCGCGCGCGCTGCCCTATGCGGTGGGCGTCGTGGTGCAGAACGTGGCCACCGCCAGCGCGGTCTACGATGCCGTCTGCCGGCGCCGCCCGCTGCTCGACCGCGTCGTCACCGTGACCGGCCCCGGCATCGCCGAGCCGCGCAACCTGCGGGTGCCGCTCGGCATGCTGCTGAGCGAGCTGGTGGCGCGCTGCGGCGGGATCACCGACGACGCGACGCGCATCATCGCCGGCGGTCCGATGATGGGCCGCGCGCTTCCGCGACTCGATCTGCCGGTGACCAAGGGCATGAACGGGCTGGTGCTGCTCACCGGTCGCGGGCCGTTCGAGGACGGCTATGGCCCCTGCATCCAGTGCGGGCGCTGCCTCGAGGTGTGCCCGCTGGGGCTCGAGCCCGACCAGGTCTCGGTGCGGGTCGAGGCCGGCAAGCTCGCCGAGACCGCGCCCTACGGCGCCGAGGAGTGCTACGAATGCGGATCGTGCACCTTCGTGTGTCCATCGCAGCGCCCGCTGGTGCAGTTCATGCAGGTCGCGAAGTCCGCGCTCAGGCGCGCGCGCGATACCCGGAGCGTGGCATGAGCGAGATCCCCGCCGCCCGCCCCCGTCCGTTCGTGGTCACGCCCGGACCTCACCTGCGCGTGTCGGAGACCACGTCCTCGATCATGTGGTGGGTGAACGCCTCGCTCGCGCCCGCGGCGTTGTGGGGCGTGGTGGTGTTCGGGCCGCGTGCGTTCGCGGTGATCATCGCCTCGATGGCCGGTGCGGTGGCAGCGGAGTGGGTGGGCACCGCCGCGATGCGCCGGCGCAGCACCGTGGCCGACGGGAGCGCGGCGTGCACCGGCCTGCTGCTCGCGCTCACGCTGCCGCCGCTGCTACCGGCGTGGGCGGCGTTCCTGGGCGGGGCATTCGCCACCCTGTTCGGCAAGGTGATCTTCGGCGGGCTCGGCTACAACCTCTTCAATCCCGCGCTCATCGGCCGCGCCTTCCTGATGGCGAGCTTCCCGGTGGCGATGACCTCGGGCTGGTCGAACCCCCGGCCCTGGTTCGGACCGCACCTCGACGCGGTCACCACGCCGACGCCGCTGGCCGCACTCAAGGAGTACGGCCTCGAGGCGGCGGCGCGGCTGATCTCGGGTCCGGGCGGGGTCACCGGTCTGGCCCTCGGCTTCCGTCCCGGCTCGATCGGCGAGGTGTCGGTGCTGCTCGTAGCACTCGGCGCCGGCGTGATGCTCGCGCGCGGCATCATTCACCTCACCATTCCGCTCAGCGTCTTCGCCGGCACCGCCCTGATCACGTCGTTCTCGGGCGCGCCGCTGCTCCATCTCCTGGGCGGCGGCTTGTGGCTCGGAGCGTTCTACATGGCCACCGACTACGTCACCTCGCCGGCCATGCGCTCGGGGCAGGTGGTCTTCGGCCTGCTCATCGGGGTGCTCACCGGGGTGATCCGCCTGTGGGGGGGGTATCCCGAGGGCATTTGCTACGCGATCCTGATCGCCAACGCGGTGGTGCCCGCGCTCAACCTGTGGTTCCGCCCGCGGCGCGTGGTGGCGATGGGGAGTCCGTCATGAAGCCGGTGTCGCGGGAGGTCGTGCGCATCGCGGCGTCGATGACCGTCGCCTGCGCGGCGGGGGCGGCGATCCTGGGCGTGGTCTACGTCGCCACCGACCGCTATCGCGAGGCCTCGGCACTGCGCACCGAGCGCGAGGCGGTGGCCACGATGCTCGGGATCGACTCCACCACCACGGTGGTCGAGGTCCGCCAGTACCTGGAGCCCGCGCGCCGCGAGGTGATCTACCGCGCGGCACCGTTCGGCGTCCCGGGGGCCGAGGGGCGCGAGGTGGTCTTCGGCCTCGACGGCGCGCTGGTGGGGGCTCACGCCCTGCCGGCGGGCGAGCCCGTGGCCAAGACGCTCGAGCCGCTGGGACGGGTGTTCGTCGCCATCCGCGACGGGAGAGCGGCCGGGTTCGTGGTCGAGGGCGAGGCGCGCGGCTACAAGAACTTCATCCGCTTCTTCGTCGCTCTGCGCGGGGATTTCGAGGTGGCCGGGGTGCGGGTCATCCAGCACGAGGAGGACCCCGGGCTCGGCGCCGAGGTCGCCACCGGCTGGTTCGACGGGCAGTACGTGGGGCGCAGCGCCGAGGAGGTCGCGCGCCTCGAGGTCACCCGCGACCCGATGCCCGAGGACTGGCGCGCCGCGCTGGTGGCCTTGTCGCGCCGCGCCCCGGGGAGCGGCGCCGTGCACGACAGCCTGCTCGCGCGCGAGCGCGCGAAGCCGATCTACGCCGTGACCGGGGCCACCATCTCGAGCCGCGCTGTCACCGACGGCGTGCGCGTCACGGTGGAGCACTTCCGCCGCCGCTGGGCGTTGCTCGCGCCCCACCTCGGAGGCATGGCATGACCACGCTGCTGCATCCCGGTCCGGCGCCCACCCCGCGACAGCTGATCCTGAACGGGATCTTCGCCGAGAACCCGGTGTTCCGGCTGGCGCTGAGCCTGTGTCCGGCGGTGGCGGTGACCACGTCGGTGCTCAACGGGCTGCTCCTCGGCGTCGCGGTCCTCGCCGTGCAGGTGCTGTCCAGCGTGACGGTCACGCTGGTGCGCGGCCTGATCCATCCGCGGGTGCGGATCCCGGTGTACACCATCATCATCGCGGTGTGGGTGAGTGCGATCGACATGGCGCTGGCCGCGTTCTTCCCCGCGCTCTACGCCCAGGTCGGGCTGTACGTGAAGCTGATCGTGGCGTTCGCCATCATCATCTCGCGCCTCGAGGTGTTCGCCTCGCGCCAGCCGCTGGTGCCGAGCTTCTTCGACGGGTTGGGCATGGGGCTCGGCTTCCTGCTCGCGCTGCTCGCGATCGGCGCCTTCCGCGAGCTGCTCGGCAGCGGCTCGTTCGCCGGGCATGCGATCGCCCCCGGCAAGCCGCTGCTGTTCCTGACGTTGCCCGCCGGAGGCTTCTTCTCGATCGCGATCCTGATGGCGTTCTTCAACTGGATCGAAGCGCGCGCGCGTCGCGGGCGCGAAGGGTCGGCGCCGGCGCCGCGCGCCGCCGCCGGGGGGACTCACGGTGTCTAGGTCCGGCTTGTGGCTCGCGGCGGCCCTGACGGCGGCCGGGTTGATGCTCACGGCGGAGTCCGCGGGCGCGGACGACACCCGCATCCTGAGCGCGCGCCCGGTCCCGCCGGACGGCATTCGCCTGCGGTTCTCGGCGCCGATCGGGCGCACGGACCCGGCCAACTTCCGGGTGACCACCGCGCAGGCGCCCGACATCCCGATCGCGGTGCTGGCGGTCGAGCCCGGTCCGGGCCACCGGGTGTCGCTGAAGCTGTCCGAACCGGTGACCTCCACCGGGCGCTACCGGCTCGATGTGAGCGATCCGCCGCTGCACCGCGAGGTGAATCCATCGCCCTGGACGCTGATGCTGGGAGTGTTCCTCGCCTCGGCGCTGATCAACAACTTCGTATTCACGCGCTACCTCGGCCTCTGCATCTTCTTCGGCGTGTCGAAGAAGCGCGACACCGCGATCGGCATGGGCATCACCTTCGCGGTGGTGATGATCCTGACCGGGATGCTGTCGTGGGCGATCGACAGCTGGGTGCTGCGTCCGTTGCAGCTCTCGTTTCTCCAAATCCTGGTGTTCATCGGCGTGGTGGCGTTCGCGGTGCAGTTGCTGGACACCGTGCTGCGCAAGACGCATGCGGCGCTCTACCAGCGCTGGGGCATCTACCTCATGCTCATCACCACCAACTGCATCATCCTCGCCGTTCCGCTGCTCAACGCCACGGCGAAGAGCGGCTCACTCGAGGCGCTGGCGCTCGCCGTGGGGTCCGGGATCGGCTTCGCGGTGGCGCTGTTCCTGATGTCGTGCGCGCGCGAGCGGATGGAGCTGGCCCGGGTGCCGGCGCCGTTCGCGGGACTGCCGATCGCCTTCGCGCTCACCGGCCTGTTCGCCCTGGCGTTCATGGGCTTCTCGGGCCTGGATTTCTTCCGCTAGGGGCGGGACATGGACTCCTCGCTGTGGAGCGTGGCGCTGTGGGGGCTGGCGGTCTTCACCCTGCTCGGCCTGCTGTTCGGCTTCGCGCTGGCCGCCGCGGCGATCCGCTTCCACGTGGCGGTGAACCCACTGGTCGAGCGGGTGCGCTCGAGCCTGCCGTCGGCCAACTGCGGCGCCTGCGGATTCGCCGGCTGCCAGGCCTACGCCGAGGCGGTGGTGGGGCGGACCGACGTGGCGCCCAACCTCTGCACGCCGGGGCGCCGGCCGGTGGCGACCTCGGTGGCGGAGCTGACCGGCAAGCAGCTCGGCTCGGTGGTGGACCGGATCGTGGTGCTGCGCTGCCACGGCACCAGCGCCTACGCGCGCGAGGAGGCCGAGTACGCGGGGATTCCGACCTGTGCGGCGGCGTCGCTGATCTTCGGCGGCCCCAAGGCGTGCAAGAACGGCTGTCTCGGGCTCGGGGACTGCGTGCGCGTCTGTCCCTTCGACGCGCTGCGGCTCGGACCCGACGGCATCCCGGTGGTGGATACCGAGGCCTGCACCGGATGCGGGCTGTGCGTGCCGGCCTGCCCCAAGGATCTGTTCGCGTTCTACCCCCGCGTCCACCGCATCGAGCTGTCGTGCGTGGCGCGCGACAAGCAGAGCGTGGTGCGCGCCAGTTGCATGGTGGGCTGCACCCTGTGTCGCAAATGCGTGGCCAAGTGCCCGGCCGAGGCGATAACGTGGGATGGTCGCACCATCGTCATCGACCATGAGAAGTGCATGGCCTACGGTCCTTCCTGCGGCGAGGTCTGCGTGGACATCTGCCCGAGCACGATCCTGCATCGTGTCGGGCAGGCCCCGCGGCCCGAGCCGGTGGAGGCCGTGGCCGAGGAGGTGAGGACCTAATGGAGATCCGGACCGAAACCCACGGCGCGAAGCAGGGCACTCCCGCCCCGACCCCCGCGACCGACTCGATCGTGCTCACCCTGGTGGGGAGCGGCGGCGATGGCGTCGCACTGCTCGGCGACCTGCTCCTGCGCATGGCGGCGAAGCAGGGGCTCTACGGGATGATGGTGCAATCCTACGGGCCCCAGATTCGCGGCGGGGAATCGGCCGCGATCGTGCGTCTGGCGCGCGAGGAGATCCAGTACGAGGGTGACGCGACCGATCTGCTGCTGTGCTTCCGGCTCTCCGATCTGGCGCGGTTCCGGGGTGCGGTGCGGCTGCACGATCGCGCCCTGACGGTGCTCGAGTCCGCCGATTCCGGCGACCTGCCCGACTGGCTCGGGAGCAGCGAGCGCGAGCCCTTCCGCTTCCCATTCGCCGCCTTCGAGAACGGGCAGGAGGTGCCGGGCGAGCCCAAGAACATGCTGGCGCTGGGCCTGCTGTGCCGGGCCCTCGGGTGGTCGCGCGACCTGGCGGCCGAGGGGCTGGAGCAGCGCTTCGGCAACCGCCCGGCGCTGCTGGCCAAGGACCTCGCCGCCTTCTACCGCGGCTATGCCACCGAGGGCATGCCCGCGCTGCCGCCCCTCGGCGGCCACGGCAGGCCGCTGCTGGTCGAGAGCGGCAACGAGGCGGTGGCGCGCGGGGCGATCGACGCCGGCATCCGCTTCTTCGCCGGCTACCCGATCACGCCGTCCTCCGAGATCATGGAGACCCTGATCGAGGAGCTTCCCCCGCGCGGCGGTCGGGTGGTGCAGGCCGAGGACGAGATCGCGTCCCTGGGCATGGTCGTCGGGGCGAGCTTCGGCGGAGTGCCCGCGATGACCGCCACCAGCGGCCCCGGGCTCTCGCTCATGACCGAGATGATGGGGCTCTCGAGCATGGCGGAGATCCCCAGCGTGATCGTGGACTGCCAGCGCGCCGGGCCGGCGACCGGCATGCCGTCGCGCACCGAGCAATCGGACCTGTTCCACGCGATCTACGGGGGCCATGGCGATTTCCCGCGCGTCGTGCTCGGGGTGTTCGATGTCGTCCACGCACGCGACCTGATGCATCGCGCGGTCCACGTCGCCGAGGCCTTCCAGCTTCCGGTGCTGGTGCTCTCGGATGCCTACATCGCGCAGCGCCGGCAGATCCGCGATCAGCTCACGCCGCAGGAGCAGGCGCCCAAGCGGCGCACCTGGACCGAGATGGACGGCCCGGCGCGGTTCTCGCTCACCGCGCACCACGGGGTCTCGCCCTTCCGGGTTCCCGGCACGCCGGGCGGGACCTACCTCGCCGCCGGGATCGAGCATACCCAGGACGGCAACCCCTCGGCGGACGGCACGGTGCATCAGGACATGAACGAGAAGCGCTTCCGGAAGCTGGCGGCGATCGCGGTCGAGACGCGCCAGTGGTTCCGCACGCTGGGACGCGAGGACGCGCCGCGCGGACTCATCGCGTGGGGCAGCCAGTTCGGGATCCTGCGCGAATGGGTGCGGCTGCATCCCGAGTACCGGGTGTTCCTCCCGGAGGTGCTGCACCCCTTCCCGGTCGCCGCGCTGGAGGCCTGGCGGCGCGGGCTCGAGTGGACGGCCGTGGTGGAACTCAGCTTCCAGGGCCAGCTGCGGCGGCTGCTCGCCGGGCTCACGGACATGTCGCAGGTGCGCGGCGCGGCGCGCAGCGGCGGATTGCCGATGTCACTTCACGAACTCGCGCACCTGCTGGAGGAGGCCAAGGCATGAAACCCAAGGACTATCGGACCGAGCTGGAGCCGGTGTGGTGCGCGCGCTGCGGCGACTTCGGCGTGCTCAAGGGCCTGACCCAGGCGCTCAGCGACCTCGAGGTCCCGCCCGAGAAGCTGGGCGTGATCTCGGGCATCGGCTGCTCGAGCCGGCTCCCGGGCTACCTGCGGGCCTACTCGTTCAACTCGATCCATGGACGCGCCCTGCCGATCGCGAGCGGGCTCAAGCTCTCGCGCCCGGAGCTGACCGTCGTGGTGGTGGGCGGCGACGGCGACGGCTTCAGCATCGGGCTCGGGCACATTCCGCACGCGATCCGGCGCAACGTGGATCTCACCTACCTGGTGCTGGACAACGGCATCTACGGGCTCACCAAGGGCCAGGCCTCGCCCACGACCTCGGTGGAGCTGAAGCAGTCCCTGGGGCTTGCCGGGGGTGAGGAGCGCCCGTTGAACCCGGTGTTCCTGGTGCTGAGCTCGGGCTGCGGCTTCGTCGCCCGCGCTCACGCCGGCAACCTGCCCCAGCTGCGCGAGGTCGTGCGCGAGGCGATCCGCTACCCGGGCTTCGCGTTCGTTCAGATCCTCGCGGCGTGCGCCACCTACCAGCCCCAGACCTACGCGGACGATCTGTACGGCCGCTGCGACCCGCTGCCGGCCGAGCACGATCCCACGGACTTCGCGCGCGCCTGCGAGCTGGCGGTGGCCGATCGCTTTCCGCTCGGCGTGATCTACCGCCGCCCGCCGGATCAGGCGCCGGCCATGGCCGGCGCGCTGCGCTGGGGTGAGGCGGGGATCTGGCCGGCGCCCGGCGCGGGCGACACGACGGTCCAGCCCCAGGACTAGAGGAACCGAGGGGGCCGCAGCCGGGCAGGATGTGACGCGGTCCCCGAAGGGCGGAGGTCGGCGGTGCGACGTCGGCCTCCGTTTCCTCTTCCGGTCGCGAGCCCTACGATCGGGCGATCAGTTGATCTCGCGCCACGACAGGGTGGTGTACTCGTTGCCGTACTTCGAGAGGTTCTCCTCGATGGCGTCGCTGCTGTAGAGCACCGCGGAGCCCACGTCCTTCGAATTGATCTCGAGCTTCCGGCCCGCGACCACAGTGCCGAGCACCCACAGGTGGGCGTCGATCCTGAGCTGGCCCTCGACGTAGATCACGCCGCGGAAGGTGAGGTCGCCGTCGATCCGCAGATCGCCGTCGACGTAGATCATGCCCGCGCCGTCACCGCCGGGGATGCTGAACGTTCCCGACCGGTTCTGCCGCACGCCGTCGTTGTCGAGGTGGGTGATGCCGTGGAGGCTCCCCGGCGCCGAGGGGCGCGGATTCCCGAGCCACGAATAGAAGGCCCCGGCGTCCATGTCCAGCAGCTCCCAGGGCCCGGCGTACATGCCGCTCGCCTGTCTCTCCAGCACCGGCGGGTCTCCGGATTGCTGCGACGACGACTTGCCGTCGATCTTGCCCCCGCTCAGGCCGCCCGGCAGGTCCCGGTAGCCGACCTCCCAGTGGTCCAGGCCGGGGTTCTCGTTGCAGGCCCAGGGGGCCCCGTTGCGGCCGTGGGCGGCGGCGGTCCCGGTCGGCGTGTCGGCGCGGTGATTGAAGCCGCAGACGTAGCAGTCCTCGGAGTACTTGATCTCCTGCCAACCCAGGGTCGCCGCCCGGGCATCGCCGATCATGGGCCGCGAGGTGACCTCGGTGATGATCGTGGCCGAGGCCCTGCCCCGGTGCCCCACCGAGGTGATGCGGAAGATCGGCCTCCCGGAGACCGTCTGGATCGCGGGGTTGCGGGTGTTGTCGAAGCGGTAGATCACGGTTCTGGCGGGGTCGGTCTTGTACTCGATGGTGAGGACGTCGGGTCCCTTCGCCCCGGTGCTGTAACTGAGCCACTGGCCCGCCGGCTGGCTGGTATTGAGTGCGGTGGTGTCCGTCCCCGTGACCGGAACGCCGCCCGGGACGGTGAGGAAGATCTGCGTGACCCGGCGCGGATTGCCGTCGTCGGGCGCATCGCCGTTGCGCAGGCGCGAGATGGCCTCGCCGATTCCCGCCTCGGCGCAGTTGAGCGCGGTCATCGCGCGCTGACCCTGGCTCGAGACCTTGCGCTCGAGCTGGACGCTCGAGATCAGCACCGTCGCCAGCAACGACAGCACCATCAACACGAGCAGGGCGACCACCAGGGCCATCCCCCGCTCGCTTCGAGGCACATGTGGAGTGGGCCGCATGCTGCACCACCTCTCGATTCGTCGCGCTCGAGGCGGGCCAACGCGCGCCCGGAGAACCCCGTGCCCCACGGGGCCACCCGCGCGCGGGCCCGGGGTGCACGCCCCCGGCCGCCCCGCGTGGACGAGGCCTCGCTCGGGCGCCGCTGGCCGCAGAGCCGGTCCGGCCGCGACATGCCGCGCGAGGGCGGTGCAATCCTGATGCCCGCTCGCCGCGCCTCCGCGCTCGACGGATGGAGGTGGCCGGGCGACACGGAACGGGGCCATCCGCCTGGGTGGGGCCCCGCCGCCCGGGCCCGCGCCCCCGCTGTCGCGGGGGTCGGCGGCGGACCGGCGGCGGGCAAAATGCACGGATCCGCGGCGATTTGAGTGGCATGACCCGCCGCCCGCGACCGCGTTCCGCGCGACATCCGCCGCGTCGGCAGGACCGGCCGCGTCCTCGATGGGTCTAGAGGTTGTAGGACAACCCCCAGTTGATCTTGAACTGCCGGTGCCCGGCGACGAAGTGGTACTTGAGCTCGAGAAAGTTCTCGACCCTTCCGGCGAGCGGCACCTTGATGCCGCCCAGCGCGGCGAGGCTGCCGAGCGTGACCGTGTCGGAGGCCTCGACCAGGCCCAGGCTCGGCGCGTTGACGCGGGTGGCGAGGAAGTGCACCGCGTAACCGGCGCCGACGTAGGGCTGCCAGCCTTGGAGCGGGAAGACGTAGCGGGCGTCCACGCCGAGCGTGGCGTCCTTGCGCATCGAGCGGATGCCGAACGGCTCGATCGTGCTGGTGGCCCGCCAGTACTCGATCGTGGGCATGATCTCGATCTCGCGGATCAGGCGCTCGGGGTGGAGCCGCGCGCGGACGCCGACGCCCGAGAACGAGCTCTGGCCCTCCTGAAGCACGGTGGAGGTCAGGGCGTCGACCCCGACGAGCGCACCGGCGACGGCGGGCGAGCGCGGGGCGAGCAGCGAGAGCGTGGCGAGCAGAAGAGCGAAGTGCGTGCGCATGGGGCACTCCTCGAGGATCCATCCTCGTGGCTAACGGTCCGTGTCTAGGGGGAGCGTGGACCGACTATAGCCGGGGTGGGCGCTCCACGCCAGCGCGGCCGGTGCCGGCGCGGCCCCTGGCGCGGGGCAAGCGGTTCCCCGCAACCCTAGCTTTGTGTCCCGAGGATTGGTGTTGGGGCGGGGACCCCCTCCAGTGGGCCGTGGAGTCCGGGGTCCACGGGGGTTTTGGGGGCTCCAGGCTCCCCGGCGGTGGCCCTTTTCGGCCGCACACCAATCTCCGGGACACAACCCAACTCCAGGCGCCCTCGGGACGTAGGACGCGCCCCGCCGCGCGGTCGATCCTCCTTCGTCGTCTCCGGTCCGGCGCCGGTCGGGATTCACGGCGGGCCTGCTGGACAGCGGGACGATGGATGGACCACTCTGGCCCGCGCACCGCCCGGGTCGATCGCATTCTGATCGAACCCGGGCGACGCGCCGACTGCGGAGCGTCCACCCTCCGCGGGACGGTTCCGGTCCCTCACGGCAACACCTCAAGGAGAACTCTCATGACCTCGTTCGCACATGCCGCCGGAATCCCGCGGCGCAGGCCCCTTCACTTCCTCTGCGCGTTGGCCACCCTGGTCGTGCTGCTTCCCGCCTCCGGCGCCGCCGCGGTCTCGGCCGGAGGCGCGAAGGCGCCCGAGGTCAATCTCGGATTCGAGAAGTACACGCTCAAGAACGGTCTCGACGTGATTCTCCGGCGTGACACGCGGCTGCCGATCGTCGGGGTCAACCTCTGGTACCACGTCGGTCCCGCCAACGAGACCGCCGGGCGCACCGGCTTCGCCCACCTGTTCGAGCACATGATGTTCCAGGGCTCGGGGCACATCGGCGAGGACCAGCACTTCAAGATCCTCGAGGGCGCGGGAGCCTCGATGATCAACGGCACCACGGACTTCGACCGCACCAATTACCTCGAGGACGTGCCCGCCAACCAGCTCGAGCTGGCGCTGTGGCTCGAGTCCGACCGCATGGGGTTCCTGCTCGACCGGCTCGACCAGTCCATGCTCTCGAACCAGCAGGACGTGGTGCGCAACGAGCGCCGCCAGAGCGTCGAGAACGCCCCCTACGGCCTGGTGGAGGAGGAGGTGTGGCACCAGCTGTTCCCCAAGGGTCACCCCTACTACGCCTCGGTGATCGGCTCGCACGAGGACATCCAGGCCCCGAAGCTCGAGGACGTTCGCGATTTCTTCCGCCGCTATTACTGCCCCAACAATGCCAGTCTGGCGATCGTCGGGGACATCGACGTGGCGCGCACCAAGGCGCTGGTCGAGAAGTACTTCGGCTCGATCCCGCGCGGCCCCGAGGTGCCCAAGGTCGCGGCGAAGACCCCGCCGATCACCGCCGAGCGGCGCGCGGTGGTGACCGACAAGGTCGAGCTGCCGCGCGTGTACGTTTCCTGGATCACCTCGCCGATCTTCAAGCCCGGCGACGCCGAGGCCGACCTGGCAGCGCGCATCCTCGGCGGGGGCAAGGCCAGCCGGCTCTACAAGAGCCTGGTCTTCGACCGGCAGATCGCGCAGGACGTCCACGCCAGCCAGCAGTCGCTGACGCTGGGCTCGGTGTTCCAGATCACCGCCACCGCCAAGCCGGGCCACACCCCCGAGGAGCTGGAGCAGGCGATCGACGCCGAGCTCGCGAGCATGGCGAAGGACGGCCCGACCCCGGCGGAGCTGTCCGCGGCCCGGACTGCGACCTGGTCCGACATGATCGTGAGCCTCGAGCACTTCGGCGGCTTCCGCGGGGTGGCGAATCGGCTCAACAGCTACAACCAGTTCGTGGGTGACCCCGGCTACCTCAACCGGGATCTCGCCCGCTACGCCGCGGTGACGGCGACCGGGGTCAAGCAGTTCGCCGCCACCCAGCTCGCCCGCGGCAAGCGCGTCGTGGTGTACGGCGTGCCGGGCGAGAAGGTGCTCCCGTCCAATCCGCCCGCGCCTGCGGCGACCGAGAAGACGGCCGCCAAGGTCGAATCGAAGGAGGCGTGGCGCAACCAGGCGCCCAAGGCCGGTCCGATCTCCACCGCGCCGCTGCCCGCCGCCAAGGTGTTCGCGCTCGACAACGGGCTCAAGGTGTACCTGGTCGAGTCGCACGAGCTGCCGGTGGTGGCCGCGCATCTCGTGGTGCGCTCGGGCAGCGCGCTGGATCCGCAGGGCAAGTTCGGGCTCGCCGGCTTCACAGCGGCGATGCTCGACGAGGGCACGGAGAAGCGCGGGGCGCTGGAGATCGCGCGCGACCTCGAGGCCCTCGGCAGCTCGCTGTCCACCGGCTCGACCCAGGACGGCAGCCTGGTCACGGTGCGCTCGCTCAAGGCCAACGCCTCCGACGCGCTCGCGATCATGTCCGACGTGGTGCTCCACCCGGCCTTCCCCGAGGCCCAGATCACGCGGGTGCGGAACGAGAGGCTCACCGCGCTACTGCAGCAGAAGGACTCGCCCTTCCAGACCGCGGTGCGGGTGATGCGGGCGGGGCTCTACGGCGTGGAACATCCCTACGGGCACACCGAGCTGGGCACCGAGGTCGCGCTCCAGTCCATGAGCCGCGGGGACGTCGAGGGTTTCTACGGCTCGTCGTTCACCCCGGCCAACGCCGCGCTGGTGCTGGCCGGAGACCTCACCGAGGCCGAGGCCCGCTCGCTCGCCACGAGCGCGTTCGGCGCCTGGCGCGGCGCGGGTCGCGAGGCCCCGCGGCCTCCCGCGGGACCGGCGGCGCCGCCGCGGGTGGTGATCGTGGACACGCCGGGCTCGCCGCAAACCGCGTTGCTGGTCGGGCAGATGGGCCTGATGCGCTCGGATCCCGACTTCGAGAAGATCAACCTCATGAACACCGTGCTCGGCGGGCTGTTCTCGAGCCGGCTCAACATGAACCTGCGCGAGGAGAAGGGCTACACCTACGGGGCGTTCTCGTTCCTCGGCGAGAATCGCGGCGTCGGGCCGCTGGTCGTGGGCGCGAGCGTGCGCACCGACGTGACCGGCGCCTCGATCTCCGAGATGTTCAAGGAGGCGCGGGGCATGACCGAGAAGCCGCTGTCCGAGGAGGAGCTGACGTTGGCGAAGGAGTCGATCTCGCGCTCGCTGCCGGCGCTGTTCGAGACCACCAGCAGCACGGTGGGCACGATCGGATCGCTCTACCTGCTCGACCAGGCGCCCGACTACTATCAGACGCTGCCCGCTCAGCTCGAGTCCATCTCGGCCCAGGACGTGTTCGAAGCGACGAAGCGGGACCTCAAGCCGGACGTGATGATGGTGACCGCGGTCGGTGACCGGGCCAAGATCCTGCCGCAGATCCAGGCGCTGAAGCTCGGGCCCGTCATGGACATGACCGCGGACGGCAAGCCGGTCACGGCCGCGAAGTAGCGCCTCCGCAGCGGTTCGCCTCACGAGACGAGGGCCGGTCCCCGGTCGGGGCCGGCCCTTGCCGCTCCCCCCTATCCCGATCAGAACGTGGAGCGGCGGGCGGGCCGGGCGAGGCGCCGGACGCGTCATCGCCGAGATTCGACACCAGCGGCTCGAATCTCGCCGCGAACCCGTCGGCCCCCAAGCCCCCCCGTACCGGGTATTCACGACCCGCCGGTAATGGTCTACACTGGCTCCAGGTTTTCGGTTTCCCGGTCGCACCGTGTTCACGCGCCTCCGGCGCCGGCGGAGAAGTGAATGGTCCCGCCGCGGCGGGGCGGTGGAGGGCTCCCATGCTCACCGTCCACGCGATTCTCGCCAAGAAGGGAAACGAGGTCGTCTCGATCGGCGCCGACGACACGACGCTCGAGGCCGCGCGGCGTATGAACGAGCGCGGCATCGGCGGGCTGGTCGTGACCGAGGGCGATCGCGTGATCGGGATCTTCACCGAGCGCGACATCCTGCGGCGGGTCGTCGCCGCCCGGCGCGACCCCGCCACGACGCGCGTGCGCGAGGTCATGACCACGCCGGTGGCGTGCTGCCGCACTGAAACCTCGCTCGCCGAGATCCGTGGCGTCATGACCGCCAAGCGCATTCGCCACCTGCCGGTCGTGGATGAAAAGGGCCTGTGCGGCATCGTCACGATCGGCGATCTCACGGCGCACGAGGTGACCGAGCACGAGACCACGATCGAGTTCCTGAACAGCTACATCTTCGACCGCCGCTGACGGGCCCCCGGGGCCTGGTGCGCCGGCGACCGGGCGGTCACTTCGGCCCGATCGGCACGAACCGGTGCGCTTCGCTGGCGCTTTCGATTCGAATCCGCGCCCGATACACGCCGGTCGCGACCGCGAAGTAGCGCGTTCGCCATCGTTCGCCTTGCGAGACGAGGGCCGGTCCCCGGTCGGGACCGGCCCCCGCCGCGTCAAAACGTGGAGCGGCGGGCGGGGCGGGCGATGGTGAACTCGACGGCTTCCGGAGGGTGCCCGCGCTCGAGCGTGACGAACACCCGGCTCGCGCCCACGACTTCCTGCTGGGGCGGGAGCGAGCGCTCCTCGAGCGCGACCACGTGCACGCCGGGGGAGACGTGGTCGAAGCGGGCGACGCCGTCCTCGTCGGTGAAGCGCAGCTCCTTGCCGTCGAGCGAGACCAGCACGTTCGGCGCCCCGCTGCGGTTGCCCGAGCGCAGCACCAGGACGGTGACGCGCGAGGAGTCGCGGCGCGCGAACGACCCGCCGACCAGGCTCTCGTAGCGGTCCGCGACCATCTCGTAGCCGGCGTCGTACTCCAGGTGGCCGGTACCGCCGTCGCTGACGCGGCGGATCTCGAGGTCGCCGCGATCGCGCGCGCGCGGCGCAAGCGAGACGGCAAGCGTGGCCTCGCGCAGCTCGCCGCGGAAGCCGCGCTCGGCGGCGGCGGCGAGCACGACGCCGGCGGCGAGCCGGGTCCCGAGCCACGGAAGCGGCGCGGTCAGCCGGGCCTCGAGCGCCCCCTGGGCGAGGCGCCGCGCGTCCCACCACAACCGGGGCTCGAGCCCGAGCCGCAGCCTCCGGCGCAGGGCCAGCGACAGCTCGACGGTGGCCTGGAGCTGGTCGCGCCCCGCGCCACCGGTGTTGCGGTCGAGGCGCGCGAGCAGGGCGTGGCCCGCGGTCCACGAGCGTCCCGCCTGGAGGCTCAGGCGCCGGTCGAGCTCCCCGGTGAGCGGCCGGTCGTCCCAGCCGGCCTCGGCGCCGGCGTACCAGCGCGATCGCCCCACGGTGCCCGAGCCGCCGAGCTGGATGGTGCGCGCGGAGAGCGCGGGATCGTCGGCGGCGCGCACCACGCCGGTGAAGTGCGCCTCCGCGCGCCCCGACCAGGGTCGCGCCTGCACGTTCCAGCGGTCCTCGCGGCGCGGGGTGGCGCGATAGTCGTCGCTGCCGATGACCCGCGCGCGCCGCGTGGCCCGCTCGTCGCGCAGCGCGATCACCAGCCGCGGGGCGGAGAGGTTCCATTCGGTGATCTGCCCGGCGGTGAGCCCGCCGTGACCGTCGAGGTCGTGATGGCCGGCCGCGAGCCGGAGCGCCAGCGATCCCATGGGGAGCGGCGCGGTGATGCCGATCACCGCCTGACCGCCGCGTCCGGCGAGCGAATCGGGATCGCCGGAGCGCGCCGTCGGGGCGCCGCGGCGAAAGCCGAACAACGCGAGCGAGAGCCTCGCGTCGTCCACCCGGGCGCCGTCGAGGACCCATCCGGCGATGGCAGCGCGCGGCGTGGGCTGCCCAGGTGTCGGCGTCGGCCCGCCGCCGAGCGCGCGCCACCAGGCGCCGCCGCCGAGATCGCCCTCCACCACCGCCCCGCGCAGGTGCTGCAGCGACACGAAGCGCTCGACGGTGACGGGGGGCACGTCGCCGAAGCTGCCGGAGAGGCCGCCGCGGCCCGCATCGAGCCGGAGCGTGCGGAGGCGCGACCGGTCGCCGTCGTTGGTGCCGCTCGCGACGGCGGAGAGCGCGGCGCGCTCGCGGTACTCCTCGCCGCCTTCGATCCGCCAATCGGTGAGCCTGCGCCCCGCCCCCGACCTGACATGGGTGACTTGCACCATCAGCCGGTCGATGGCGCGCAGCCGCATGAGTGCGGCCGGCATGGCGCGTGCGCTCGCGTCGACGCTGCGGTGGCGCGGGTTCGGGACGCGACGGAGCACGAACCCGGGCGCGGCATGAAGCGCGGCGGCCGCCGCCGGCGCAGGCGGCAGCAGGCGGGCCGCGACGCGCGGTGTCGCCGGCGGCACGACGCTGTCAGAGGAGCCCCGTTTCTCCAGTTCGGGCGGAACCGGGAGCGCCGCCGCGGCGAGCGACGCGCCCGTGACCGCAACGCTGTCGGAGCCGGGCGCGGCCCATGCGCCGCCGGCCAGCCCTGCTGCCGAGGCGAGCAGCAGCGCGAGCACGCTTAGTGCTGCAAGCGTTCGGCCAGCTTCGGGGTGGTAGGCGCGAGGGGCCACTGGATCCAGCGCTCGCCCACCAGCAGCTCGGCCTCTCCGGTGTCCAGCGTCGCGGTCAGGCGATAGCGTCCGGGGGCCAGCGCGGGGGCGCACGTCCATGTGAAGGCGCGCTCGGTCCCCGGCAGGACCACGCCGGTGCCGAGCGCCGCCGAGCGCACCGTCACGCCGCTCGAGTCGGCGAGCGCCATCTCGCCGGTGACGTACAGGTGCCGTTCTCCGGCGTTTCGGACCCGCGCCGATACCGCCATCGAATCGCCACCGAGGGGGGCAGCGACCAATGCGGTGAACTCGGCACGGATCCGGTCCGCCGGGATCCGGGAGAGGTAGATCGTGGTGCCCAGCTCGGCGATCGCCCGCGGTCCGAGACGATTGCGCGGGAACACCGCCGGCCGCACCTCGCTGAGCACCACCCCATAGCGCGTGGCGGGCCCGTCCGCCGGCAGCGACATCGTCAGCAGCACGCGGCCCTCCTCGCCGGGCGGGAGGGAGATCGACTGTGGTTCGAAGCGCACGTGTCCCGCGAGGCTGTTCGGCGTGCTTCCCGCGGCCGCCAGGCTCACCGCACCCTCCGCGCTCACCTGCCAGTCGGAGTAGCGCAGCCGCACGACCACCGTTTCATTGCCCTGGTTCGAGAGGACGATTTCGCGCGTCAGGATCTCGCCGGGCGTCACGGTGAGGTCGTATTTCACCGGGACCGCCTGCGCCAGGACCTGGGCGGAAGCCGGCTGGGCCGCCGCCAGCGCGGCGACCCACGGCAGGATCAATAAGCCTCGCGGCATCGCGGAGCGTCGCGACCTACTGGACCAGGACCGAGTAGGTCAGGGTGTTGGTGTAGTCCGTCCCTGATCCGGTCGCGGCGTCGTAGTTGCCGAGGTTCTGCACCCGGATGTCAGAAGTGACCGTCAGCCAGGGCTTCTGCGTGGTGGTCGTCGTCCACAGCGTCTGGTCGGACGCGGTGAGGGCGGTGTAGCTCGAGATCGACGTGCCCGAGCCGCCCGGGGCGGTCGCGGTTTTCACCAGCAGGTCGGCGAGCGCGATCTGAGGGGCCGCGTCGTCGCAGCGCACCAGCAAGGCCACGCCGGTGGTCGAGTTGGTCTGCACCATGACGCGCAGTCCGGAGGCGCCGGCAGCCTCGACGAAGTCGTTGGCGTAGTCGGTGGCGGTGGGGTCGAGGGTGATCGAGGCGTCCGTGATCTGGATCTTGACGTTCGCCTTGGCCGCAAGGATGACGTTGGACGTCCCGCTGGTGGCGGCGTGGGCGAGCGGCGCAATGGCGACCAGGCTCACGAGACACAAACAGAATGAGGCAACACTGCGCTTCATGGCATTCTCCGAGTTCTGAGGGGTGGAATTCCGAGTTTGCCCCGAGGGGTTTGCGCGGGGTGATGCTCGAGACGGCGGATGATGGGCGGGTGGGCGGCCGTGGGCTCCTTTCTCCAACAGGTGGTGCCGGCGGACCCGATCCCGGGCCCGCGGAGGACTCGTGTCGCCCGGTGCGATGCAAGGACGCTGCCAGTGGGGGAGACCGGCCGGTTGACGTCCAGGCTTCGCTCGGGCCTTGCTTCGTGCCCCGAGGATTGGTGTTGGGGCGGGGACCCCCTCCCGTTGGCGGTGAAATCAAGGGTTCACGGGGTTTTTGGGGGCTCCAGGCTCCCCGGCGGTGGCCCTTTTCGGCCGCACACCAATTTCCGGGACACAACCCACCCGTTGCGGCATTGGCCGAGGAACCGTTCAATTTGCAGGCCCGGCGGACAGCGGCTGGCCGCCGCGGACGGGAAATTGCCGCCCCCGCGCTCCCGACCCCTCAGCGCGCGAGGAATCCCAGGGCGGTGTGGCGCCAGCGCACGATCGCGGTGTACCGCAGGTCGAGTTCCTGTGCCAGCGCCGCGGTGGCCTCGGGCGGACCGAGCACCCACACCCGGGCGTGGCGCGCCGCGAGCGTCGCGAGATCGCCCCGGCGCAGGAGCGCGGAGCTGTCCGCGAACGCCTGGTCGAACTCGACCTCGGGCGGTACGTCGAGCATCGGCACCTGCCGGCGGAGGTAGAAGGGCAGGCCGGCGTTGAAGCGCGCGAACTCGATGACGGGCTCGCCCGCCGCGCGGTTCTCCTCGAGCACGCGCGCCAGTTGCCGCGGCGAGCCGAGTGCCGCGTCCAGCGGGGCGAGCGCCACTCCGAGCGCGGTCCACGCCAGGGCCACGAGCACCGCGGCGCGCGCCGCGCGTCCCCGCAGCGCCCAGGTCGCGGCGTAGAGCAGGCAGGCCAAGGCCACGTGCGCCGCGAAGGGGAGGCTCACCGGCACGACTGGCCGGAGCCCGACCAGCCGGCCGAGTGCGGCGGGCCCCGCGATCCAGCCGGCCGCGGCCAGTGCTACGAGCAGCAGCGCGGTCGCGATCCGCGTGGCGCGGCCCGCCGGCGCCAGGCCCCAGGCCGCGAGCATCGCCGCGGCCGGCACGCAGGGCAGCAGGTAGGCGGGGAGCTTGGAGCCCGAGAACGAGAAGAAGATCAGCGGCACGACGAGCCACGCCGCCAGCAGCCGCGCTTCGGGGCGGGCGCGCTCGCGCCACGCCCGGCCGAGGCCGGCCACCAGGGCCGCGCTCCAGGGTGCCATCCCCGCCGCCAGCACCGCCAGGAAGTACCACGCCGGCCCGCCGCGGTGGTAGACGGTGGTCGTGTAGCGCTTCCACAGCTGGGCCTCGAGGAAATACGAGAGCAGCCCCGGCGTGCGCGCGACGACCACCAGGTACCAGGGCAGCGCGATCGCCGCGCACAGCAGCCAGCCCCAGCCCGGTCCCAGCAGCCGCAGCGACGTGCCCTCGCGGCCCGCGAGTGCCGCCGCCAGCACCGGCAGCGCCGTCAGTGCCAATACCACCGGGCCCTTGGCGAGGAATCCGATCCCGAGCAGCGCCAGCGCCGCGGGGGAGGGCGCGAGCGCCCAGAACCCCGCGACCGACATCGCCAGGTAGGGATCGCTCGCCACCGAACGGCCGACTACCGCGAACAGCAGCGCCGTGCCCAGCACCCAGGACGCCGCCCCGGGGGTGAAGCCGAGTACCCCGAAGCGCCGGCGCACCGCGAGGGCGGCGAAGGCGAGTGTCAGGATCGAGCCAAGGATCGCCGGCACCCGGGCGCCCCAGGCATTGTCGCCGAACGCGGCGAGCCCGGCGGCGGTGGCCCAGTAGGCGAGCGGCGGCTTGTGGAAGTGGGGCACACCGTTGAGCCGCGGCACCAGGTAGTCGCCCGTGACCCGCATCTCGCGGGCGATCTCCGCGAAGCGCGTCTCGGTGGTATCGAACAACCCCATCGCCCCGGCCCCGGCCAGCATGGTCGCGGCGAGGATCAGCAGCGCGACGCCGGCGCGGTCGAGCGTGAAGCCTGACCCGATCTTCACGGGTAGAGCTCGCCGAGCCGCGGTCGCCTGCGAACCGGGGCGCGGACCGGCCCCGGCTCCCGCGCGCGGCCCGGGGCGAACCGCGGCTCGCCGCCGGCGGGGGAGGTGAGGCCGCCCGCCATCAATCCACCTCGCGGACACGGTAGCGCAGCAGACGGGTGCGCAGCCAGAGCACGCCCCACAGATCCCACAGCCCGCGCCACAGGCGGTTGTGCACGCCGTACTTCGACATCCCGTGGCGGCGCGCGCGGTGGCTGAGCGCGACCTCGCGCAGGCGGGCGCCCCGGAACACGCACAGCGCCGGGAGGAAGCGGTGCACGCCGGCGAACATCGGCAGGCCCGCGAGCGCTTCGCGGCGGTAGGCCTTGAACGAGCAGCCGATGTCGGTCACCGGATCGCCGAGCAGCGCGCGCCGCACGGCGTTCGCCACTCGCGAAGAGGCGAGCCGCATCCAGGAGTCCTGGCGCCCCGAGCGCACCCCCGAGACCACGTCGCAGCCTTCCAGCGCCTCGAGCAGGCGCGGCAGGTCGGCCGGGTCGTTTTGTAGATCCGCATCCAGCGTGACGATGATCTCGCCGCGCGCGCGCGCCAGCCCGGCCGCCAGGGCGGCGCTTTGGCCGGAGTTGGACTCCAGCAGCACGGGGCGGATGCGGGGGTCCAAGCGGGCGGCTTCGAGGATGCGCTCGGTGGTCCCGTCGCGGCTGCCGTCGTCCACCAGCAGGATCTCGTAGGAGTGTCCGACCCGCCCGAGCGTCGCACCCAGCTCGCCGAGGAGGGGGCCGATGGAATCGGCTTCGTTGTAGGCCGGGATGACGACCGAAAGCCGGGGGGCGGAATCGCGGGGTAGGGTCATGATGGAGCGCGAGGATTGCAGACCGCTGCGCCCGAGGCCAGCGGATTTCCCGGGGCGTGAGGCGGCTGTGCGGGTGGCGCCACGGCGCGTGGTCCGCCCCCGTCACCATGGCTCCCGGCGCGCCCGCGCCGCGGCCACCGCCCGGGGAGCGGCTTGAGGCGCCGCGTAGAGCTGTGCTAGAAACTCGCCTCCGTGCCGACCCGCGCGCACGTCCCGCCCCCGCAGGGCCGCTCCGGCCGGCCGCGCCGCCCCCGCGCGCACTTCGAACAGCTGGTCATGGACCTCGGCCCCCACCGGCCGCTCTGGAGCTACTCGCGCTTCGTGCTGCGCTCCCCGCATCGCGAGCGCATCCGCGAGCGGCTCGAGTTCGTGCGCCGCTTCTTTCCCGAGCTGGAGGGCTGCACGGTGCGCGTGGGCCTCGCGCGCAAGCGCGGGGTCCTCGGCTGGGGCTCGCTCGATCCCGAACAGCCGGGCGTGTGGGTGCGGCCGCGCCGGCTCGAATACTTCACGATCGCCCACGAGTTCACGCACCTCCTCCAGGCCCGGCGGCTGGTGCCCGCGGGCGAGCGCCCATGCGACCTGTGGGCGCTCGCCCGCTCGCCGCTGCTGATCGACGGCCCGCCCTGCTACCTGCGCCTGCCGCGGGCGCTGCGCCAGCGCCGCCGCCTCGATCCGGCGGAGGCGGCGTTGCTGTGCCGGGCCGCGCGCGAGGCGATCGCCTCCCGGGCGGCCGGCGAGCGGCGCTACCTCGCGCGCTTCGAGCGCAACGTGGCGCGCGCCCTGGCCGCGGCGAGCCCCGCGGGGCCCCCGAACCGGCGCGCGGGCCCGCGGGACGCGAGCGCCCCGGCATGAGCCGCCGGAAGCCCGCCGCGGCGGCGCGCCCCTGCGATTCGCCGCCGCACGCGGAGCCGCGCGCGGCCGATCGCTCAGGCCTGGACTTCGAGCGCGCGCAGGCGGCGCCCGCCGGTCGCCTGCGCGTCGTCGCGGCGGTGGTGCTGCGGGAGGGCCGCCTGCTGCTCACCCAGCGCCCGGCGGGAGGCCCGCACGGCCTGCTCTGGGAGTTCCCCGGAGGCAAGGTGGAAGCCGGTGAGAGCGTGGCCGCCGCGCTGCGGAGGGAGATCCTCGAGGAGTTGGGTGTCGGCGCCCGTCCGCTCGAGATCCTGGGCCGCGAAGCCCACGACTACCCGGACGGCCCCGCGGTGGAGATCGTGTTCGTGCGCTGCGAGCTGGATGCGTTCGACTTCGCTCCGAGTCACGCGGTCCACGCGGTGCGCTGGGTTCCACCCGTCGAGGTAGACCTCGCCGGAGTGCTGGCGGCGGACCGGGCGTTCCTTCGCAGGCTCGGCGCTCCGGCCTAGCACCCGGTCTCGCGCCGCGCCTCCGGGGGGCAACGACGAAGCCGGGGGATCTCAGGTTTCGAGAT
>MFFQ01000029.1 GCA_001780165.1 Candidatus Eisenbacteria bacterium RBG_16_71_46 | reverse complement strand
GGCGTTGCTCCTCCTCGACGTATCTCCTTGATACGATGTCGTCGTCGCGCCTTGCCCGCCGGGCGCCGCGGGCGCCTTCGTGGTCAAGCTACTCCTGGGACAGGACACTAGTGTCCCGTTTCCGAAGTGGCTTGCCGGCCGGGCGCATCGACGGCCTTGGTGGTCAAGCCATTCCGGAGACGGGACGCTAGCGGCTGCGCGGGGACGGCTCGCGATCGCCCGGTGGACGCGCCGGGCGACTGCGGGAAGCCGACGGTCCGACGCGGGCGCGGCAGGGGCCACCCACCAAAACAGAAGCCCCGCCGCGGCCGGAGCCGGGGCGGGGCTGTAAGAAAATGGGGGACGTCGTTCTCAGAATCGCGGGCCGCACGCGAGTGTCATCAAACTAGTCCCCCAACTGCCGAATGCGTTATTAGAGATGCGCGGGCCCTGCGTTTCGTTCCAAGAAAACTGGCGCCACGGCGTGCGCGCGTTGTAGCTTGCTGAAGCTAAACAGTTGCTGGACATCTCTCTGACAAGAGGAAGGGATAAGAGCTTGCCGCAAGGCTACTTCCTGGCGATCGCGGGCAACATCGGCGTCGGCAAGACGGAGCTGACCAGCCGCCTGAGCGCCGAGCTGGGTTGGATGGCGTATTACGAGCCGGTGATCCAGAATCCCTATCTGGACCCGTTTTACGCCGATATGCCGCGCTGGAGCTTCCACCTCCAGATCTACTTCCTGAGCGAGCGGTTCAAGGCCCAGGTCGAGATCGGGCGCAGCTCGCTCGCCTTCATCCAGGACCGGACCATCTACGAGGACGCGGAGGTCTTCGCTCGAACCCTGTACGAACAAGGTTCGATGACCCGGGTGGACTACGAGAACTACAGCGCCCTGTTTCAGGTGATGGTCTCGTTCCTGCGGAAGCCCGACCTGATCATCTACCTCAAGGCCAGCCCCGAGGTGCTGATGCAGCGCATCGCGCGGCGCGGCCGCGAGAGCGAGCGGGCGATCGGCGTCGACTACATCCACCGCCTCGGCCATGCCTACGACGACTGGATGCGCCGCGCCCGGAACGAGATGGAAGTGCTCGAGATCGACACCGACGCGGTGGCCCTGCAGGGCGACGCCCCGGCCTTCAACGCGCTGCTCCAGGACCTGCGCCGGCGGTATCCGCGCCAGGCCGAGCTGCGTCTGGAGGACTAGGCTCCGTCCGCAAACGCCCGTCGGCCGCGTGGCGCGGTCGGCTCCTCGCTCCGACGTGGCCGGGCACCACGCGCAGCGTGGTCGGTCACGACTGTCGTCGCGCGAGCGCGACGCCTTGCCCCCAGGGGTCTGCGAACGGAGCCCAGCGCCGGGCGAGAATCCCCTCGGCTCAACTGGCGCGGCCGGTGCGGGCGAGCACGGCGGCGCAGCGCGCGCACAGTCCGGACTGGGAGCCGCCCTCGGCGACGTTGGGCCGGTGCGTCCAGCACCGGTCGCAGCGGCCCCACGCCGTGCGTCGGACCTCGACCTCGGTCTCCTGGCTCTCCCGCCCGGCGCGCAGCTCGGCGGCCGCGACCAGGAGGAATCCCGTCAGCTCGTCGCGGTAGGGCTCGAGCCTGCGCACCACCGCAGGCGTCGCGGTGAGCGTCAGCTCGGCCTCGAGCGGGGTGCCGAGCGCCTTCGAGGCGCGCAAGGGCTCGATCGCCGCGTTCACGGCGTCCCGCACCTCGAGCAGGAAGGTCCACTCGTCTCCGCCCGCCGCCGCGGTCGCGCGCGGCGCCGGCCAGAGCGCGAGGTGGACGCTCGCGGCCTCCGCCACGAGGTTTGGGTGGTGCTGCCAGACCTCGTCGGCGGTGAAGACCAGCGCGGGAGAGGCGGCGATCGCGAGGTCGTGGAGCGCCTGCCACAGCACCGTCTGCGCCGAGCGTCGGGCGGGATCGTCCGGGGCGAGGGTGTAGAGGCGGTCCTTCGCGAGGTCCAGGAACACCGCCGAGAGGTCCACCGTGCAGAGCCCGAGCAGCGCGTCGAGGGCGCGGTGGAACTGGAGCTGCTCGTAGTCGCGGCGCATGCGGTCCACGCGCTCGGCGAGGTGGCCGGCAAAGGCGCGGTCCACGCGCGTGAGACCTTCCTGCGGCAGTGCTGCGGCCGGCGAGAAGTCGCTCAGGTTGCCGAGCAGGAAGCGGAAGGTGTTCCGCACCTTGCGGTAGGCGTCGGCGACGCGCTGCAGGATCTCGTCGCCGACGCGCACGTCGCTGCGCCAGTCGGTCGCGAGCGCCCACCAGCGGACGATGTCGGCGCCGTACCGCGCCACCACGTCCATCGGCGAGACGACGTTGCCCTGCGACTTGTGCATGGCGCGTCCCTGGGCGTCCAGCACCCAGCCGTGCGTGAAGACGTGGGTGTAGGGGGCCTTGCCGGTGAGCGCCGCGCCGACCATCAGCGAGGAGTTGAACCAGCCGCGGTGCTGGTCGGGCCCCTCGAAGTAGACGATGCGGCCACCCTCGGCATGGGCGCGGCTCCAGGCGGCGGCCAGCGCCGGATGGGTCACCTGCACCGCGCGATGGGTGGAGCCGGAGTCGAACCACACGTCGAGAATGTCGTCCTCGCGGCGGAAGGGGCCGTCCTTCCCGCACGCCGGGCAGCGGAAACCGTCGGGCAGGAAGCGGGCGAGCGGCAACTCGTACCACGCGTCCGAGCCGTGCGCGCGCGTCAGATCGGCCGCCCGGCGCATGACGCCCGGGTCGAGCGAGGCCTCCTCGCACGCCTCGCAGTAGATGGCCGGGATGCCCACGCCCCAGGCGCGCTGGCGCGACAGGCACCAGTCGGGCCGCAGCCGCACCGACTCGCGGATGCGGTTCTGGGAGGCGGGCGGGTCCCACTGCACCTCGCGCTCGATCAGCTCGAGACTGCGCTCACGGTGCCGGTCGTGGTCGATGATCATGAACCACTGGCGCGTGGCGCGGAAGATCACCGGCTGCCGGCAGCGCCAGCAGTGCGGATAGGAGTGCGTGATCGTGGATGAGGCCAGCAGCCGGCCGCGCTCCCCCAGCCAGCGCACGATGTCCTCGTTGACCTCGAGCACGCTGCGCCCGACGAACGGCTCGGCGCCGGCGGTGAAGCGGCCGCCCTCGTCCACCGGGCACGCCACGCCGAGCCCGGAGCGGGCGCCGACCGCGAAGTCCTCCTTGCCGTGCCCTGGTGCCATGTGGACCAGCCCGGTGCCCTCGTCCATGCTCACGTAGGGCGTGCCGTCGACGACGGGGGACTCGTTGCCCCAGGGCGCTTCGAACACCGCGTCGACCAGTTCCGCGCCGCGCAGCGTCGCGCGCACCTCCGGAGCGGGCCACCCCGCCGCCTCCGCCAGCGCGGCAATGCGCGGTCGCGCCGCCAGCAGGGTGCGCCCCGCCGCCTGGATCACCGCGTAGTCGGCCGCCGGGTCCACCATCAACCCGAGGTTCGCCGGCAGCGTCCACGGCGTGGTGGTCCAGGCCACCGCCTCGATCCCGGGCCAGGCGGCGAGCGCGCCGCGCGGATCCCGCAGCAGGGGAAAGGCGACGTGGATCGAGGGCGACGCGTCGTCCTGGTATTCGATCTCCGCTTCGGCGAGCGCGGTGCGGTCGGTGGGACACCAGTGAATCGAGCGCAGGCCGCGCTGGATGAACCCCCTCTCGGCGAGTGCCGCGAAGGTGTCGAGGATCGCGGCCTCGAAGCCTTCGTTCATGGTGAGGTAGGGCGCCTCCCACTCGCCCCACACCCCGAGGCGCTGGAATTCCTCCCGCTGGATCCCGACCCACTCGGCGGCGTAGGCGCGGCAGCGGTGGCGTAGCGCGAGCCGGTCGTGCTGCTCGCCGCGGGCGCGGAACTCGCGGCTCACGTGCACCTCGATCGGCATGCCGTGGTTGTCCCAGCCGGGGACGAAGGGCGAGTCGTGGCCGGTGAGCGAAGCCTGCCGCACCGCGGCGTCCTTCCAGATCTTGTTCGCCGCGGTGCCCATGTGGAGGTGGTTGTTCGAGTAGGGCGGTCCGTCGTGGAGCAGCCACACCGGACACCCCGCCCGGGCGCGGCGCAGCGCGCCGTAGAGGTCCTGCTCCCGCCACCCGCGCAGGCGCTCGGGCTCGCGGCGCGCCAGATCCGCCTTCATCGGGAAGTCGGTCTTCGGCAGGTTCAGCGTGTCGCGATAGCCGGCCATCGCTCCTCCATTCGCACCGCGGTCGAAACGCAAAAAAGCCCCAACGAAGATCCCGTTGGGGCGAACGCGTCGCGGTGCCACCCAACTTCGCCCGCGCCTCTCGGCGGGGGCCTCGTGGAGCCTCGCGGCCCCTGCCCGCTGTCGGGGGGCTTTCCGTCCGAGCCTACTGCGGGGGTCGCGGCGGGGCGTCCATCGCGAGCATCCGGTTCGGTCGGCGGCTCGGGGGTGATCTTCGACGCGCGGGTGGGTGCCGGGCTTCCACCATCCCCGGCTCGCTCGGACGCCGCGCGCGTCTACTCGTCCCCGTCACAGCCTTGGTGGCGGAAGACAGTGCCACGCACTCGCGTGGACGTCAAGCCCGCGCAGCGACGCGGCCCGCGGACGCTCGGATGCGCCCCAGGCTCCGTCCGCAGACGCGCGCGGGCAAGGCGTCGCGGGCGTCGCTTCCATTGGGCGCCGTGCCCGGCGGTCCTCCGCGGGCGGGGACCTCCGCGCGGGCCGCTCGGCCTCGCTGCGCTCTGAGGGGCGCCCTGCTGGAGCGGGCTTCGATGGCATCCGGTGCATATCCTCGGCGCGCCCGCCAGTCCCTGGCTCCTGCGCCCCTGCGGAGCCCACGCTCCGGTCCCCGCCCGCTCCGGCCCGCTGACAGGCGTGATGCCCGGCCAGGTCGGAGCGAGCAGCCGACGGCGACGCCTTGCCCGCGCGCGTCTGCGGTCGGAGCCTAGAACTCGCGCCAGGAGAGCGTGACCATGTCGCCCCCGTACTTGGCGATGTTCTGGACCACGGCGTCCTTGCTGTAGAGGATCGCGCAGTTGCCGTTAGCCACTTTGATCGTGGTCTTGCCCTTGCAGATCATGGCTCCGAGCAGCCAGAACGTGCCGTTGATCTTGAGGTCGCCCTCGACGTAGATCAGTCCGCGGTAGGTGAAATTGCCGTTGCAGGCTAGATCGCCGTCCACGTAGAGCAGGCCCTCCCCGTCGCCCCCGTGATAGGCGAAGCTCCCGCTGGCGTCCCCGTGGATGCCGTCGTTGTCCAGGTAATAGATGCCGCGCGGGTCGGCGGGCTCGGCCGACAGCGGTGCTCCCACCCAGGAGAAGAACTCGGTCTCGCCCAACCCGAGCGCCTCCCACGGCCCGGCGTAGAAGCTGGGCTGGTTGGGGGCGATGTCCACCGGGGAGCCGTATTGATTCGACGAGCCGCCGCCGCCGCTGATGGCGCCGGTGCTCCATGCGCCCGGCAGGTCGCCGTAGCCCAGCTCCCACTGCTGGAGGCCCAGGTCGGCGTTGCACGATCCCGCGCCGCCGCTGCGTCCTTTGGTGCCGGTGGGCGTGTCGGCGCGGTGGTTGTAGCCGCAGACGTCCGAGTTGCCCGAAAAGTTGATGCCGACGTCGGCGGCGATGGCGGCGTTGATCTGGACGTTGAACGGTCGCTGCATCACGTCGGCTTCGATCTTGCGCAGGTCCGGGCCGTCGTAGGCGGTCGAGGTGACGACGAAGATCGGCGAGCCCGAAACCGTCTGGATCGTCGGGTTCTTGGTCGCGTCGTAGCGGTAGATCGCGGTCCGGCCGGGATCGGTCTTGTAACGCACCGTGAGCGTTCCGGGCCCGCGACCGGGCGTGCTGTAGGCCAGCCAGGCGCCCGGAGGCTGCGCGGTGCAGAGCCCGATCGAGTCCGCTCCGAGCGCGGGCACGGTTCCCGGGTTGGTGAGGAAGATCTGGGCCACCATCCGCGGGTTGGCATTGTCCGGCACGTCGCCGATCTTGATGCGCGTGATCGCCTCGGCGATGCCGGCCTCGGCAAGGCCCAGCGCCTTGGTCTCGCGCACGCTGTGCCCGGTGATCTTCCGGTCCACGTTCATCGAGGTCATCATGATCGCGGCCATGAGCGAGATCACCATGAGCACGAGCAGCGCCATGACCAGGGCGATGCCGCGCTCGCCGCGCGCCACGGAGGCCAAACCCGGCGTGCCCGCGCCGACCGCGTGCCGGAGCGGACGGACATGCTCGTGCCGGCGTCGCGACCGCGGGTCGCGGCGTGCGGGCGAAGCATCGGAGGTCCTGGGCACCTGATCTCCTCCTGATCTCGGCTTGGTCCTGTGACGGCCCGGCATCGGATCGGGTCGGCTCCACCATGACGACCGCGCGCGCACGGCGCGGCGAGCGTCCGCGAGCCGCCCGCAATGCTCCGGCCGACGAGGGGAGTCGATCGTTCGCACCCGGCCTTCCCGGTTTGGACCCCCGCCAGTCCTGCACGCATCGTGCCGGTCGCCCAGCCGTCCGCCGTCGCCAGCCGGGGGAATCGAGCCCTTGCGCCGCAAGCAGTTGGCCGAATCTCGCCCACGGTGGTGGCGCCGCCGAGCGGATCCCGGGGCACCGGCGTGCACGATGCATGGCCAAGAGCCGTGCCCCCGGGCGGAATGGATTCGACCGGGGCGGGCGCGCACCTGCCCGAGCGACGCCCCGGGGGGACGTGGCGGCGAGAGACCCGCCCCCGCTTCGGGACGACCCGCGATGGGGGCGGGCGATGCCGCCGGGAGGTCGGGCCTAGGAGCCTGCCGGTGCGCTCGCGCGTAGAGTCGGTGCCGCCGCCTGTGGCACGCCCAGGTCGGCGATCGCCAGGCAGGCGTCGGCGGCGCTCGGCGGCGGCCCGTCGCGGCGCCCCAACCGCTTGAGATGGCTCGCGGGCGTACGCGTGCCCAGCTCGCGCGAGCATTCCGCGCGGTGGCGGGCGATGGGGACGGGAAGCGAGATGCCGCGCAGTCCGGCCTCGCGCGCTCGTGCAAGGTCGCGAGCCAGCTCCTTCCACGACACCGCAGCCGCGGGATCCCGCTCGGCGTCGGCCGGCAGGAGGTGGGCCGCGATCAACGCCTGTCGCAGAGCGATCGGGTCGTTCGGCACCCGCTCCAGGCCGTGGCGGGCGGCGTGCGCCAGCATCGTCCACCAGGTGGCGCGTTCGAGGGGGGCGTCCCCCCGCACCTCGGAGCCGAGCAGTGCGGCGCATTCCGCCCACACCAGGTAGGGACGCGCCCAGGTCGTGTCGGCGCGCTGCGCGGGCAAGCGCGCGACCACGAACGCGATCGGATCCACGACCGGGGAACGCTCCCAACGTTCATCGGGGTCCGTGGCCTGGCGCACCTCGAAGTGCAGATGCTCGGCGCTCGCGCGTCCGGAGCGCCCCACCCGGGCGATGGTCTCGCCCGCCCGCACCATCTGGCCGGCGCGCACCCTCACCGAGCCCGGCGCCAGGTGGGCGTAGGCGCTGTAGACGATCGGGCCGCCGGCGAGCCGGTGCGCGATCACCACGTGGCGGCCGTAGCCGCCGTGCCAGCCGCTGCGCGCCGCGCGCACGACCAGACCGTCGGCGGCCGCGCGCACCGCGTCGCCGCTGCGGCCGTTGGAGAGGTCGGCCCCCTGGTGCTCGATCGCGCCGCCGGCCCCGCGCACCACGCCGCGCGGCATCTGGAAGCCGGGCGCGCCGTCCGGCCCGGGCTCGCCGAGCGCGTAGAGATCGCCCACGGGCAATACCCAGGCTCCGCTCCAACACCAGCGTTGCTCGATCGCGGAACGCAGCGGAAGCAGGCCCGCGAGCAGCAGCGGGAGTGCCAAGGCGAATGCGGAGAGGCTTCCGGGTGCCAGCACGAGGCTAGCGTAGCACGATCAGTCGCAGACTCGCGGCCCGCCCGCCTCGCACCCGGGCGAAGTAGACGCCGCTCGACCATCGCGCGGTCCGGGCGCCGTCGAGGCGCCCGCGCCGCACGCCCTCCGCTCCCTCGAGCGGCACCGAGGCGACACGCCGGCCTGCGATATCGAAGAACTCCACGACCGGGGGAGACTCCGCGGCCGCCCCCGCCCAGCGGATCTCCACCGGCACCCCGGCGCGCAGAGGATTGGGACCGACCGCCAGCGCGAAGGCGGGCTGCGCGGCAGGCCGCGGCACGGCGGTGGTGGCGGTCGGCTCCAGCTGCCGGATCCGCTGCGTGAAGTGCGTCTCGCCCCCCAGGATCACGGCGTAGACGATCGTCACGTTGCCGGGAGAGGTGGGCAGAACCGAGACGCGGGTGGCGTCTCCGTCGCCGGCGAAGCTGACCTCGGTGCTGCGGTAATCCCAGCCGCGCCCGGGCCGCATGGACTTGTAGCGGATCTGCCGTACGCCGGAGTAGGCGGACTCGAACGCCAGGTGCAGGCCGCCCGACGGATCCACCTCCAGCACCGGATTCTGGACGGTCTCGGGGCGCGTCTCGACCAGCGAGTCGGGCGGCGAGGGCGGTCCACCGGGCGCGCGTCGCTGGTAGCGGAGCTGGCTTTCACCTCCAGAAACCTCGAGCCAAACCGCCTGCAGCGCGCCCGACGGATCCACCGCCGCGGTCACCGCGGACTGGGGATAGAGCGGGTCATGGGTGAACGGGAGGGAGCCGCTGATCCCGGAGTCGGGGGCATAGCGCGCGAAGCGGATGCGGCTCGTTCCCCTCTGGTCGGGCCACAGGACGTAGGCGCCACCCCCCGGCGCCACCGCCAGCGCGGGAGGTCCCGGAAGCTCCGCACTGTCGCTCACCGCGACCGGCTGGGCGAAGGGCGTGCTGTAGGCGAAGTGCGAGAACATGACCCGCGAGGTTCCCTGGCTCAGTTGCAGCCAGGCGAGGTGGAGAAGCCCGCTCGGATCGGCGCCCAGAGCGGCGTAGCGGGCGTCCCCCGGGAGCGTCACCAGCTCCCGCTCGGACGTCCACGTTCCCCGCACCCGCGCGCGATAGTAGAGGCGCGCGCTGCCCGAGCGCGTGTCGCTCCACACCAGCGCGAGATCCCCGCCCGGCAGCAGCGCCAGGGTGGGGTCGAGGGCCGCGGTGGGCGAGTGGCTGACGTCGAGGGGCGATCCCCAGTCGTTGCCCTCACGCGTGCGCAGCACGACCTGGGGGCGGCCGGAGCGCATCTCGGTATGGACCACGTAGAGCGTCCCGTCGCCGTCCACCCGGGCACGCGCGGCGGGGCCGAAACCGCCGGTCGGCTCGAACGGCTCGGCTCCGGTGCGGTCCTCCGCCGGCAACCAGCCGGGCGAGCGCACCTCGACCCGGAATCGCACGTCCTGGTCGACCGCGGTAATGCCCCGCACCGCGATGTCGGTGGCCGTACCGAGAAACGTGCGCAAGCTGGGGAGGGTGCCGTCGTCGATCTCGGTGCGGCCGAGCGCGCCGGGGAAGGGGTCGTTGGCATCCCCGCGATTACGCCCGAGGACGAGGTCGGTGTCGCCGTCGGCTTCCACCACCCGCAGGCCGGGCGTGAGGCCCGAGTTGATCCCGTTCGCCCCGAGGCGTTGCCCGATCGTGGCCTCGTCCACGTGCGAGACGATCAGTCCCGGGCTGGGAAGGAAGCGGTCGAACCCGATGCGCTGGCGGTTCTCGATCAGGAAGTGCTCGGGGTTGTCCTCGCCCTGGAACCACAATTCGACGATCGGGCCCCCCTGCTCGATCGGCGGCAGCGTGAGGGTGCTGTCCTGGATCGGCCGCACCGTCGTCGCCCAGCCGAGGAACAGCATCGACCACGCCCCGAGGTGCGACGGGTACTCGGGCGAGACGCCGTTGGTGCCGGTGGCACCGGTGGACATCAGCGCCCAGTTGCCGGGGCCGACGTTCGGACCTCCGCCGGGCTGGGAGGTGTCGTAGAGGTCGGGCAGCCCGAGCGCGTGTCCGAACTCGTGGCAGTACACGCCGATCTCGGCGCGGCGCCCGGGCAGGATGCCGGAGATTTCCGGCAAGGTGGAGAAACGGTCGATGCGGATGAACTGATTCGTGGAACCCGGCACTCGCGTGGAGGTCGTGAAGGCGGCCCCGTAGCGCCAGCCGCCGGACAACCGCGAGGTGATCGACCACATGTGGTTGCGATCGCCGGGCGAGTTCTCGCCGCCGATGCCGGCGTGAACGAACCACAGCACGTCCACGAAACCGTCGTGGTCGACGTCGTAGGGCGACCAGTCCACCTGCGCGTCGCAGAGAATCAGTCCATCGCGAATCGCGCCGTAGATGTTGTTGGGCGTGGCGACGGTGTTCAATCCCCAGCTCCCGAAGTTGTAGTAGTAGCGGTCGTGCGGCAAGTGCACCGTCGCCACCGCCTTGCCCTCGACGCGCACGCGCCCACCGGACACCCAGCGATAGTAGTCGAAGGCCGATCCGGTGGAGGTGGACCCCGTGGTATCGAAGAGGGCGCGGTCGAAGTCCGCGGCGCTGAAGGTGAGCGAGTCGTCGCTGAACGAGACCAGCACCACGGGGACACGCCATTGCAGCTGCACCGAACTGGTCCCGAGGCCCCGCGGGCGGGGCGTGGGCTCGAGGAGCCCGGCGCGGAATGCCTCGCGGACCGGCTCGGGGATGGTCCCGGAAGGGGTCGGCATCGTCGCCGCGGCGGGGCGCACGGAGGCCAACAGGAGCAGGGCGGCGGCCAGACCCTGCGCGCATCGTACGGTGGACTGCTCGAGCTTCACGGATAACGCTCGTTCCGATCGGGTGGCATGCCCGGCCACGATCACCTACCACTCTAGCGCGATCGTGGCAGGCGTGGGCGCCTTTTTTCTTTGACCTGCGCAACTCGACCCGCGTCGGGTTGGCGTCGCTCCAAGGCTATGCTAGCGTAAGCGCAACGTGCTGCACGCTCGCCGGTGGTGTCTTCCTCCGCTCCTTCTGCTGGGTTGGGCCCTCGCCATCGGCCTGGGCGGGGCAACGGACGTCTGCTCCGCGCTCGATCTTCCCCCCCTCCGCTCCGACCGTTCCCCGCTGTTCAGCGCCGACGTCGCGATCTCCCTGGATGGCGAGGGGCACCCCGCGCTCGTCGTTTCGATCTCGGTGCCGCATTCGGAGCTGCAGTGGGTGCGGCGTCCCGGGGGCTATGGGGCGGGTGTGGAGTTCACCGTCGTGTTTCAGCCGCGCCGCGGGCGCATGTACGGCGATGTCTGGGCGCGCCGGATGCTGGTCTCCTCGTTTCGCGCCACCAACTCGCCGAGCACCATGGTCAGCGGGCGCCGGTCGTTCGCCGTCCCCCCCGGTCGCTACCAGGTGCGCGTCGAGGTGAGCGACCTCAACGCCGAGCAGGGCTCCTCGGCCAGTCAGTCGCTGGAGGTTCCGGACTACTCCCGCGTACCGGTGGGGTTTGCCGACCTCGAGCTCGGGGTCGTGGACTCCCTCGCGGGCTTCCGCGCGGTCCCCACCCGCCGCTTCGGTCTCGACGTTGCACGACTTGCCGCCCGGGTGGCCCTGTTCGACCGCCGGCCCGGAGCCTGGCCTCGCACCTACCCGTTCCACTATCGCATCCTGGACGAGAGCGGGGACGAGGTGGTGACCGGAGATCAGGTGGTCACCCTCGGACACTCCGCCGAACCGGTGCTGGTGCGGCCGGGGGGGAACTCGCTGTTTCTCGGCACCTACACCCTGGAGGTGGCGCTGGTCGAGGGCCGGTCCCGCTGGCGCGTGGATCGGTCGTTCGAGGTGGAGGAGAGCGGTCCGCCGCGCGGGCGTGAATTCGAGCGCATGCTCGAGCCGCTCTCCTACGTCGCCGAACCGGGCGAGATCGAGCATCTGCGCAGCCTGCCGCCGGAAGAGCAGACCCAGGGTTGGGACGAATTCTGGCGCCGGCGGGATCCCACGCCGGAGACCGCGCGCAACGAAGCCCAGCTCGAGTTCTTCCGCCGGGTGCGCTACGCCGAGCAGCATTTCCAGGGGTTCGGGCCCGGGTGGCGTTCCGACATGGGCCGCATCTACATCAAGTTCGGACCTCCGGACCAGATCGAGAACCGCCCGCCCACCAGCCAGTCGCCCCAGCTCGAACTGTGGTACTACAACCAGCCCTACCGCCGGTTCGCCTTCGCCGACCGCGAGGGGTTCGGGCGCTACGTGCTGATCTCGCCCGCGATCGAATGACCGCCCACGCTCCGTCGCGCGGCATCGTCTGCCTGGCCGCACTCGACCTGCGGCGCACCCCCGACCACCGGAGCGAGCTCACCAGCCAACTCCTGAGCGGAGAGGTGGTCCGTATCCTGGGCCTGACCCGCGACCGTCAGTGGTGCCGGGTCGAGAACCGGGCCGACGGTTACCGGGGCTGGGCAAGGGGATGGGGCCTCACGCCGGCCTCGACGCTCGCTGCCGCGCGCTGGACGCGACGCGCGCGGGCCCGCGTGCGCGTCAGTACGGTCGAGGCGCGGATGCGCCCCGGCGGCGGACCCCTCGTGAGCCCGCTGTTCTGGAATGCCCGGCTGATTCCAGGCGGGCGACGCGGGCGGCACCGCGAAGTCGTGCTCGCCGACGGGCGCCGGGCCTGGGTCCCGGCCTCGGCGCTCGATCTCGGGCGATCCCGGCCGCCCTCGCTGATCAGCCGCGTGCGCGACCTTCTGGGCGTGCCCTATCTGTGGGGGGGCCGCACACCGCTCGGGTTCGATTGCTCCGGCTTCACCCAGCAGGTGCTCGCGGAGCAGGGGGTGAGGCTGCCGCGCGACGCCCAGCACCAGTTCGAGCGTGGCCTCCGGGTGCCGGACGGGGCGTTGCCGCGCGCCGGGGATCTGGTCTTCTTCGGGCGGGCCGGCCGGCCGGTCGGACACGTCGGCCTGGCCCTCGGCGGAAGTTATTTTGCCCATGCCAGGGGGTGGGTCCGCATCAGCTCGCTGGAATCGTCTAATCCGCTGTGCGACAGAGAATTGGATGGAAGCTATCGGGGCTGCCGCAGGCCTCGGCGGCCGCGCCTGCGGCCGGATTCGACTTGACAGCCCTTCCGGACTTTCCCTACGTTGCTGCGGGCGTTCGCCAGGATCCTTCCGACTGGAGGTGTGTCCTGGCTTTTTCTTGTGCCCTGGTTTCCCTGCCAGGGGAGGTCTGCATCACCGGGAGGAAGAAGACAGATCGAGGTCGAAAGGAGGTGGGGCTTCGAACTCAACCGCGCTGTAGTCCACAGGCCACGTACCCGGCTTGATTCTGCATCGTGGCATCGTCGTCTCGCGCCATCACAAGGAGGTCGTTCGCAATGAGTTTCCGTCTGATCAGCAGAGGCTTCATCGTCGCCGCGGCGTTCGCGCTCGCGCTCCCGGTCGTGGCTTCGGCCCAGACCTCGCGCGTGGAGGGCATGACGCTCCAGGGCGACTATCTGAAGGATTACAGCAACATCTATTCGTACCCGTCGCAGCTGTCGAATGTCGGCAGCCTCGTCTACGGCGAGCTGGGCACGACGATCACCAACCCCAACGCCAAGCCGACGGGGTCGCCGGAGACGCTCGACCGGTCCGTCGGTGTCGTTCTCAGCAACCTGTGGGACGGCCAGTGGGGCACCTGGGCGATCAACATGTCCGAGGAGACGCCGCAGCTCGGACTGGGCGACGCTCTGGGACAGAGTGCGCCCGGCGACTACGGGACCGACCCGAATCGGAATCAGAATCAGTCGTTCGACGTGATGTGGGGCAAGAAGTTCGGCACGTCGAGCCTGGGCCTGCGCGTCAACCGCTCGTTCTACCAGGCGGAGGACCAGGTCCCCGGCATCACCACCCGTCTCGAGCTCGACCCGAACGGTCCGGGCGCCCGGGGCGACAACCTGTCGCGTAACATCATCGGTCTCGGCGGCGGCCTCGGCTTCGAGATGAACCCGCGCACCAACGCGGAGTTCGCCTTGCTCTACCAGAGCCGGACCTTCGAGAACTCGGTGAGCGCGCCGGTGAACAAGCAGGAAGACGACGGTCCGAGCACCTACGTGTTCTCGGCCCGCATGATGTGGGAGTACCAGCCGAACTGGATGATCATGCCGGTGTTCAAGTGGTACTCCTACGACCTGTCGGCGAAGAGCACGGTCGGGGCCACGGTCAACAGCTTCGACAACTCGCTCAAGGGTTGGCAGGTGGGAGCGTCGAGCAACTGGACGCTGGGCGCCAACGACCTGCTGGTCGTCGGTGTCACCGTCGCCCAGAACCAGGTCGAGCAGGAGCAGCTCCTCTTCGCGGCTCCGACATATCCGGGCGGCGGCGTTGGTGTCGCGCACGCGTTCAACGGCGGCCTGGCGACCAAGATCACCGAGACGTTCGCGCCTCAGGTGTTCGCGGCGCTCGAGACCCACGTCAACAACTGGCTGACCCTGCGCTTCGGCGCGAACAAGGGCGCCTTCCACACGGTGAAGGCGGAGGGCCTGTCGACGCTGGCCGGCAACCCGCCGCTCACGCAGGAAGTTTCGGATTCGCCGTTCGAGATGCGGATCGGCGCGGGCGTCAAGCTCGGCACGCTGCAGCTGGACGCGATCCTGAACGACATCTACCCCCACACGCTCGGCTGGCTGGGAAGCGGCCTTCCCGGGGTCTACTTCCCGAAGGTCACCGCGACCTACGCCTTCTGAGTCGTTCCGACCTGCCAGGTCCAAGGCGGGGGCGCCGCGAGGCGCCCCCGCTGTTTTTTTCGCCGGGTCCGCGTCCTCGGCCTCCCGCCGCGCTCAGGCACTGCGGCGCCACGCGGGCTGGCATAGCGGATCCCTCAGGCCAAACTCGAGCTACGCGTAGACCCCGCGCAGCATGATCACCTTCACCACCCGCTCGATCGCGACCATGAAGGCGGCGACCCGCATGTTGACACGATGCTCCAGCGACTTGGCGAGCACGTCGGCGAAGGCCTGGGTCATGATCCGCTCGAGACGGCTGTTGACCTCGTCCTCGGGCCAGTAGTAGCCCATGCGATTCTGCACCCACTCGAAGTAGGAGACCGTCACCCCGCCCGAGTTGCAGAGGATGTCGGGGATGACGAACACGTTTCGGCGCTCGAGAATGCGGTCCGCATCCGGGCTGGTCGGACCGTTGGCGCCCTCGGCCACGATCTTCGCGCGGATGCGATCGGCATTCTCGCGGGTGATCTGGGTCTCGAGGGCCGCCGGGATCAGGATGTCGCAGTCGTGCTCCACGATCGGCGGGGAAAGCGGCCGCGCGCCCGGGAAGCCCAGGACCCCGCGGTGATCCTCGACCCAGCGAATGAGAGCCGGAACGTCGAGCCCTTCGGGGGCCTCGATCGCGCCCGTCACGTCGGAGGCGGCGACGATTCTCGCGCCGTCCCGCGCCAGCAGATCGGCCGACACCGAGCCGACGTTCCCGAATCCCTGAACCGCGACACGCGCGCCGGCGAGGGGGATGCCCAGATGCGCGCACGCGCCGCGCACGCAGAACAGCAACCCGCGGCCGGTGGCCTCGCGCCGGCCGGCCGAGCCCCCGACCTCGAGCGGCTTACCGGTGACGACCGCGTACTCGGTGCGCCGCTCGTGCATCGAGTAGGTGTCGACGATCCACGCCATGATCTGCGCGTTGGTGTTGACGTCGGGCGCCGGCACGTCGCTTTCCGGCCCGAACAAGTCGGAGAGGTCGGCGGCGTAGCGGCGGGTGAGGCGCTCGAGCTCTCCCCGCGACAGCTTGTCCGGATCGCAAACCACGCCCCCCTTGCCGCCGCCGAAGGGGATGTTCACCACCGCGCACTTCCAGGTCATCCACGCCGCCAGCGCCGAGACCTCCTCGAGGGTGACATCGGGGTGATAGCGGATGCCGCCCTTGGCCGGGCCGCGGACGATCGAGTGCTGGACGCGGTAGCCGGTGAACACCCTGAAGGAGCCGTCGTCCATCTGCACCGGGAGCGAGACGATCGTGGCCCGGCGCGGGTGCTTGATCACCTCGCGCAGGCCTGCCGGCAGATTGAGTCGGGACGCCGCCTCGTCGAATTGACGCCCGGCGTTGCCGAGCGGGTCGAGTTCCTTCTGGATACTCGCGCCTTCGGAGCCCATCACCACCTCCATCGAGCGATGCGACATCAGGCTGGGGCGCCCGGTCGGGGCCGAGGCTAGTGGCGGAAGGCGGCCTTGAGCGTGCCCCAGGTGAGCGACTCGGGTCGGAACTGGGACCGCGGCGGCGCACTCGCGCTGGCGACGCCGTCCGGAGGCGGCGCGCGACGCGCGGCGGCACCTTCGGCGATGGTCTCGTCCTCCCACCGCTCGATGTACCAGCGATCCTTGTTGGGGACGAAGCCCTTGAGCTTGAGCTCCTGCGGGATCGCCGCCGAGTCGCCGCGCACCAGGAAGAACAACCCGGGGCCCCGGACCTCGAGTTGGCTGTCGCCGCGGTTCACGCGCAGGATGACCTCGGTGCGGATCTCGCGGTGCCAGATCGAGTTCTTGCCCGGGCGGCTGTCCGGAAAGTCCACCAGGCCGCTCGTGAAGTCGAGCTGGATGCTGGTCGCCGGAGGCTCGGTGGCACTGCCGCCGACGAACAGGTTGGTGGCCGCAATCAGCTCGTCCTCGCGGGTCCACGGCCGGTCGCGGAAAGCGTTGCCGGCCGAGTCCAGGCTCGAGAACTGGAACTCGTAGTCGTCGGTGAAGATCTCGCGATACTCGTCGATCGCCCGCTGCCGCCAGCACCACTGGAACAGCAGCAGCGTGTTCTCCGCGGTGGCCGGAACCGGAGGAGGCTCCGACTTGCCGAGCCCGAGCGCGATCCGCGGATCGAAGGGATTGAAGCAGCCCGAGGTGCCCAGCGACACCAGAACGAGCAGGGCGAGCCCGCCGGCCGAGCGGAGGGCGCGAACATTGGCGGAGGTCATTGCAGCTCCAGGCGGCGCGAGCCGAACGTCAGGTCATCAGGATAATCCCCCGGCGGCGCCGGCGGAAGGCGATCCTCCCAACGGATGATGACCCAACGGTTCCCGGTGGCGAGGATGAAGTCCAGCCGTGCGAACCCGAGCGCCAGGGTGACCGAGCTGCCACCCACCAGCGCCGCTTGCACCTCGTAGCGGCGGTAGAGCGTCGCCGAGCCCGCGGTCTCGTCGATGAGGTCCGGGTCGCGCACGTCGAGCTCCCAGCTCATGCCGTAGGCTCCGGGCTGCTTGGCGACGAAGTTGAAGTAAAAGCGGCTCTCCCGGTCGCGGTTCCAGTCGTCGGGGATGGTCGCGTTAGCGGCCTGAAAGCGCCGCACCACCTCGGGCAGAAAGATGGCGTGGAACCCTCGACCGTCGCGCGTGGTGTCGGCCAGGGCGTTGAGGTAGGCGAGCCGGCCGTTCTCGCCCTTGTCCGCGATCGCCAGCGCGATGGTTCTCAGCGTGCTGTCCGGGAACGAGTAGTCGGTTCTCAGCACCACGCGGCTGCTGGGCGGCTCGGGATCGGTAGGCTTGAAGAGATTGCAGCCCACGAGGGGCAGCCCGAAGAGCGCCGCGACCGCCAGCACGGCGGGCCCATGGCGCATGCCTCGGCGGCGGATCACAGGTCCCATGACAGTTGCAGACTCCCGTTCCAGTAGTCGATCTGCGACACGGGGGAGGGTTGGGGCTGTCCCGACGTGTAGGTGGTCGAGCGATCGGCGCGAAACGTGCGGCGCATGTCCCCGGAGAGTCGGGCGCGCGAGCCGATCGGGAGGTTCAGACTCACGCCCCCGGACATGTTGAGGCTGCGGCTGCGCCGCTGGGGCACCAGGGCGCCGTTCACGGAGCCGGAGCGGTTGCTGGCCTGGTAGTCCGGCTGCAGGGAGAACGAGATCGCCGGGCTCGGACGGTAGGCGATGGTGGCGGTCAGGCCGAAGTTCTCGTTCTCGTCCGCTCGCCCGAAAGCGTCCAGGCCGTCGTCCTGGACCAGGTAGCTGCCGCTCGGCTGGTAGCGTGCGCTGTGCGCGACGTCCACGGACAGGCGCGGCGTGATCACCGCGTTCAACGTGGTGCGGGTGGTGTAGTCGAGCGAGAGGCGGTTGTTGTCGCCGACGAAGGTGTAAAAGGTGTAGTCGGCGTTGACCTGGTTGGACTGCGACGCGGTCAACCCGCTCAGCAGGCGATAGGTCCAGCTCCACGACCCGCGATAGGTGCGCACCTCGTTGTTCGAGGCGCTGCTGGTGCTCGGAATGTTGATGAACAACGAGCGCGACACGTCGATCGCCACCGACGAATTGAGCTGCTGGCCGGGCGAATAGCCCACTTCGATCCGGTAGGACTGGCGGTACTGGTCGCGGGGCACGGGGGGATTGCCCCCCAGCGTGAAATAGCGGTAGGCGCTGAGACTGATGCTGCCGGAGGCCTTGGCGGTCAGCGTGCGCGTGAGCACGCGCTGCAGCGAGGCGTCCAGCGAGCGCACGCGGAGCGACTCGCCGTAGCCGCCGCTGCTGGCGCGCGGCGGGAACTCGGAGCGCGAGTAGGTGCTGGAGAACCGCCCCTCGAGATTCCAGCCCAAGAGCCGATACCGCCCGTCGCTGGTGAAGCCGATGTCGCGGCGGTTGTTATTCGATCCGGCGCCCCCGCTGCTCGCCTGACGGCTGGTGGAATAGCGTTGGGTGAGGTTCAAGTAGCGGTCGTTGTCCTGACGCAGCCGCATGGACACGTCGGCGCCATTGTTGTTCGTATTGAACTGCTGGATGCGGCCGCTGTCGAGCGGGCTCTCCACGCGCACCCGGCGCAGCGTGTAGCTGGCGTTGAGGCCGACCGGCGAGAGCGGAAACAGCCCGAGCGTGCCGCGGAGGTTCTTCGACAGATCCTGGGTGCTGAGGTCGGTGACGTCGGTGGGCCTGCGGGTGCGCGAGAGATTGCCCGTCAGCCCTCCGCTGAGATCGTGGGTCAGCCAGTTGCCGCGTGCATAGCGCACGCGGCCGTTGAGATCGCCGCTGAGGCCGCGCTTGACCTGGGCGGAGTTACGAAGGTCCAGCAGGCCGCTGAAAAAGTTGAGTTCCGAACTGAGCCCGCGCGCCGGTTGCTGGCGCGAGCGCAGCGAGGCCTGGAATTCGTTCTTGGCCTCCTTCTCGTTGTTGGTGGAGCCGGGGTCGAGATTGTCGAAACGGTCGAGGTTGGCTCGCGCGCCGACCGAAAAGTCGGACGACAGCTTCCAGCCCGCCTCGGTGTTCGCGGAGCGAGTCTGGCGCAGCCTCGTCCGGCCTCCGGTTTGGTAGCGGTCCATGGTGATGTTGGTGGTGTTGCGGAGGAAGAGCTGATCCCTCACCAGATTGTAGTCCCCGCCATTGGACCAGGTGCTGTTGGTCTGCCCGATGTTGTAGCCGGTGGAGTAGCGAAAGGTGCTGAGATGCTGACCCCGGGCGGCGGCGAGCGGATTGAAGCGCTCGCGCTCGAGCACGGGGCCGACGCTGTCCACCGGCACGCCCAGGCTGTCGGCAAGCTCGATCAGCCGCTCGAGCCGGAAGGTATAGCGAATCGAGATCGCGCGCAGGGTGTCCGGCAGGAGCCCGAGACTGTCGGCCAGCGGGAACAGGGCTTCGAAGCTCAGACCGAGGGTGTCGCGCAACAGCGTGGTGTCGGCGAACGCATAGCGCGAGTTGGCCTGCTGCGCGCGGCTGGGAAGCGAGGCGGCAGCAAGTCCAACTACAAGTGGAACAAGGAGAAGGAGGAGTCGGCGGGAAGATCTCATTCAGGCACGCGGTGCGGCGCGGTCAACCTACTCGGGAGCGTAACACCCGCCGAGAAGGGGGGTCAACGCCGCGGCGGCGGCGGCTACACTCACCGTACCCCGCATCGGCCCCGCGACGCCAACAAAACAAACCGGCGCCCCTTCGGGCGCCGGTCTTGCGGGGTGCCTGGAGAGCCTTGGAGAGACACCCCTGATTGTCGAACAGCCGAGCGAGCACGGACTCGCGCGACTGTCGGTTCTCCTACGCACGGAACGGACCAAGCGACGTCCGGCCGCGGCGCAGTGATGTAAGATGTTTTAGGACATGGCGTTTCACACATGATCGGCGCTCGGCGTCGGGGGGAGGGACGGCACCGGTTGGGGCCGCCGCCGCAAAAGCGTAGCCTCCGCCGACGGTCTGTCCCCGCGCTCCGCCCCGCCAAGGCGCCACGACCGGGGGGCAGCGCGCGGGGAGCGGCCCGCGATCGCGGCGGCGGCCCATCGCGCCGCTGCGCGCGGGGCCGCCGCCCCGGGGCGGGTGCCGAAAGGGGAAACCGCTTGCCGGGCTCAAGTTTCAGGTGCTAGCGTGCCGAAACTTGGTGGGCACGGACGCCCCGGGTGGCCCTCCTGGCTGGTCCCAGTTCCTTCGTCAAGTCACGTGAAACTCGGCGACTCCGCCGAACACTGAGAGGCAGGGATGTTTCTCGACAGCCTGATGGGCTTCTTCTCGACCGACGTGGCGATGGACCTCGGCACGGCGAACACGCTGGTCTTCGTCAAGGGCCGCGGCATCGTCCTCAATGAGCCGTCCGTGGTGGCGGTGGACAAGGCCACCGGGCGAGTGCTCGCCGTGGGCAGCGAGGCCAAGTTGATGCTCGGCCGCACCCCGGACGAAATCAACGCCGTGCGGCCGCTCAAGGACGGCGTGATCGCGGACTTCGAGATCACCGAAGACCTGCTGCGCGAGTTCATTCATCGCGTGCAGAAGCACAAGTTCCTGGTCCGCCCGCGCATCATCATCTGCGTGCCGTCCGGCATCACCGAAGTCGAGAAGCGCGCGGTGATCGACTCGGCGGTGCGCGCGGGGGCGCGCGAGGTGCTGCTGGTTCCCGAGCCGATCGCCGCCGCGATCGGAGTGGGCCTGCCCGTGGACACACCCACCGGCAACATGGTCGTGGACATCGGCGGCGGCACCACCGAGATCGCGGTGATCGCGCTCAACGGCATCGTGACCAAGACGTCGATCCGCGTCGGTGGCGACGAAATGGACGAAGCCATCGCCAATTACGCGAAGAAGGCGTACAACATGCTGATCGGCGAGCAGACCGCCGAGCGCATCAAGATCGAGATCGGTTCGGCGTTCCCGCTCCCCGAAGAGATGGACATGGAGATCAAGGGACGCGATCTCGTGCGCGGCATTCCCCGCACGCTGCGCGTCTCCAGCGTCGAGATCCGCGAGGCGCTCCAGGAGCCGATCGGCAGCATCGTCAATGCCCTCCGCGAATCGCTCGAGCGCACCCCCCCCGAGCTGGCCGCCGACATCGTGGATCGGGGGATCTTCATGACCGGGGGCGGGGCCCTGCTGCGCGGGATCGATTTGCTGCTGCGGGAAGTCACCAACCTCAACATCCGCGTCGCCCAGGATCCACTCACCTGCGTGGTGCTCGGCGCAGGCAAGATCCTGGAGCAGCTCGAGGATTTCGAAAAGGTGATCCTGAGCGGCCACAAGGACTGAGTGCATGGGGGGATTCCTCCCGCCCGCCGAGCGCCGCAGCAGCGTCCTTCTGGGTCTCTATGCGGCGCTCTCGCTGCTTCTGCTGGTGACCGGCGAGCGGCTGCCCCAGGCCTGGCTGCGAGGGGTCGGTGCGGGGATCTTCGCCCCCCTCGATCGCATCGTGCTGACGGCCGACCGCATGGGCGCCGCGTGGCACGAGAACCAGCGGCTCCACCAGCGCATCGCCGAGCTCGAGCTCGAGACCACCCGCCTCGAGAGCGCCCGGATCGAGAACGAGCGTTTGCGCCAGCAGCTCGGCCTGATGACCTCGCGCCGGCTGACGCTCAAGCCGGTGGAGGTGCTCGCGCTGAGCGGGGAGCCGGTGCCCGCCTCCGCCACGCTGAGCGCGGGCCACAAGCAGGGCATCGAGATGGGCGACGCGGTGGTGACGCGCGAGGGTCTGCTCGGGCGCATCGCCGAGGTCTACCCCAACCTCAGCCGGGTGATCCTGCTCACCGACCCGAACGCCGCGATCGCGTGCGAGATCGAGAGCACCGGCGTGCTGGGCGTACTGCACTTCTCCGGCACCCCGCATCCGCGGCTGGTCCTGACGGACGTGGCGCTGGCCGACACCGTGCGGATCGGTCAGCGCGTCGTCTCCAGCGGGCTCTCGCGCCGCTACCCCCGTTTCCTGCCGGTCGGAACCGTGCGCTCGCTCGAGCGCGATCCCAGCGGTCTCACGCAGACCATCGAGGTCACCCCCGCCGCACCTCTGTCGCGGCTGCGTCACGCGTTCGTCGTGCCGCGCCCGCACCCGCTGGAGGACGCGCCATGAGGGGCGTGGCGGCGCTCCTGGTCGCGGTCGTGGTGGCGCTGCTGCTGCGCTCGACCGCGCTCTCGGCGCTCGCCGCCCGCGGCGTGGTGCTCGACGTGCTCGCCTTCGCCACCGTGCTGTGGGCGCTGCGCTACGGAGAGACCTGGGGCTCGAGCCTCGGATTCGCCCTCGGTCTCGCGGCGGATCTCGACGCCGCGCACTGGCTCGGCCGCCACGCCCTGGTGCTCACGTTGATCGGCTATGCGGTGGGCCGGCTCAGCCACACGCTGGTGCGCGAGAGTTCGCGCACCCACCTGGCGCTGTTCGCCATCGCCACGCTCGTGCACCAGCTGTGGTCCGCCGCCTTCGACATCGGGGGCATCGCCGGGGTGCCCTACCTGCTCCAGCGGGTAGTGCTCGCGGTGGTCGCCACCGCCCCGCTGGGGACGCTGCTGGTCGCGCTGTTGCGGCGCGTCGGCGGGCAGCCGTTGTTCTCCCATGCATCCATCGAATCAGGCCCGACGTCATAGGGAGGGGCGTTTTCGCCTGCTGGCGGCTTTGATGTACGCCGGCCTCGGGCTCATCGTCTTCGGCCTGCTGCGCCTGCAGGTGGTCGAGCACGACAAGTACCTCAGCCTCGCCAAGGAGAACCGCGTGCGCCTCGAGGTGCTGCGGGCGCCCCGTGGCGCGATCTACGACCGCGATGGGGAGCTGCTGGCGGACAGTCGTCCGCGCTTCAACATCGTGTTCCGGCCGTTCCCCGCGGAGAGTGCGCGGCAGTCGCGCCAGACGCTGACGCCGCGCTGGTTCGCGCGCGTCGCACGGCTCATCGGCCAGGACAGCACGCTGGTGCGCGAGCAGGTGTCGGCGGCCAACCGCGGTGGTCGCAGCGTGGTGCTGCGCGCCGCCGCGCCGTTCGACGTCATGGCGGGGGTGGAAGAGACGCGCGCCGAGCTGCCGGGGATCGAGGTCCAGGTCGAGCCCCTGCGGCACTACCCGCACGGCTCGCTGGCCGCTCACCTGCTCGGCTACGCGGGGGAGATCAGCGACCCGGAGCTCGCCCAGCTGCAGGAACAGGGCTACCGCGCCGGAGACCTCATCGGACGCACCGGGGTCGAGGCCAGCTACGAGCAGTACCTGCGCGGCAGCGACGGCGCCGAGTTCGTGGTGGTCAACGCCACGGGGAAGCGCGTCGCCACCTTGACCGAGGGCCCGCCGCGACTGCCGGTTCCCGGCCACGACCTGGTGCTGACGCTCGATCTCAAGGTGCAACAGGCGCTCGAGGAGGCGATGTCGGTGGTCAAGCGCGGCGCGGCGGTGGCGATCGATCCGCGCGACGGCGGGATTCTGGGCATCGTCAGCCGGCCGATGTTCGATCCCAACGAGTTCTCCGAGGGCCTGAGCGTCGCGCGCTGGAGCGAGCTCTCGGGTGGCGGGTCGAATCCCCTGCTCAACCGCGCGATCCAGGGCCTCTATCCGCCGGGCTCGACCTTCAAGATCGTGTCGATGCTCGCCGCGCTGCGCTTCGGGGTCTCGACGCCCGAGCGCCGCCTGGCGCCGTGCCCCGGCCACTGGACGTTCGCCGGGCGCAGTTTCGGCTGCTGGAAGCACTCGGGACACGGCTCGCTGACCTTCATCGAGGCGCTGCAGCACTCCTGCGACGTGTACTTCTACCAGATCGCCCCGCCGCTCGGACTCGAGCACCTCGGCGAGACCGCGCGCGACTTCGGGCTCGGCGAACGCACCGGCGTCGATCTGCCGCAGGAGGCGCGCGGGCTGATCCCGAGCCTGAGCTGGTACGACCAGCGCCGGGGCGGGCGTTTCCGCCCCAGCCTGTTGCTCAACCTGATCATCGGGCAGGGGGAGGTGCTGCTCACCCCGCTGCAGATGGCGCTCATGGCGGCGGAAGTCGCGGCCGACGGACGTCCGCTGCGGCCGCACGTGGTCCGGGAGGTCACCGGCGCGCCGGAGTTCCATCCCCCGCGCCCGACCCACGGCGGCGTCATCGCCGCGCCCGAGATGTGGAAGGCGTTGCAGACCGGCCTCGAGCGCGTGATCACCGACGGCACGGGCGGCGCGGCGGCGGTGCCCGGGCTGCGCGTGGCGGGGAAGACCGGGACCGCGCAAAACCCCCATGGCGGTGACCACGCCCTGTTCGTGTGCTACGCGCCCGCCGACAAGCCGACCATCGCGATGGCGTTCCTGGTCGAGAACAGCGGGCACGGCGGCTCGGTCGCGGCCCCGCTCGCCGGTCACGTGCTGCGCCGGCTGTTCCTCCCCGACTCGCTGCAGGGCTCGCCGCCGCGGATCACGATCGCCGACAGCCTGGAGGCTCAGCGTGGCGACTAGGCTCAAGCTGCGGATGCCGCCGCTGGACATGCGGCTGCTGGGTGCCGCGCTGGCCCTGGTCGCGATCGGCCTCTCCACCGTCTTCAGCGCCACCTCGGTGCCCGGTGCCCACGAAGGCCTCTGGATCAAGCAGTTCCTGTGGTTCCTGATGGCCTTCGCCGTCGGCTGGGTGGCGGTGGCGATCCCGTTCCGAGCCTACGACTCGCTCGCCTATCCGTTCTACGTGGTGTCGCTCGCCCTGCTGATCCTGGTGCTCGCGATCGGCACCAGCGCCTACGGCGCGCGCCGCTGGATCGAGTTCGGGCCGCTCAAGTTCCAACCCTCCGAGTTGGCCAAGATCGCCACCGTGCTGGTGCTGGCGCGGTGCTTCGACGATCCCAAGCTCGACCTGCGCAAGGTGCGCTACTGGTTGCCGCCGATGCTCCTCACCCTGGTCCCGTTCCTGCTCGTGGCCAAGGAACCCGATCTCGGCACCGCGCTCGCCTTCCCCGTGATCCTGGTGGCCATGTACTTCTGGGCGGGCATGCCGGGCTCGACCCTGGCCCTGGGGCTCTCGCCGGCGCTCAACGTGGCGCTGTTCTTCTTCACCCGCTCGCCGTGGTGGTTCGCCGGGGTGCTGGCTGCGATGCTGGTCGGCTTCCGGCCGCGCTGGCGGACCCTGATCGTGGTCCTGCTGCTCAATGGCGCCGTCGGCTACGCCACGCCGCACCTGTGGGATCGATTGCACGATTACCAGAAGCGCCGGATCGAAACCTTCCTCAACCCCGGCCAGGACCCGTACGGCTCCGGCTACCAGATCATCCAGTCGAAGATCGCCATCGGATCGGGCGGGGTGGTGGGCAAGGGGTACCTGCGGGGCACGCAGAAGGCGCTGGCGTTCCTGCCGATGCGGCACACCGACTTCATCTTCTCGGTGATCGGGGAGGAATGGGGCCTCTTCGGGGCGTTGACCGTGGTGATACTCTACGGCATCGTGATCTTGCGCGGGTTCCGCTTGGCCCTGGTCGCGCGCAGCGTGTTCGCGAGCACGATGGCCGTGGGACTCGTGTCCGCCCTCTTCTACCACGTCCTCGTCAACGTCCTGATGACCATCGGCTGGGCGCCCGTGACCGGGCTGCCGCTGCCCCTCATTTCGTACGGCGGCACCGCGCTGATCGTGGGCGGCCTGCAGATCGGTCTGCTCGAAAACGTCGCCGTGCGACGCCAGGAGTTCTGAACCCATGTATCCCGAGATCTTCCAGTGGGGCATCCTTCACGTCCGCTCCTACGGGCTGATGCTGGCGGTGGCATTCCTGGTCGGCACCTGGCTCGCCCTGCGCGAGGCCCGGCGTCTCGGGCTCGACGAGGACAAGGTGGTGAGCGTGGTCCTCATCACCCTGGTCGCGTCCATCCTCGGCGCCCGCGCGCTCTACGTGCTCGAGCACGTGCACGAGTTCCGGCGCGAGTGGGGCAGCGTGCTCGCCCTGTGGCAGGGCGGGCTCACGCTCTACGGCGGGGTCATCGCCGGCACCGTCGCGGGGCTGTGGAGCGCGCGCGCCATGGGACTCTCGATGTGGCGCCTTGCGGACGCGCTCACCCCCGCGGTGGCGCTCGGCACCATGTTCGGACGCGTGGGTTGCTACCTCAATGGCTGCTGCTACGGCCGTCCCACCACGCTGCCCTGGGGCGTCCACTTCCCGTCCGACTCGTACGCGGGGCTCGAATTCGGCAACGCCGCGGTGCACCCGTCCCAGCTCTACTTCGCCCTGGCGGGACTCGGGCTGTTCGCGATCGCCTGGGTGCTGCGCCGGCGACTTCGCGTTCCCGGCACGTTGTTCTGGCTGTTCCTGCTGCTGTTCGCCCTGGCCCGCATTCCGCTCGATGTCACCCGCGCCTACGAGTCCGATGCGATCATCGTGCGGCTCGGCGGCCTGGCAGTGACCGAGAGCCAACTCACCAGCGCGGTGCTGGCGCTGTTCGCCTCGCTCATGATTCTGAGGTTGCGGCGCGAGGCGCGCGGGCGGGCGTGAGCCGCGGCCGATGAAGCTGGCGGTGCTGGGGGCCCCGCTGCGCCACACGCGGTCCCCGGACCTGCACCACGCGGGCCTCGCCGCGCTGGGCCTCGCCGCCGAGTCGCGGGCGATCCCGACCACTCTGGACGAGCTGCCCGGTCGACTTGCCGCGCTGGCCGCCGAAGGCGTGCGCGGCGTCAACCTCACGCACCCGCTCAAGGCCGCGGTGATCCCGCACCTCGCACGCGTCGCCGATGGCGCACGGCGCGCCCGCTCGGTCAATACCGTTGGCCTCGAACCCGAGGGATGGTGGGGCGAGACCACCGACGGCGCCGGGTTCCTCGACCTCCTGCGCTCGCTCGGGCGGAACGCCGCCGGGGCGCGTGTGGTGCTGCTCGGCGCGGGCGGGGCAGCGCGCAGCCTCGCCCTGGCGCTCGCCGAATCGGGCGCTGAGACCATCGCCGTGAGCGCGCGGGATCCGGAGCGCAGCCGACGCGAATGGTCGGGCGTGCCCGGCGCGGTCCACGTGGGCTGGCGCTCCGCTGCGGAGCGCGGCGCGCTGGCCGCCGCCACGCTGATCGTCAACGCCACGCCGCTCGACCACGGGGCCGCTCCGCTGGACCGGCTGCCGGGTGGGGCGCTGGTGGTGGATCTGGTGTACGGCACCGGCCCCACGCCCTGGGTGCTGGAGGCCCGCGCGGCCGGGCTCGAGGCCTGGGATGGGCTCGGGCTGCTGGTGTTCCAGGCCCGCCGCTCGCTGATGCTCTGGACCGGCGTCGAGGTGCCGGTGGAGCCGCTCGCCCGCGCCGTGGGCTGGCCGCGATGATGCGCAGGGTGGCGCTGCGTCTGGCGCGCGATCTCGACGCGTTCGCCTTCCCGCAGGTCTGCCCCGGCTGCGGCGCGCCGGCCGAGCCCGCCCGACTCTTGTGCGCGGCCTGCCGGGCCGCGATCCCGCGTCTGCCGGTGGCACTGTGCGCGCGCTGCCTGGGACGCGGGCGCGAGCCGGTCGGATGCGTCTCGCATCCGAGCCACGTGGTGTGGGCGGCGTGGGTCTACGACGAGCGCGCGGCGTGCGTGGTCCATGCCCTCAAGTACGGCGGCCGGCCCGCCCTCGCATCCGCCCTGGGCGAGGTGCTGGCCGCGGCCCTGCCGGCGGCGGCGCGTCCCGACTTGGTGCTCGAGGTGCCGCTCCATCCGACGCGGCGGCGCGAGCGGGGGTACAATCAGGCCGCCATGCTCGCCGACGCCGCCGCGGAGCGGCTCGGGGTGCCGCGCCTGAGCGCGGCGCTGATCCGTGTGCGTGGAACGGCGCCCCAGGCGCGGCTCGATCCGCTGTCGCGCCGCGCGAACGTCGCGGGCGCCTTCCGGGTGCGCCAGCCGGCCGCGTTGCGGGGGAGGAGCGTGCTGATCGTGGACGACGTGGTGACGACCGGGGCCACCCTCGAGGCGTGTCTCGACGCACTGGCGGTGGCCGGGGCGCGCCCCGCCGGGCTGGCGCTGGCCTGGGCGCAGTAGCGATGGCCCACCTTCACGTTCCCGACGGGGTGCTGCCCCCCTGGCTGTGGGTCTCGGCACTCGCCGTGGCCGTACTGCTGCTGGTGGCCACGGGGTTCGCGAACCGCGCGGTGACCCGGAAGCGCATCGCCTTTCAAAGCGCGCTCGGGGCGTTGGTGCTGGTCGCGATGTCGCTGGAAGTGCCGCTCGGTCCGTTCGAGTACCATTTGAGCCTGATCGGGCCGGTCGGGGTGCTGCTCGGCGCCGTGGCGGGCTTCGAGGTGATGTTCGTGGTGGTCGCAATCCTGGCGTTGATGGGACACGGGGGCCTCACGGTCGTCGGGCTCAACGCCCTGGTGCTGGGTGCCGGGACCGCCGTCGCGCGCCCGATCTACCGGATGCTCGCGAGGCGCGTGCCGCCCGCGCCGGCGCTGGCCTCGGCGACCGCCGCGAGCCAGGCGGTCGCGGGAGTGCTGTGGATGCTGGTGATGGCGGCGGCCCTGCACCTGCGTCCGGGCTTCCCCGGTGCGCCGGCGGGGGTCGCCCACCTCGGCGTGCTGGCGGCGGTGGCGTTGCCGCTGTGGGTCTTGGGGCTCGTCATCGAGTCCGCGGTGGCGTTCGGCGTGGCGCGGTTCCTGGTGCGCGTGCGGCCCGACCTGCTGCCCGGGGCGGAGCCGGTGGCGGTCGCGAAGGGCGTGACCTGATGCACATCATCTCGCAGATCGACTACCTGGCGAGCGCGGGGACCACCCCGTGGCATCGCGCGAGCGCCCTCTCCAAGCTGCTGCTGGCCGCCGGGCTCGTGGGGCTGGCGGTGTTCTCGCCGTCCCTGGCGCTGCTCGCCGCGCTCCAGCTCGTGGCCTGGACCCTGGCGCTCACCAGCCGCTTGCCGGGCCGGCTGGTCGCGGCGGCCGCCGGGTACCCGCTGCTCTTCTCCACCCTCTTCATTCTCGCTTCCTGGGACGGCAGCTGGCAGACCCCGGCCCGGCTGCTTCTGCGCCCGCTTACCGCCAGCCTCTCGATGGTCTGGCTGGTGGGCACCACGCCCTATCCCGACCTCTTCGCCCCGCTGTCGCGCATGCTGCCCCGGCCCGTGGCCGACGGGCTGTTTCTCACCTACCGCGCGCTGTTCGACCTGCTCGGGCGCGCCGAGCAGATGTGGCGCGCGCTGCGGTTGCGCGGGGGCACCAGCGGCCCGGCGCGGCGGCGCCTGACGCTGGCGGGCGAGAGCCTGGGCACGCTGGTGCTCTACGGCTTCGAGCGCAGCGAGCGCCTCTACGCCACGATGATGCTGCGCGGCCACGAGGGGCGGATCTGCGGCTGCCGTCATTTCGCCGAGTCCACCCGCGCCGACCTGCTGGTGTCGCTCGCCGGCGCCGTGGTGGTCGGAACCGCGGCGCTGCTGTGGAGGGCGTCGTGAGCGAGCCGCTGGTCCGCGTCTCGTGCGTGCGGCACGTCTATCCCGACCGCACCCAGGTGCACCTGTGCGGGCTCGATTTCGTGGTGCAGCGCGGCGAGCGCGTGGTGATCCTCGGCCCCAACGGCTGCGGCAAGACCACGCTGCTCTACCACATCCTCGGCCTGCTCGAGCCGCAGGAGGGCGAGGTGTCGGTGCTCGGTGTCAATCCCGCCCGCGACTTCGGGAAGATTCGCGAGCGCGTCGGCGTGCTGCTCCAGAGCGTGGACGAGCAGATCATCGCCCCGACCGTGTGGGACGACGTGTCGTTCTCGGCACGCAGCTACGGCTACGCCGCCACGGAGGTCGAGCGCCTGGTGGGCCGCGCGCTCGAGCGGGTCGGCATCGCCGACCTGCGCCACAAGGTCTGCCACCATCTGTCCGGGGGCGAGAAGCGCAAGGTCGCGCTCGCCGGGGCCCTGGTGCTCGATCCCGAGCTGCTGGTGCTCGACGAGCCGTTCGAGGGGCTCGATCCCGCCTCGCGCAACGACCTCGTGCGACTGCTGAACCAGCTCCATGCCGAGCACGGCGTGACCCTGGTGATGGCGACCCATGACGTCAATGTGGTGCCGCTGATGGCGGACATGGTCTACGTGCTGCTGCGCGGCGGCGAGATCGTGGCCCAGGGGTCGCCGCGCGACATCTTCAGCCGTCCCGGATTGCTGCGCGGCAGCAACATCGAGCCGCCGGTGCTGGCCGAGCTGTTCGCGCGGCTCGAGGAGCTGGGCCTGCCGCTCGGCCACCCGGTCGCGGTGGAGGAGGCGGCCCGCGCCGTGCTCGAGTGGGCGGAACGCCAGGGTGCTGCGCCGGTGGCGCCGCATGCCGGTCGCGCGCGAGCCGAGGAGGACTGATGGGCGCCGACCTGTTCGGTACGCCCGCGGTGCCGGCGGCGCAGGCGCCGCTCGCCGACCGCATGCGCCCGCGCGACTTCGACGAGCTGGTCGGCCAGGCCCACCTCTTCGAGCCCGGCTCACCGCTCGCCGCGATTCGCGAGGGCGGCCACCTGTCCTCGATCGTGCTGTGGGGGCCGCCCGGCAGCGGCAAGACCACGATCGCGCGCCTGGTCGCCACGGTCGCCGGCGTCTCGTTCGTCTCCTTCAGCGCCGTGCTCTCCGGCATCAAGGAGGTGAAGGCGACGATGGAGCGCGCCTCGCTCGAGCGCCGGCGCACCGGCAAGCCCACCCTGCTGTTCGTGGACGAGATCCATCGCTTCAACCGGGCGCAACAGGACGCCTTCCTCTCGCACGTCGAGAAGGGCGACATCGTGCTGATCGGCGCCACCACCGAGAACCCGTCGTTCGAAGTCAACGCCGCGCTGCTGTCCCGCGCCCGCGTGGTGGTGCTTCGAGCGCTGGAGCCCGGCGACCTGCGCACCCTGCTCGAGCGTGCGCTGTCGGAGCGCGAGCGCGGCCTCCCCGGCGACGTCGTCGCCGATGCCGAGGCGCTCGAGCTGCTCGCTGCCAACGCCGACGGCGACGCGCGCCGCGCCCTCAACGCGCTCGAGCTGGCGGCGTCCGCGGCGCCGCGTGCGGCGGGCGGAGGGCCGCGCCGGATCACGCTCGACGGGGCGCGGGCTGCGCTCGCGAGCAAGCACCTGCGCTACGACCGCGCGGGTGACGAGCACTACAATCTCATCTCGGCGCTGCACAAGTCGCTGCGCGATTCCGACCCGCATGCGGGTCTCTACTGGGTGGCGCGCATGCTCGCGGCCGGGGAGGATCCGCTCTACGTCGCGCGCCGGCTGGTGCGCTTCGCCAGCGAGGACGTCGGCAACGCCGACCCGCAGGCCCTGCCGCTGGCGGTGGCGGCGTTCGAGGCCTACCATCAGCTCGGGACCCCCGAGGGCGAGCTGGCCATCGCGCAGTGCGCCGTTTACCTCGCCACCGCCGCCAAGAGCAACGCGGTCTACCGCGGCTTCCAGAAGGCGCAGGCGGAAGTGGAGAAGAGCGGCAGCCTGCCGCCGCCGCAGGTGATCCTCAATGCCCCCACGCGGCTGATGAAGGACCTCGGCTACGGCGCCGGCTATCGCTACGCGCATGACGAGGAGGGCGCGATCGCCGACCAGCAGCATCTGCCGGACGCGCTCGAAGGCCGGCGCTTCTACGAGCCGAGCGACCAGGGCCTCGAGGCCCTGGTCGCCGAGCGCATGCGCGCGTGGGAGGCCCTGCTCGCGCGCAAGCGGGGCAATTGACGTGTACGCGTTTCCGATCCGTCCCGCCGCGCGCGCCAGCGCCGGCCTGGCGGTGCTGCTGCTGTTGGCGCCCGGGGTCGCCGGCTGCGGCGGGCGCGAAGACCGAGCCCCGGAGGTGCGGGAGGGCACCATGGCGTTTTCCCTGCGTTCGACCGCTTTCGAGCCGGACAGCGAGATCCCGTCCGAGTACACCTGCGACGGCGCGGACGTCGCCCCGCCGCTGGCCTGGAGCGGGGCGCCGCCGGGGACACGGAGCTTCGTGCTGATCGTCGACGATCCCGACGCGCCCGATCCACGTGCGCCCAAGCTCACCTGGGTGCACTGGGTGCTCTACGGCATTCCGGCGACCGCCGATTCGCTGCCCCGCGCCGCCCGCGCCGGGCAGCTGCCGGAGGGAACCCACGAGGGACTCAACGACTGGAAGCGGCCGGGCTACGGCGGACCCTGTCCGCCGGTGGGCCGGCATCGCTACTTTCACAAGCTCTACGCGCTCGATATCGAGCTGCCCGACCTCGGCCGCCCCACCAAAGCGAACCTCGAGGGCGCAATGAAGGGCCACGTGCTGGGGACGGCACAGCTGATGGGTACGTATGAGCGCCGCGGGAAGTAGCGGCGCGTTCGTGGCCCCGCGCCGGCGCGGGCCGCTCCGCGTGAGGCGACGCCCAACGCGACTTTCTTGAGCTGCGGACTCGGCGCGAGTAGCCTCATCGCCGTACCCGCCGCCGGAGGTTCCGCCGATGCGGCTGTCTTGCCCTTCGATCACCGGGCCCCAGGCAGCGACGAGACTCGACCCTTGCGACGCCAGTTTGGCGCGTGATGCCGCGACGCCGGCGCAGCAGCGCCCGCGACTGCTCGGGCGCGTCGTGCGTGCGCTGCACATGCGACACGACAGCCACCAGACCGAAGGGGCCTACCTGCCCTGGATCAGGCGGTTCATCCTCTTCCACGGCAGGCGGCACCCCGTCGACATGGGCGCGGAGGAGGTGACGGCATTCCTTTCGAGTCTGGCGGTGGACCGCCGCGTGAGCGCGGCCACTCAGAACCAGGCCCGGAGCGCAATCCTGTTTCTCTGCAAACAGGTCCTCGATCTCGGTCTCCCGTGGCTCGACCAGGTCGTCAGTGACCACGGAAGAGCGGGCCCGCCTCGAGCAGCTCCAGCGCGAGAACTTCGAGCTCAGGCGGGCGAACGAGATCCTGCGGAAGGCGTCGGCGTATTTTGCACAGGCGGAGCTCGACCGCCGAGCGAAGTGATGGTGTCGTTCATCGACGATCACCGAGAGGCGTATGGGGTCGAGCCGATCTGCGCGGTGCTGCCGATCGCCCCGTCGAAGTACCACGCGCACAAGGCGCTGCAGATCCATCCGGAGCGACGCTGTCCACGGGCGCGGCGGGACGACGTGCTGCGGGAACGCATCCGGCAGGTGTGGGAGGAGAACTTTGCGGTCTACGGTCTACGCCAGGTGTGGCGGGAGCTGAAGCGTAAGCATCGCGATGAGCCGGTGGCTCGCTGCACCGTGGCACGGCTGATGGACGAGCTGGGCCTCCAGGGTGCCGTCCGTGGGCGGAAGTTCGTGCGGACGACGATCGCCGATGAGGCCGTGATGCGGCCGCAGGACCTGGTCACGCGGCAGTTCAAGGCGACGGCACCAAATCAGCTCTGGGTGGCCGACCTGACGTACGTGGCGACCTGGCGTGGGTTCGTGTACGTGGCGTTCGTGATTGACGTGTTCGCGCGGCGGATCGTGGGCTGGCGAGCGTCGAGATCGCTGCGCAGCGATCTGGCCCTCGATGCGCTCGAGCAGGCGCTCTATGATCGGCCGATTGCGGAGTCGCCGCGGCTCGTCCATCACAGCGACCGTGGTGTGCAGTACCTTTCGATCCGCTATACGGAGCGGTTGGCCGACGCCGGGATCGAGCCGTCGGTCGGCAGCACGGACGATTCGTACGACAACGCGCTGGCGGAGTCCGTCATCGGACTGTTCAAGACCGAGGTCATTCGGCGACGCGGACCATGGAGGGGATTCGAAGATGTCGAGTTCGCGACGCTGACCTGGGTCGCGTGGTACAACAGCACCCGCCTGTTGGAGTCGCTCGGCGACGTCCCGCCGGTCGAGTTCGAGGAGGCCTATTACCGTCGACAGGCGGATCCGGCCGAAAACGGCTTCGCAGGGTCGATGCAGAGCCGCGATCTCAGGCCCGCATGAGTCAGAGGTCGGAGGCCGCAGGGCAGGAAAATGCTTCACCACGCAGCGAGACGATTCCGGAAGTGAACCGTCAACGGAGAGGGAGGGACGATGCCGCTCTATCTATCGAGGTTCAGCTACACGCCGGAGACTTGGGCTAAACTGATCGGCAAGCCAGAGGACCGCCGAAAGGCCGCTCAGTCGTACATCGAGTCGGTCGGCGGGAGGCTTCATGGATTCTGGTACGCCTTCGGCACACACGACGGCTACAACCTATGGGAGGCCCCCGACAATGTGTCCATGGCCGCGGTTGCGCTGGCGATAGGTGGCGGCGGTGCGCTTCGCTCGTTCGAAACGACAGTTCTCCTGACCGTCGACGAAACGATGGATGCCCTGCGCAAGGCTGGGCAAGTCAAGTACCGAGCACCGGGGGCGTAGCGGCTCGCGCCTCGGCCTCAAACACTCACGTAGCGAGCTCTCCGGAGAACCCGGGGCGGTCGTCCCGCGATTCGCGGGTCGGTGTAAGTGGATACGCAGTTCCGTCGAATTGTGGTTGCGGGACAATCGGGCAAGTGCCCACAGTTGCGATTGCGGGAACACCTATGGAAGGGGAGAGTCGATGACGGCAAACCGTTCGCGCGTGGCCCAGCCGGTCGATGTCGATACAGAGACCCTACGCAACGCCATCAAGGGCGAATACAAGGAGGTGGCCGAGCATCCCGGCAAGGGATTTCACTTCCACACTGGCCGTCGCCTGACCAAGATCGTCGGCTATCAGGACGGGTGGTTGAAGGGCGTTTCGGAACTGGCCATCGAGTCGTTCGCCGGCACCGGAAATCCCTTCGCCATGGGCGAACTCGCCGTTGGTGAACGAGTTGTCGATGTCGGCTCAGGCGGGGGCATCGATTCGCTCATCGCTGCGCGCATGGTCGCCCCAACCGGAGAAGTTGTCGGCATCGACATGACCCCGGCGATGCTTGAGAAGGCGCGCGCGGCCGCCACCGCGTCTGGGATCGACAACGTCGAGTTTCGCGAAGCCTACATGGAGGCGCTCCCGGTGCCCGACGGCTGGGCCGACGTGGTGATCTCCAACGGGGTGCTGAACCTCACTCCCGACAAGCAGAAGGTCGTGGGCGAGATGTTCCGCGTGTTGCGCTCGGGTGGGCGGCTTCAGATCGGCGACATCCTGGTCAACCGGGAGGTGCCGGAGGGGGCGAAAAAACAGATAGGTCTTTGGACCGGTTGAATTGCCGGTGCTCTGCTGGAAGCAGAGCTCGAAGCGACGGTCGTCGCTGCCGGTTTTGCCGAGTTCGAAATCACCTGGAAGGCCGAAGTTTTCGACGGGGCTCCGCAGGCGTCAAGCGCGAGCGCGTTTGGCACGGTCGGCATCAACTTCCGGGCGACCAAGCCCTGAAGCAGGGACGGCGGCTGCGGGCAACTCGTACCATCGAGGAGCCAGATAGCAATCGGTAGCATTGGCCGGCCCGCTCCGCGGGCCGCCGCCGAACCCGAGGGTTAGGCACATCACGTACAGATGACGGCAGGGACGCAAGGAATGAA
>MFFQ01000028.1:3382-48967 GCA_001780165.1 Candidatus Eisenbacteria bacterium RBG_16_71_46 | reverse complement strand
CTATTCTGCGCTCCATTTTTCGCGATGGATCCATGTCCCGTGCGTGCCACGCGGGACTGTGCAGCGAGTCCCAAGGAGGAGCGGTTGGCGCGACGTCCCCCGGAGCGGCGGTTCCTCGTCCTGTTTCTGCGGTACTGGCTGCCGGTGCTGGCCTACGTGACGCTGATCGCGTACCTCAGCGCCCAGCCGAATCTCAAGCCGCCGATCCGGTTCGAGAACTCCGACAAGGTCTACCATGTGCTCGAGTACCTGGTGCTGGGAGTGTTGCTGGCGCGCGCGCTGCGGGCGAACCTGCGCAACCGGGAGCCGGCTTACGCGGCGATCGTGGCGCTCGGACTCGGCATCCTGATCGGGACCGGCGACGAGTACCTCCAGTCGTTCATCCCGGGGCGGGAATCGAGCGCGCTCGACCTGCTGGCGGACAGCGCGGGATTGGTCGTGGCGCAGTTCCTGTTCGCGTGGATCCTGCGTGAGTGAGGGATGGGAGGACCGATGCCGCTGAAATACCAGGCGCCGCGCGGCACCCGCGACCTGCTGCCGGAGGAGATCGGGCGCTGGCAGTGGGCCGAGGCGCGGGCGCGCGGCGTGCTCGAGCGCTACAGCTACGCCGAGATCCGCACCCCCGAGTTCGAGGAGTTCGATCTGTTCGCGCGCACCTCGGGCGAGACCAGCGACGTGGTGCAGAAGGAGATGTACCGCTTCCGCGACCTCAAGGGCCGCGACCTGGCGCTGCGCCCGGAGGGCACGGCAGGGGTGTGCCGCGCCTACCTCGAGCGCAATCTCGCCGCGCGCGGGCGGGTCCACAAGCTCTGGTACCTGGGGCCCATGTTCCGCTACGGGCGCCCGCAGAAGGGCCGCTTCCGCCAGTTCTTCCAGGTCGGCGCCGAGATCATCGGCACGCCGGCGGCCGCGGCCGACGTCGAGATGGTGACGCTGTTCGTGGATCTGTTCCGGGCCTGGGGATTCGCCGGCCTGACCGTGGCGCTCAACAGCGTCGGCACCCCGGCGACGCGCGAGGAATACGCGCGCCGGCTGCGCGAGTGGCTGGCGCCGGTGCGCGAGCGGCTGAGCGCGGACTCGCAGAAGCGGCTCGAGGTGAATCCGCTGCGGGTGCTGGACAGCAAGGACGAGGGCGACCGCGCGCTGCTCGAGGGCCGCGCGGGCGCGGGCGGCGCCCTGCCGCGCATGCTCGACGTGCTCGACCCCGAATCGCGCGCGCACTGGGAGCAGGTGCTGGCCGGGCTCGCTGCGCTCGACGTTCGCTGCGAGATCGACCACGGCCTGGTGCGCGGCCTCGACTACTACACCCGCACCGCGTTCGAGGTGCACGACCGCTCGCTCGGGGCCCAGAGCGCGCTCGGCGGCGGCGGGCGCTACGACGGGCTGATCGAGGCGCTGGGCGGCCCGCCGACGCCGGGCGTGGGGTTCTCGATCGGGCTCGACCGCGTGCTGCTGGCGCTGGAGGACCGCGCCGTGACGCCGCCGGCAGCGGCGCCGCGGGTGTTCGTGGCGGGCATGGAGGAGACCCACGCCGAGGTGGCGGCCCTGGCGCGCGCGCTGCGAGCGGAGTTCGTGGTGGACTACGACTTCGAGGCGCGCTCGCTCTCGACCCAGCTCAAGGCCGCCGACCGGGGCGGGGCGCGCGTGGCGGTGCTGCTCGGTGCCGAGGAATGGGGCCGGGGCGAGGTGCTGCTGCGCGACCTCGCCACCAAGGCGCAACGGGCCGTGCCGCGCGGCGAGATCGCGGCCCAGCTGCGGGCGATGCTGGGATCCGCGCCGGAGGTGAGCGCGCGATGAACGACGGAGCCAAGGTGACCCTGGAAGACCTGGGCGACTGGCGCCGGAGCCACACCTGCGGCGCGCTCACCGCAGCGGACGGCGGGCGGCCCGCCACGCTCATGGGCTGGGTGCACCGCACGCGCGATCACGGCGGGGTGCTGTTCGTGGATCTGCGCGACCGCTACGGGATCACCCAGGTGGTCTTCCGCCCCGAGACCGGCGGCGCCGAGCTGCTGGCGCGCGCGGAAGGGCTGGGCAACGAGTGGGTGATCGCGGCGCGCGGCCCGGTGGCGCGGCGACCGGCCGAGTCGATCAACCCGGAGCTGGCGACCGGCGCGGTCGAGCTCGAGGCGCGCGAGCTCAAGGTACTCTCCACCGCGGACCCGCTGCCGTTCCAGGTCAACGACGACACCAACCTGGCGAGCGAGGACCTGCGCCTGCGCTACCGCTTCTTGGACCTGCGGCGCCCGGAGCTGGCGCGGGTGCTGGCGCTGCGCCACCGCGCGATGCAGGCGGCGCGCGCGCACCTGGCGGGCGCGGGCTTCCTCGAGGTCGAGACCCCGCTGCTGGTCAAGCCCACGCCGGAGGGAGCGCGCGACTACGTGGTGCCGAGCCGGGTCCACCCCGGCAAGTTCTACGCGCTGCCGCAGTCCCCGCAGCTCTACAAGCAGACCCTGATGATCGCGGGGTGCGACCGCTACTTCCAGCTCGCGCGCTGCCTGCGCGACGAGGACCTGCGCGCGGACCGCCAGCCGGAGCACACCCAGATCGATCTCGAGATGAGCTTCGTCACCGAAGAGGAGGTGTTCGCCGCGGTCGAGGCCCTGTTCGCGGCGCTGTGGAGCGAGTGCCTGGGCGTCTCGATCCCGCTCCCGTTTCCGCGCCTCACCTTCCGCGAGGCGATGGCGCGCTTCGGGTCGGACAAGCCCGACCTGCGCTTCGGGCTCGAGTTCCGCGACGTCACCGCGCTGCACGCCCGCTCGCCGCGCAACGTCGTGGCGAACCCGGCCAAGGCCGAGGGTGGGGTGGGCGTGGCGCTGGTGCTGCCGGGCGGCGCCGAAATCTCGGGCACCCAGCTCCGCAAGTACGAGGACGTGGTGAAGGAGGCCGGCGCGGGGGGCTTGAGCTTCTTCAAGGTGCTGGACGCCGAGCGCGCCAAGCAGCAGGTGATCTTCCCCGACGCGCTGCTCGACGAGTACTTCGCGGCGATCGGGGCCAACGCCGGCGACGCCGTGCTGTTCGCCTCCGGGCCGTGGGAGCCCACCCTCAAGGCGCTCGGCGTGCTGCGCAGCCAGCTCGGCGCGTCGCTGGTGCGGGGCCGCGAACGCGAGTGGTCGTTCCTGTGGGTGCGCAACTTCCCGCTGTTCGAGCCCGATCCGGAGCGCCGGGGCTGGGCGCCGCGCCATCACATGTTCACCATGCCGTTGGCGGAGGATCTGGCGCACCTGGAGAGCGATCCGGGACGGGTCCACGCCCAGCTCTACGACCTGGTGCTCAACGGCAACGAGCTGGGGTCGGGCTCGATCCGCATCCACCGCCCCGACATCCAGGAGCGCGTGATGCGCGTGGTGGGCATCGGCCCCGAGGACGTGAAGCGCAAGTTCGGCTTCCTGATCGACGCCTACCGCTTCGCCTCGCCGCCGCATGGGGGCATCGGGCTCGGCTTCGACCGCATCGTCATGCTCATGGCCGGACGCGACAACATCCGCGACACCATCGCCTTCCCCAAGACCGCGAGTGCGGTGAGCTTGATGGACGGCAGCCCCGCAGAGGTCGAGCCCGAGACGCTGCGCGAGCTGCGGCTGCGGCTGGAATAGGTCAAGCTAGCCGGACAGCAGCCGCACGCTCCCCGATCCGGTGTCGATGCGGATCCGCCCGCGGCCCTCGCCGAGCCGGCCGCGGAGCGACGAGTCGCCGCGGCGCACGTCGGTGAGCGGCAGATCGGTGTGGATCCCGCCCGAGCCGGACTCGAGCTCGACCTCGGCATCGATGCGCGTGGGCACGCGCACCGTCACCGAGCCCGAGCCGGTGTCCACCACCAGCGAGCGCACCTCGCCCGCGATCTCGGCGCGCACGCCGCCGCTGCCGGTGTCCACGCGCACCTCCGGCGCGCGCACGGCCTCGAGCGTCACGCTCCCCGATCCGGTGTCCACCAGCAGGCGCTCGGCCACGACCCCGGAGACCGCGACCGAACCCGAGCCGGTGTCGAGCGAGACCTGGTTGCCACGCACGTCCTCCACCCGCACGCTCCCTGACCCGGTGTCCACCGAGAGCGGTCCCTCGGCCCCGCTCACGCGCACCGCGCCCGAGCCGACGTCGATCGCGAGCGGCCCGCGCGTGTGCGAGGTGGTGACGGGGGCGGCCGCGGTGTCGAGCAGGAGGTCGGCCTCGACATCCGTGGCCTCCACTTGCCCCACCGCCAGGTGGACCGCGAGCCGCACGCCCTTCGGCACCCGGATCACCAGGTCGGCGTGGGCGTCGAGCCCCGAGCCGCGCGAGGCGATGCGCACGCGCCGCCGCGAGCGCAGCGCCTCGCGCCCGAAGCCCGAGCCGAAGCGGCCGTCCTCGCCCACCCCGACCTCGGTGTTCGATCCCCACCCCCACCTGGCGGAACCGTAGATGACGCGGTTGCCGGGATAGAGAACGCGCAGCGTGCGCGCCTCCCCGATGGGCCCGGTCTCGATCCGCAGGCGGCCGGCGTCGGCGCCGCCGCGCGTCAACTCGACCTCGACCGCGCTGCCCGAGCCGCGCACCAGCTCGGCGGTGCCGGCGAGGTTGTAGATCTCGACCCGCGGGCCCTCGAGGCGGAACCGTTCCGCGGCGCTCGCGGCGAGGACGAGCAGCATGGCGTTCGCGGCGACCGCGAGCGCCAGCAGCCCGAGAACGAGGATCGCGAGCGCCACCCGGCGCTGCGCGGTCGATGGGGATGTCCGATAGCTCGGCATGGGCGGGTCTCCTTGGTGGGGCGGGGCCGATCGTCCCGCCGCAGCACTCCTACGCAACCGCCGGGGCGAGTGTTGCCGGCGGATCCTGAGACCACTACCGGGCGCGAAGGGTTGGCCGGGCGCACGCGGTGGCCTCTGCGCGAGGCTTCCCGGCCATGCACCGCGGCCGCGGTCGGATCAACGGGCGCGAAGCCCGGCCGCGGGGGCGCCGCAGGCCCCGCGGGGCCCCCGGCCGCGCCGCCGCGCGCCGCGGCCGGTACCGGGGCCAAGCCTCGGGTAGAATCCGGGTCAAGTGGGTGGACACGGGGCCCGGCCGCATCGTCCAATGAGCCGGCGAGCGGTCACGGTGCCACGCCGAATGCGTCTCCACGGGGTCGCCCGCGCGCATCCGCGCGCGCCATCGGGAGGTGAGCCGTCATGCCGATCGCCGAGGTCGTCCGACTCGAGGAGGATGCCCGCCGCGAGCGGAACTGGAAGCGCTGGGGACCGTACCTCTCCGAGCGGCAATGGGGCACGGTGCGCGAGGACTACTCGGCGAACGGCACGAGCTGGGACTACTTCCCGCACGACCACGCCCGCAGCCGCGCCTACCGCTGGGGCGAGGACGGCCTGCTCGGCGTCTGCGATCGCGAGGGCCGGTTGTGCTTCGGCTTGGCACTGTGGAACGGGCGCGATCCGATCCTCAAGGAGCGCCTGTTCGGCCTCGCCGGTCCCGAGGGCAACCATGGCGAGGACGTGAAGGAGTGCTACTACTACCTCGATTCCTCGCCCACCCACAGCTACATGAAGGCGCTCTACAAGTACCCGCACGCCGCCTACCCCTACGACCGGCTGGTGGAGGAGAACCGCCGCCGCGGGCGGCGCGAGCCGGAGCTCGAGCTGCTCGATACCGGGGTGTTCGATGGCGGGCGCTACTTCGACGTGTTCGCCGAGTACGCCAAGGCCGGCCCCGACGACCTGCTCGTCCGCATCACCGTCGCCAACCGCGGGCCCGAGGCGGCCACCCTCCACCTCCTGCCCACCCTGTGGTTCCGCAACACCTGGTCGTGGGGGAGGACGGGCGAGGGCTACCCGGCGAAGCCGGGTCTGGCCCGCGTCGCCGAGGGCGCGATCCGCGCGCAGCACGAGACGCTCGGCGCCTTCCGGCTCGACGCCGGGCCCGGGCCGTCGGGGCGCATGCCCGCGCTGCTGTTCACCGAGAACGAGACCAACACCGAGCGCCTGTTCGGCGCCGGGAATCGAGTGCCGTGGACGAAGGACGCCTTTCACGCGGCGGTGGTCGGCGGCCGCGCCGACTCCGTGAACCCGGAGCGAACGGGGACCAAGGCGGCGGTCCACTATCGCTTCGAGGTGCCGGCGGGCGCCGCGGTCTCGGTGCGGCTGCGCCTCTACGCCGAAGAGCAGTCCCCGGTGCAGCCGCTGGGGAGCGGCTTCGACGAGGTCTTCGCCCAGCGCCTGCGCGAGACCGACGAGTTCTACGCCGCGCGCCTGCCGGCGGCGTTGGGCGAGGACGAGCGCCGCGTGAGCCGCCAGGCCTACGCGGGCCTGCTGTGGAGCAAGCAGTTCTACCACTACTCGGTTCAGCAGTGGCTGGAGGGCGATCCCGCTCAGCCGCCGCCGCCGCCCGGGCGCGCCGAAGGCCGCAACCGCGACTGGACCCACCTCTACAACCGCGACGTGATCTCGATGCCGGACGCGTGGGAGTACCCGTGGTACGCGGCCTGGGACCTGGCGTTCCACATGCTGCCGTTCTCGAAGATCGATCCGGAGTTCGCCAAGGAGCAGCTGGTGCTGTTCCTGCGCGAGTGGTACATGCACCCGAACGGCCGGATCCCGGCGTACGAATGGGCGTTCTCCGACGTCAACCCGCCGGTGCACGCCTGGGCGGCCTGGCGCGTGTACAAGACCACCGGCAGGCGCGGCGAGCGCGATCGGCTGTTCCTCGAGCGGGTGTTCCAGAAGCTGCTGCTCAATTTCACCTGGTGGGTGAACCGCAAGGACCTCGAGGGCCACCACCTGTTCGCCGGCGGCTTCTTGGGGCTGGACAACGTCGGGGTCTTCGACCGCTCCAAGGAGCTGCCCGGCGGCGGCCACCTCGAGCAGGCCGACGGCACCGCCTGGATGGCGTTCTACTGCGGCACGATGCTCTCGATGGCGCTGGAGCTGGCCTCGGAGGATCCGGCCTACGAGGACGTCGCCTCGAAGTTCTTCGAGCACTACGTCGCGATCGCGGACGCGATCAACCACCTCGGCGGTACCGGACTCTGGAACGAGGAAGACGGCTTCTACTACGACATGCTTCACCGCGACGGGTCGAACGTCCCGATGCGGCTGCGATCGCTGGTCGGTCTGATTCCGTTGTTCGCGGTCGAGGTCCTGGAGCAGGACGTGCTCGACCGGCTGCCGGGCTTCCAGAAACGCATGCGCTGGTTCCTCGACAATCGCTCCGACCTGGCGCGCGAGATCGCCTACATGCAGGCCGCGCCCGGGAGCGACCATGCCGGCGGCCACCGGCTGCTGGCCATCCCGTCGCGCGAGCGCCTGGAGCGCGTGCTGCGCTACCTGCTCGACGAGCGCGAGTTCCTCTCGCCTCACGGGATCCGCTCGCTCTCTCGTGTCTACCGCGATCGGCCGTACCGCTTCGAGCTCGACGGCGAGGAGTATCGCGTGGACTACACGCCGGCGGAGTCCGACACCGGGCTCTTCGGTGGCAACTCGAACTGGCGCGGCCCGGTGTGGTTCCCGGTGAACTACCTGCTGATCGAGGCGCTCGAGCGCTACCACCACTTCTACGGCGACGGCTTCCGGGTCGAGTGCCCGACCGGCTCCGGTCACCGCATGACGCTGCTCGAGGTCGCGCGCGAGCTGTCCTCGCGCCTGGCGCGGCTGTTCCTGGCGGGCGAGGACGGCAGGCGGCCCTGCCACGGGGCCGAGCGGCGCTACGCCGAGGACCCGCACTGGAAGGACCTGGTGCTGTTCCACGAGTACTTCGACGGCGACGACGGCCACGGGGTCGGTGCCAGCCACCAGACCGGCTGGACCGCGCTCGCGGTGCGCTGCATCGAGAAGCACGTCCACGCGCGCGCCCCGCGCACCGCCGCCGCGCCCGGTGAGGGGGGCGAGCGGCCCGCCGAGCCGGCGCCCGCCGTGACATCCCCGGCCGCGCGACTCGAAGGCTGATGCCGGCGGTGCGAGCGGGCCCGCGGCGCGCATCTCGAGCCCCGGGCGTTCTCTGACAGAGCCCAACGAAGCGGGAGGTGATATGGATCCAGCCGCACCGCTGTACATCCCGGTCGTGCTCGGCACACCGCGGAAGGGCCGCATGAGCGAGCACGTCGCGCGCTTCGTCATCGAGGAGATCGGCAAGCGTCCAGGGATCGACACCGAGCTGTTCGACGTGGCCCGGCTGGCGTTTCCCGTGGACGATGCCGGCGAGGCGCTCAAGAGCCCGTCGTTCTCGGCGGCGATGGCGCGCGCCGATGCGCTGATCCTGGTGGCGCCCGAGTACAACCACGGCTACCCGGGCCCGCTCAAGCACGCGCTGGACACCAATCTCAAGGAGTACATCCACAAGGCGGTGGGGATCTGCGGCGTGTCGGCCGGGCCGTTCGGCGGCGCCCGCGTGATCGAGAACCTGCTGCCGGTGCTGCGCGAGCTGGGCCTGGTCACGATCTTCTGGGACGTGAACTTCTCCAGCGTCCGCGACCAGTTCGACGCGTCGGGTCGGCTGCTGGAAGCCGCCTACGTGCGCCGCTTCGACAAGTTCTTCCGCGAGCTGTTGTGGATGGCCAGGGTGTTGCGCCATGGCCGGCTCCACGTCGCGCTCGAGTAGATGGAGGTCGTCATGTCGCGGGCCCCGATGCGCTGCCCTCGTTGCCGGGTGGAGATGAACCACCACGCCGACACGCTCGACGAGGAGGCCGTGGCGGAGTCGCCGGGCGAGATCGGCCGGGCGTTGGGTGGGGTGGTGGTGGCGGTGTACACCTGCCCGGAGTGCGGGGAGATCGCCACGCGCCGCGCCTCCTGAGCCCGCGCGGCGGGCGTCAGCGCGCGGAGACGGCGTTCACCGGGCGGCCGGCGAGGAAGCCCTCGATGTTCTCGACCGTGGTGTCGAGGATACGCCCGATCGCCTCTTCGCTGTTGAACGCGTTGTGGGGCGTGATGACGACGTTGGACATCCGCATCAGCACGTGCGACACGACCAGCTGCTCGAGCCGCTCGCGGTCGTAATGGCGCGCGAGCACCTGCCGCTCGTCGAAGATGTCCTCCTCGCCTTCGAGCACGTCGAGCCCGGCCCCGCCGAGCCGGCCGTCGCGCAGGGCTTCCACCAGCGCGTGGGTGTCCACCAGTGCCCCGCGCGAGGTATTGATGAGCACGGCGCCGGGCTTCATGCGTTCGAGGGCCTTGCCGTCGATCAGGTGATGGGTCTCGGCCCGAGCCGGGGCGTGGAGGGTGATGAAGTCCGACGTCGCGATCAGGGTGTCGAGCGGCACGTATTCGAAGGTGAGCGCCGCCTCGAGCTTGTCGTCGGGCGCCGGGTCGTAGGCCAGCACGCGCATCGAAAACCCCCGCGCGATGCGGATGACGTGGGCTCCGATCCGTCCGGTGCCGACCACGCCCAGGGTCTTGCCCTTGAGGTCCGTCCCGCGCAGGCCCTCGCGCCCGAACTCGCCGTGCACCATGCGGTGATAGGTCCAGGCGATGCGCCGCGTCACCGCGAGCAGCAGACCGAAGGTGTGCTCGGCGACCGTGTTGGCGCCGTAGGACGGCACGTTCGAGACCGTCACGCCGCGCGTGGCGCAGGCCGCGAGGTCGATGTGGTCGTACCCGGTGGAGCGCGTGGCGACCAGGCGCAGCGCCGGCATCCGCTCGAGCACGGCGGCATCCACCCGCGAGCCGATGAACACCGAGAGCACCTCGGGCCCGGGCGGGGAGGGCGGCGATTCCTGCACCGTCGAGGTCTGGAAGTCCAGCGCGTGACCGGTGAGCTTGCGCTCGAGCACGGCGCGCTCGTTCGGCTCGGATTCGTAGATCGCGACGCGCGTCGCGGCCGGGGTCGCCGTCATCGTTTCCTCCATGAATGCCCGTCGCGGTACACACGCCCCGCGGGGCCCGGAGCCGCGCCCGACGGCGGGCCGCTCAACCGAGGCGGTCGAGCACGGTCCGGATGCGGGCGCTGACCTGCTCGGCGATGGCGCGCAGTGCCGGGGAGTCCACGATGTCGGCCATCATGCGCGGCTCCATCGCCGCGACGACCCGATGATCGCCCTCGTCCCACACCAGCACGTTGCAGGGCAGCATCACGCCGATGTGGGGCTCGACCTCGAGCGCCTGGTGGGCGAAGCCGGGATTGCAGGCGCCGAGGATCCGGTAGGGCTTGGTGTCGAGGTCGAGCTTCTTCTTCAGCGTCGCCTGCACGTCGATCTCGGTCAGCACCCCGAAGCCCTGCTCCGCCAGCAGCTCGGTGACGCGCTGGATCGCGTCCTCGAAGCCGCGTCGCGTCGTGACCTCGAGCGCGTAGGTTCCGATCGTCTTCATCGCGGTCTCCAACAATGGGGTCTCGGTTCGGGAACTGCGGCGCTCGGGTTTCTCTAGATGGGCTGTTCCTGCTCCAGCTCCTTGAGCTTGCGGTAGAGGTTGCGCTCGCTGATGCCGAGCACCTCGGCCGCCTTCTGGCGGTGGCCCTTGCACTGCTCGAGGACGCGGCGGATGTAGCGCCGCTCGACCTCGTCGAGGGTGGGCATCCGCCCGCCCTCGTCGTCGGGCTCGAAGGGCGGGCGCATGCGCACCCCCATCGGCAGGTGCTCGGCCTCGATCACGTCGTCGTCGCAGAGGATCAGCGCGCGCTCGATCACGTTCTCCAGCTCACGGACGTTGCCCGGCCACAGGTAGCGCGCCAGCACGTCCATCGCCTCGGGGCTCGGCTGTACCCGGCGCTTCGGCACGATCGAGGAGTGGCGGATGAAGTGCTCGACCAGCAGCGGGATGTCGTCGCGGCGCTCGCGCAGCGGCGGGATGACGAGCGAGAACACGTTGAGGCGGTAGTAGAGATCCTCGCGAAACGCGCCCTCCTTCATCATGCTCTCGAGCGAGCGGTTGGTGGCCGCGATCATGCGCACGTCCACCTTGATGTCCGCGGTCCCGCCGACGCGGCGGAAGGTGCCGCTCTCGAGCACGCGGAGCAGCTTCACCTGCAGCTGGGGGGTGATCTCGGCGATCTCGTCGAGGAAGATCGTGCCACGATCCGCGACCTCGAACAGGCCGTGCTTGAGACGGATCGCGCCGGTGTAGGCGCCCTTCTCGTGGCCGAACAGCTCGCTCTGCAGCAGGTTCTCGTGGAGCGACGCGCAATCCACGACCACGAACGGCTGCCGGTTGCGCCTGCTGTGACGATGGACCGCGCGCGCCACCAGCTCCTTGCCGACCCCGCTCTCGCCGCGGATCAGCACGGTCGAGTCGGTCTCGGCGACGCGCGTCACCAGGCCGAGCAGCTCGCGCACCTGGTGCGAGGCGCCGACGAAGTTGTCGCTCGGCTGCAGGCGGTCCACGTCACGCTGCAGCGCCTGGTTGCCGCGCTCCAGGCTCTGCCGCTGCACCGCCTTCTCCAGCACCGCCTCGAGCTCGCCCAGCTTGCAGGGCTTGGTGAGGAAGTCGTAGGCGCCCTGCTTCATCGCCCGGATCGCTTCCTGCACCGTGCCGAACGCGGTGAGCATCACCACCTCGGTTCCGGGGAAGGACTCCCGGATCTCGCCCAGCAGGTCGAGCCCCGAACCGTCGGGCAGGCGCACGTCGAGCAGCACGAGGTGGAAGGAGCTCTCGGCGAGCCGCCGGCGCGCCTCTTCGAGGCTTCCGGCGGTTTCGATCGCGAAGCCGGAATGACCGAGTTCGCGCGCGATGAGCTTCCGGAACGACTCCTCGTCGTCGACCAATAGCAGAGTGGTTTCAGCCACCGAGTCCTCCCGGTCCCTCGAGCGGAAGCTCGACCACGAAATGGGCGCCGCCCGCGGCGCGACGCTCGAGCCGGATCGATCCGCCGTGGCGATGGACGATGCGCTGCGTGATGGAAAGCCCGAGGCCGGTGCCCTGGCCGATCGGCTTGGTCGTGAAGAACGGATCCCAGATGCGATCCTCCAGTTCGAGCGGAACGCCGGGTCCGTCGTCGAGCACGTGCAGGGCCAGGCCGGCGCCCGCGCGCTCGGTGCGCACGAGGAGCGTGCCGCCCTCGGGCATCGCCTGCAAGGCGTTCATCAGGAGGTTCATGCACACGCTGCGCACCGCGGTCTCCTTGCCCCACAGCGGGGGCAGCGTCTCCTCGAGGGCGGTCTCCGCGCGCACGCGCTGCTTGTTCAGCTGGTGGCGCAGCAGCGCGAGCGTGTCACGCACCGCGCAATTGAGATCGACCCACGCCGGGGCCACCGAGTGGGGCTGCGCCAGCAGCATGAGCTTGTCCGTCGTTTCGCGGCAGCGGATGGTCTCGCGCTCGAGCACCGCCAGCACCTCCGCCGCCTCGGCCGACTGCGCGGGGTCGAGTTTCGCGCGCTTGAGCGAGCGTTCGAGGCTCTCGATGCCCGCCAGCATCGAGGCCAGCGGGTTGTTGATCTCGTGGGCCACGCCCGCGGCCAGGATGCCGAGCGAGGCGAGGCGCTCGTTGTGGGAGAGCTGCGCCTCGAGCTGCGTGCGGTCGGAGATGTCGCGCCACACTTCGACCACGTGTGACACCTCCCCGGCGCGGTCCGTCACCGGGGTGAACGTCCCTTCCCAGCGGCGCTGGCCTCCGCTCGCGTCACGCATGCTGCGCAGCCGCCGTTGCGGCTGCTTGAGCTCGATCGCGTCGCACGTCCCGCAGGGCTCGCCGCCGCCGTTGGCCGCGTGCTCCGGGCAGGCGAGACACACCGTGCAGGGCACGCCGACCAGCTGCGCGCGCCCGCTGCCGAACGCCTCCAGGTAGCGCCGGTTGGCCGCCACCACCTGCAGGTTGCGGTTCACCACGACCACGGCGTCCACCAGCGAGTCGACGATCTGGGGCAGGATCTGGCGCACCTGCTCGAGGTCGATGCGCGCGCCGCCGTCGGGCACGATCGGAAGGAGCGGCTGGATCGGCGCGGAAACGGTCCTGCGGACTGCCATAGTCGGGATCCTCGGTCGGCCTTACGCTTCGGTTGCGTCTGACAGATTGGCAGCTTCGCCGGAAATAGGCAAGCGCCACCCGGCTCTGAAGCGGCCCTGCCCGTGGCCGCAACTGCCCTGAAGTTCACGGCCATGGCGGCGAGTGCGGGCCGCGAGCCCGCCCCGGTCCGGGCCGGGGGGGCTCGGCCGGCCGGATCCACCGGCAGGGTGCTCCCCCGGCTCGCGGGGTGCTTCGTGGAGCGCGAGGCGGGGAGGGGAAGGGCCCGCGAGAGGGCCCAGGAATACCCCGGATCCCGTAAGCGGCGCTTGGGTTAGAGCGGGTCGCGCACCGCGATGCGGCCGTCCACGGCGGTGCATCCCCGGCCGGGCTCGAGCACCTTGATGGGATTGAGGTCCATCTCGGCGATCGCCGGGTGGTGGCCGAGCAGCCACGAGACCCGCAGCAGCGTCTCCTCCAGCGCCGCGATGTCTGCCGCCACCGCTCCGCGATAGCCCTCGAGCAGCGGAAGCCCGCGCACCTCGCGCACGATCGCGCGCGCGTCCTGGTCGGTGAGCGGGTGCATGCGGAAGGCGACGTCCTTGAGCACCTCGACGTAGACGCCGCCGAGTCCGAACATGAGCAGCGGTCCGAACGACGGATCGCGCGTGACGCCGATGATGGCCTCCACGCCCTCGTCCACCATTCCCTGCACCGACACCCCCGCCATCGCCTCCTGCAGACCACGCTGCCGCAGACGGGCGGCGACGCCCGCGAACGCGCGCCGCACTTCGTCCTCGGTGCGCAGGTCGAGGGCCACGCCGCCGACCTCCGACTTGTGGGTGATGGTGTCGGACACCAGCTTGACCACCACCGGGAAGCCGATCCGTTGCGCGGCCGCGACCGCCTCGTCCGCGCTGGCGGCAAACGCCGATGCCGGCATCGGAATGCGATAGGCGCTGAGGACTTCGCGCACCTCCTCCGGCCTGAGCCACGCGGGCTCGCCCGCGGTCGCGCGGCGCAGCGCGGCGTCGATGGCCGCACCCGCGCGCGCCGGATCGACGTCGTCGAAGCCGCGGATGACGCCCTCGGGCTGCCCGAGCCAGTGCCCGTAGTTCACCGCGCGCGCCAGCGCGATCGCGGCGGATTCGGGGAACACGTACGAGGGGATGAGACCCTCCTGGAGCGAGCGCAATCCGTCGGGGACGCCGTGCGATCCCATGAAGCAGGTGAGCACCGGCTTGGCCGCGGCGTGTGCCGCCGCCGCGCCGCGCAGGATCGCCTGCGCCACGTCGAGCGGGCGCGTGACGATCGGCGGCACATAGATCACGAGCAACGCGTCGACGTTGGGATCCTCGAGCACCAGGCGCACGCTGCGCTCGAACGACTCGGGCGTGGCGGAGGCGATCATGTCGACCGGATTGCGCGTGCTGGCCTCGCGCGGCAGGAACGAGCGCAGGCTGCGCACCGTCTCCTCGCTCAGGGAGGGGATCGCCAGGCCGTGACCCTCGCAGGCGTCCGAGGCCATGATCCCGGGGCCGCCGGCGTTGGTCACGATGCCGACGCGGTTCCCGAGCGGCACCGGCTGGTGGGCGAGCAGCATCGCGACGTCGAACAGCTCCTCCATGGTGTCGGTGCGGATGACGCCGGACTGGCGGCAGAGCGCGTCGACCGCGGCATCGGGCCCGGCGAGCGAGCCGGTGTGGGAGGAGGCGGCGCGTGCGCCGGCGACGGTGCGGCCGCTCTTGACCGCGACGATCGGCTTGCGGCGCGCGACGCGCCGGGCGATCTGGTTGAAGCGGCGTGGATTCCCGAACGACTCGAGGTAGAGGAGGATGATGCTGGTGCCGGGATCGTGCTCCCAGAACTCGAGCAGGTCGTTGCCGGACACGTCGGCCTTGTTGCCCACGCTCACGAACTGCGAGAAGCCGATGTGGAGCTGGGTGGCGTAGTCGAGGATCGCGAGCCCGAGCGCACCGCTCTGGGAGGAGAACGCCACGTGGCCGGCGGGCGGGCGCACCGGGGCGAAGGTGGCGTTCATCGACACGGCGGGCTCGGTATTGAGCACCCCGAGGCAGTTGGGTCCCACCATCCGCATGCCGTAGTGCAGCGCACGGTCGCGCAGCTCACGCTCGCGGGCGGCGCCCTCGTCGCCGGTCTCCTTGAAGCCGGCGCTGATGACCACGATCGCGCGCACGCCCTTGCGCCCGCAGGCCTCGACCACGTCGAGCACGTGGACCGCCGGCACCACGATGACCGCGAGGTCCACCGCGTGCGGAACGGCCTCGATCGACGGGTAGGCGAGCACCGATTGCACGACGCTCGCGCGCGGGTTCACCGGGAACACCGGACCCGTGAATCCGCGCGAAACCAGGTTATGGAAGATCTCGCCGCCGATCGAGCCCGGCTCGCGCGAGGCGCCGATCACCGCGATCGAGCGCGGGCGCAGGATCGCCTCGATCCCGCTGCCGGTCGCCGGGTTGGCGGGCGAGGGGGACTCCGGCCGCACGGTCACGGCAGCGGACGTGGCGCCACCAGGATCGGTCACGCGTGCCCTCCCGCCCTCATCAAACCGACGCACCCCCAGGCGGCGCGGCCCCCGCGCCTCGGGTCCCCGCGTGCGGCGACCCTCACTTGGCTTCGGCGGCCAGCTTCACGACCATCACGTTGCACGGGGCGTGCGCGACGACGTGCGCGGCCACGCTGCCCATGAGCAGCTTCGCCAGGCCGCTGCGGCCGTGCGACCCGACCACGACGAGGTCGGCGCGCACCGCGCGCGCGGCCTCCACCAGCACCTCGCGCGGATCGCCGCTCAGGACGCGGGCCTCGGTCTCGAGCCCGCTGCCCTGAAGCTCTTGCTCCGCCTTCGAGGCCAGCTCCTGGTGGTAGCGGACCTGCTCCTCGAGCATGCTGTCGTTCAGGGCGCCCCCCGGAGCGTAGACCTCGGTGTACGCGCCCACCGCCGGTCGCGCGACGGAGACCACCACCGCCTGGGTCCCCGCCGGCCACTTCGCCTGCTTGACGTAGTCCAGCGCCGCCCGCGAATGGGGCGAATCGTCCACACCCAACAGGATCTTCATGGCGTCCCTCCCCCGCCGCCGATGCGGCCCGGGCCGAAATGCTGCAACCGCCATGCCACGCCGGTGCGGCGTCCGGCCCCGCCGATCGCGCACATCCAACCCCTGCTGGCGCCTCGCGCGCGCCGCGCGATCGCGGTCCACGGGCGCCGTTCGCCGCCAACCTGTCAGGCTCCTGCCAGCCCGTCAACCGGTCTTCCGGCGTGCGCGGGGGAGCCGACCTCCGCGGCGCCGGCACTCGACGTCGCTCGCGTCGAGGCGGTGATCGTCCCGGCGGCACACTTGCCGTCGGCGCCGAGCCCGCGCCCGCCCGGCCGGGGCATGCGCCAGCCGCCGCGCATCTGCTATAACTCCACGGCCAGTTCGGCCCTTACCCCTTGCGCGATCCGCGGGGGTCGCGGCCCCGCGAACTCTTCAACCACAGGACCGCATGGAACTGCTCGAGTCGCACCTCGACCCCCAGAGCGAGGAGTTCCGGGCCAACGCCGCCCATCACCGGGCGCTCGCCGCCGAGCTGAGCGGGCGGCTCGAGCAGGTGAAGCAGGGCGGCGGCGACGAGTCCGTGAAGCGTCACCGCGAGCGCGGCAAACTCTTCGTGCGCGAGAGGGTGGAGCGTCTGCTCGATCCCGGCAGCGCGTTCCTCGAGTTGTCCCCGCTCGCCGCCTGGGAGATGTACGACGGTGAGGCGCCCGCCGCGGGAGTCCTCACCGGCATCGGCGTGATCCACGGCCGCCAGGTGATGGTGGTCGCCAACGACGCCACGGTGAAGGGCGGCTCGTACCTGCCGATGACGGTGAAGAAGCACGTGCGCGCCCAGGAGATCGCGCTCGAGAACCGGCTGCCCTGCGTCTACCTGGTGGATTCCGGAGGCGCGTTCCTGCCGCTCCAGGCCGAGGTGTTCCCCGACCGCGAGCACTTCGGCCGCATCTTCTACAACCAGGCGCGCATGTCGGCGCTCGGCATCCCGCAACTGGCGCTGGTGATGGGCTCCTGCACCGCCGGCGGAGCCTACGTGCCGGCGATGAGCGACGAGGCGGTGATCGTCCGCAATCAGGGGACGATCTTCCTGGGCGGGCCGCCGCTGGTGCGGGCCGCCACCGGCGAGGAGGTGACCGCCGAGGAGCTGGGTGGCGGGGACGTGCACACCCGCATCTCCGGGGTCGCCGACCACCTGGCCGAGGACGACGCGCACGCGCTCGAGATGGGGCGCGACATTCTCGCGCACCTTGGGCCCCCCGCCCGCGCCCCGCTCGCGCTGCGGGCGCCCGAGCCTCCGCGCTACGATCCGGCCGAGATCCCGGGGATCCTGCCGCGCGACCTGCGAACCCCCTACGAGGTGCGGGAAGTGATCGCCCGCCTGGTGGACGGCTCGCGCTTCCACGAGTTCAAGGCGCGCTACGGCACGACCCTGGTGACCGGCTTCGCCCACCTCCACGGCATCCCGGTCGGCATCCTGGCCAACCAGGGGGTGCTGTTCAGCGAGAGCGCGCTCAAGGCCACCCACTTCATCGAGCTGGCGTCCCAGCGCGGCGTGCCCCTGCTGTTCCTGCAGAACATCAGCGGCTTCATCGTCGGCAAGCAGTACGAGCACGGCGGGATCGCCAAGGACGGCGCGAAGATGGTGCATGCGGTGGCCAACGCCCAGGTGCCGAAGATCACGATCATCATCGGCGGCTCGTTCGGGGCCGGCAACTACGGCATGTGCGGCCGCGCCTACCAGCCGCGCTTCGTCTTCATGTGGCCGAACAGCCGGATCAGTGTGATGGGCGGCGAGCAGGCGGCCTCGGTGCTCACCCAGGTCAAGCGGGCGCAGCTCGAAGCCGCGGGGCGCACGCTGTCGGAGCGGGAGCTGAAAGAGATGGAGCGGCCGATCCTCGAGGCCTACGATCGCGAGGGCAGCCCGTATTACTCGACCGCGCGCCTGTGGGACGATGGCGTGATCGATCCGACCGAGACGCGCGCGGTCTTGGCACTCGCGCTCTCGGCCTGTCTCAACGCGCCGATTCCGCAGATGCACTTCGGCGTGTTCCGCATGTAGCGGTCGCGGACCCGGTGGGGCCGCGGCGGGAGGACTCATGACGCTGGTGGACGTCGTGCTGGAAGGTCCGGTCGGTCGGGTATGGCTCAACCGGCCCGAGCAGCACAACGCCCTGACGCCGGAGCTCGGCGACGAGCTGATCTCCGCCCTCCATGCCCTCGCCCACCACGACACCATCCGCGTGATGGTGCTGGGCGGCCGCGGGCCCTCCTTCTGCGCCGGCGCCGACCTCGGGGCGATGAAGGCCTCGGCCGGCGCCGGGTTCGACGAGAACCTCGCGGAGGCCGAGCGGCTGGGTGCCGTGTTCGCGGCACTGGCCGATTTTCCCAAGCCGGTCGTGGGACGCATCCACGGCAGCGTCTTCGGCGGCGGCATGGGGTTGCTGTGCGCCTGCGACATCCCGGTGGCGTCGCGCGACTCGAAGTTCGGCCTCACCGAGGTGCGCCTCGGCATCCTGCCGGCGCTCATCAGTCCCTACGTGATCCGCCGCCTCGGCGACCGCAACGCGCGCGAGATGATGCTCACCGGGGAGCGCTTCGACGCGGAGACCGCGCTGCGCCTCGGGCTGGTCCAGGCGGTGAGCGAGCCGAAGGAACTGGACGCGCGGGTGGACGAGCGGGTCAAGGCGTTGCTCGAAGCCGCACCGCTGGCCCAGACGCGGATCAAGCAGCTGCTGGCGCTCTACCGCCAGGCGAGTGCCGACGACTACCGCGCCGCGCTGCCCCGCACGCTCGCCGAGGTGCGCTCGGGACCCGAGGCGCGCGAAGGGCTCGCCGCCTACTTCGCGAAGCGCAAGCCGGAGTGGACCCAGGATGAGTGAACGGCGGCGCAGCGCCGGTCGCGCGGCGGCCCGACCCGGCGCCGGCGGCGTGCGGCCGAGCCGGCGGCGCTGAGGAGCCGGGCGTGTTCCGCACCGTGCTCATTGCCAACCGCGGCGAGATCGCCCGCCGCATCGCCGGCACCCTGCGCGTGATGGGCATCCGCTCCGTGGCGGTCTTCTCGGAGGCCGACCGCGGGGCGCTCCACACCCGTGCGGCCGACGACGCGCTGCCGATCGGCGCCCCCGAGCCCGGCGCCTCGTACCTGCGCGCGGAGGCGCTGCTCGAGGCCGCGCGCCGCGCGGGAGCCGACGCCATCCATCCGGGCTACGGCTTCCTCGCCGAGAACGCGGCGTTCGCGGCGGCGGTCGAAGCGGCGGGCTTGACGTTCATCGGTCCCACGCCGGAGCAGGTCCGCACGCTGGGCGACAAGCGCTCGGCGCGGGCGCTGGCCGAGCGTGCGGGCGTGCCCGTGGTGCCGGGCGCGGAGGGCGCCGATCCCGCGGCGCTGCAGCGCGCGGCGAAGTCGCTCGGCCTGCCGGTCATCGTCAAGGCGGCGTTCGGCGGCGGCGGCAAGGGCATGCAGGTCGTCGAGCGCGAGGAGGATCTGGGCGCCGCACTCGATTCCGCCCGCCGTCTCGCGGTCTCGGCCTTCGGCGACGCCACCCTCTACCTCGAGAAGCGCCTCGAGCGCGCGCGCCACGTCGAAGTGCAGATCTTCGGGGACGGGCGCGGCGGGGCGATCCACCTGTTCGAGCGCGATTGCACGCTCCAGCGCCGGCACCAGAAGGTGGTCGAGGAATCCCCCTCCCCGGTCCTCGACGAGCGGCGGCGCCGGGCGCTGACCGACGCCGCGGTCGCGCTCGCCCGCGAGGCGCGCTACCGCGGCGCCGGCACCGCCGAGTTCCTCTTGGCACCCGACGGCCGCTTCTACTTTCTCGAGATCAACACGCGGCTGCAGGTCGAGCACCCGGTGACCGAGGCGGTGACCGGGCTCGACCTGGTGCGGCTGCAGCTCGAGGTGGCGGCCGGGGGCGCGCTGCCGTTGCGGCAGGAGGACGTCGTTCGCCGCGGCCACGCGATCGAGGCCCGGCTCTACGCCGAGGACGCCGCCCATGGCTTCCTGCCCCAGGCCGGCCGCGCCGAGCGGGTGCGCTGGCCGAGCGCGCCGTTCGTGCGGGTGGACGCCGGCATCGAGAGCGGTGACGCGGTGCCGGTGCACTACGATCCGATCCTCGCCAAGGTGATCGCCTCCGGCGCCGATCGCACCGCCGCGATCGAGCGCCTGGCCGCGGCGCTCGACGACACGCTGGTGCACGGCGTGATCACCAATCTGCCGTTCCTGCGCGCGCTCGCCCGCTCGCGCGAGGTGGCCGAGGGGCGCTTCGACACCGAGTGGGTCGAGCGCGAGTTCCTGGCCGGGTTCAGCGCGCTGGCCATGGCACCGGCGCCGGAGCTGGCGCTGGCCGCGGCGGCGCTCGCCGAGCGCCTCCTCGTGGCACCCGGGGGCACCGGTCGGACCGGCGCGGAGGCGGTCCCCGACCCCTTCACCACCCTCGGCCGCTGGCGCCTGCCGGGGCTCGGCTGATGCGCAGCGCGTGGCGTGACGGCGAGCGCGTGCGAACGGTGGAGATCGAGCCGCTCGCCGCGGGGCGGTATCGCGTCGTCGTGGACGGCGTGCCGCTCGAGCTGGCGGTGGAGACCCTGGCCGACGGACGCCTGCGCCTCGAGGGCGCCGATGGCGTCACGGTGGCCGAAGTCACCGCGGCGGGCGAGCGCCGCTTCGTGCGTCTCGGCCGGCTGGACTTCGTGCTCCGGCGCGAGGACGCGGCTCGCCGCGGCGGCGCCGCCTCTCAGGCCGGGGGGCTCGAGGCGCCGATGCCCGGGCTGGTGACGCGCGTGCTGGTGGTGGCCGGGGACGCCGTGCGCAAGGGGCAGCCCCTGGTCGCGATCGAGGCGATGAAGATGGAGCACCTGGTGCGCGCGCCGCGCGCCGGCCGCGTGAAGTCCGTGGTCGCCCGCCTCGGCGAGATGGTGGACGGCGGCGTGCAGGTCGTGGAGCTGGACGGGGAGGCGTGACGTGCGGCGCCCTGAGCCCGGCGCGGCCGCCGCGCGCGCGATCGGACCGCTCGCCCTGCCCGCCGTCGTCGCCCTCGGGCTCGCGCTGCGGCTGTGGCACCTGGGACAGGGGTTGCCCGATTTCATCGAGGAGGCGATCCCGTTCCGCCGCGCCTTCGAGATGTGGGGCTGGAACACCGGACGCAGCGATCTGAACCCGCACCTGTTCCACTACCCCTCGCTCACCTTCTATCTCCAGTTCCTGCTGCAGAAGCTCCACGTGGTACTCGGCCACCTGCTGGGGACGTACGCGAGCCCCGCCGACTACTGGGTGGCGTTCCAGACCGATCCCACGCCGATGGTGACCCTCGGCCGCCTCGTGGGGATCGCGGCCGAGGTCGTCGTCATGCTGGCCGCGTGGCGGATCGGCGAGCGGCTGCGCCGGGGCGCGGGCCTGCTCGCGGCACTGCTGGTGGCGTGCGCGCCCACGCTGATCGCCACCTCGCGCTCGATCTACGCCGACCCGGTGATGGGCGCGTTCGCGCTCGCCGCACTCGAGCGCATGCTGGCCTGGCGCGAGCGCGGGGGGGCGGGCCGGCTGGTCGCCGCCGTGATGCTGGTCGGGCTCGCCACCGGGGCCAAGTACCCGGCGGTGGGCCTGCTGCTGCCGCTGGCGTGGGTGATGTGGACACGCGAGCGCGCGGGGGCGGCATGGCGCTGGGCGGTGGCGGTCGCCGGGGTGGCGGGCGTGTTTCTGCTCACCACGCCGTTCGCGCTCCTCGATCCGGCCACGTTTCGCCGCGACCTGTCCTTCGTCGAACGGCTCGCGAGCGAAGGGCATCTCGGGCACCTGGCGGGCGGCGCGCTCGGCTTCCACCTCGCGGGGTTGGCGCGGAATCTCGGCTGGCCGGCCGTGCTCCTGCTGCCCGTGGCTCTGGGGTTGGCGCTGGCGCGGATCGCGAGGCGCCCGCGCGCGGCGGCCGCGCACGGGGCCCATGCGGGCGAGGCCGCGCACGGTGCTCGCGCTGCGGCGGCCGAGCACGATGCCGGCCGCGCAGGGGGCGCATCCGGTGCCCGTTCCGCGGGCGGCGACCTCGTCGCGGTCTGGCTGGCGCTGCTCGCGTTCGCGCTCCCGATGGCGCTCGCCCGGCTCGAAGCCGAGCGCTACCTGGTGCCGGTGTTGCCGCTCGCGGGCCTCCTCGCGGCGGCGGCCGCGCTGGAGCTCGCCGCCCTGCTGCCGGCGCGGGCGCGCAGCGCGGGCCGGATCGCCGGCACCCTGGCCCTGGCACTTCCGGCGCTGGCGGTCGGGACCGCCGCCGGGGCCGCGGGCCGCGACTCGACCCAACTCGCGGCGCGGCGCTGGTGCGAGGCCCAGCTCGGACCCGACGCGCTCATGGTGGAGGAGGCCTACGGGGCGCAGCCGCTCACGCGGGTGCGGGCGCTGGAAGTCATGTCGGCCGCCCCGTTCCGCTCGGCGAGTCCGGGGGCGCGGCGCCGCTTCCTGGCGCGCCGATGGCTCCGCGTGGTGCAGCTCCCCCTGTCCGTGGCCGGGCGCAGCAGCAGCCGGGTGCAGCCGCCGGGGGGCCCGGCGGTGGAGATCGAGATCTTCCCTCATGCGGCGGACTTCAACCGCCTGGTCTACGATCCGCGCGTGTTGAATGCGGTGGACTACGTGCTGACCAGTAGTGCGGTACGCGAGCGCTTCGCGGCGGACACCGTGCGATTCGGCGCCGAGCGGAGCTTCTACCGGCTGCTCGACGAGCACGCCGAGCAGGCGGTGCGGTTCCGCTCCGGCGCCGGGGTGATGGGCCCCGAGATCGCGATCTACCGGCTCGGCGCCGCCGGCCGCGCCGCGGCGGCCGCGGCGGGACGGCTCGACCCGCTGTGGTGGACGCGAGCGATCCCCGACGCCTACCGGCGGCGCGTCGAGGCGGTGCTGCCGGACGCCTGGCGCACCGGCGGGGCCCCGCGCACCCCGCGGGGGGCGCCGGCGCCGTGGGTGCAGAGCCTGGCCGCGGTCTACGAGGAGCGCCTGCGCCCCTTCGCCCAGGCGATGGCGCTCAACCTCGCCGAGTTGGACCGGCTCGAGCCGGCGCGGGAGTTCTCCGCCGCTACGCTCGAGGTGCTGCCCGGCGACGCCGAGGCCTGCCTGCTCTATGCCACCGCCAGCGGGCGCGCGGGCCGCTGGGGCGACGCGCGCGCCGCGCTCGAGCGCAGCCTCGCCTGGCTCGAGCCCGCGGGCGGGGCGCCGGCCTTCCTGCGTCTCGAGTACGCCGAGGTGCTGGCCCAGGTGGGCCAGCCGGAGGCGGCGCGGAGCGAGCTGCGCGCGCTGCTCGTCGGGGCGGCCCCCGACGACCCGATCACGGCCGCCGCGGAGCGCATGCTCGCGGACCTGGCGGGACGGCGATGAGCGGCCCCCGCGCATCCGGAACGGTCGCGCCACGCGGCACCCTGCTCGCCGTGGTCGCGGTGCTGCTGCTGCTGATCGCCTGGGCGCTGCGCGACCTGCTGGTGCTCGTCACCCTCGCGCTGCTGCTGGCCTACGTGCTCGACCCCGTGGTTTGCGCCGTCGAGCGCCTGAGGCTTCCGCGCGGGCTGCGCGTTCCGCGCGGCCTGGCGGCGGGTGCCGTGATGCTGACGCTGGTCGTGGCGCTGGTCTGGCTGCTCGCGATCGGGGCGCCGCGCCTGGCCGCCGAGTTCGGCGGCTTCATCCAGCGCATCCCCGAGACCCTCGGGCGGCTGGTGGTGCAGGTGCGCGCCTACGGCGCGTCGCACGGCCTCGGGGAGTACGTCGATCCCGCGCTCGATGGCCTGCGCCGCAACGCCCCCGAGCTGCTCCAGCGTGGGGCCGGCACGTTCGCCGGGTGGATCGGCCGTCTCTTCGGCACGCTCGGGCATCTGCTGGGCCTGGTGTTGCTGCCGCTGCTCGCGTTCTATCTCCTGGCCGAGCGCGAGGCGGTCCTGGAAAGCGCGCTCGGCTTCGTCCCCGAGGAGGCGCGCGAGCGGCTGCGGGTCGCAGGACGGGCGGTGGAGCGCGCGCTGCGCAGCTACGTGCGCGGCCAGGGCGTGGTCTGCCTCATCATGGGTGCCACGACCGGCGTGGCCCTCGCGGTGATCGGCATTCCGCTCGCCTACCTCCTCGGCGTGGTCGTGGGCGTGGCCGAGATCGTGCCCTACCTCGGCTTCGCGGTCGCCGCCGCCGCGATCGCCCTGACCGGCTACGGCGTGAGCCCGTTCCACGCGGTGCTCGGGGTCGCGCTCTACGCCGTGATCAACAACCTGATCGGCTACATCGTCACGCCCCGGGTGATGGGCCGTCACCTCAAGCTCCACCCGTTCGTGGTGACGCTGAGCGTGCTCGCCGGCGCGCAGCTGCTCGGCCCGGCCGGCGTGCTGCTCGCGCTGCCCGGCGCGGCGGTGGCGCAGGCGCTGATCACCGAGTTCGCCCCGCGGCGCGAGGCGGCCGCGGGCGCGGGCGAGCGCTGAGGCCGGCGGCCGCGGCGCCGCGCGCGCCCCGCCGTGCGGGCGGTCGCGGCGCGCGAGCCCCGTCCCGCGCGGCCCTTCGCCCCTGGGAATCAGGTGAATTCGGGCGGGGGTGTGGCCGATACCCGCGGCAGCACCTGTTCCGGGCGGCGGGCCGTCTTGACGTCCCCCGACCCCCATGCTACGTTCCGCATGTCGTTTCGAACACGCCGCTACAGACAGGCTCGGCGGTGAAGGCTCGGGACGATAGGAAGTCACTGGACGACAACAGGTTGATCAAAGCGACCAGAGTTCGCTCAACGTTCGCCACGCTCTTGGCCTGACCCTGCTGTGGGTCGACACGGTCAAGAGTTTCGTGTTTTTCCCCTCACCGAGGGCTTCGGCGTGATCGTTCGAAAGTTCCCCATCGAGCATCTCGATCCCATCATTCTGCTGGGGCAGAACGACAACAACCTCCGCCAGATCGAGCGCACGCTGCCGGTGCGCATCACGCTCCGCGACGGCACGATCACGGTCGCCGGCGACGAGGAGGCGGTGGACTCGGCCTCGCGCGCGCTCAAGGAGCTGGTGGATCTCGCCGAGCGCGGCAAGGTGGTGGAGGAAGCCGACGTCGCCACCGCGCTGGGCCAGCGCAATGGCAACGGCACCCGCCTGGCGGACGCCTACGAGGGCGCCCCGGGCTATGCCTTCGACCGCAAGAGCGTCCGCGCCCGCACGCCCACCCAGGCCGAGTACCTCAAGGCCCTGCAGGAACACGAGGTCGTGTTCGCGATCGGCCCCGCCGGCACCGGGAAGACCTATTTGGCGGTGGCGGCGGCCGTCAACGCGCTCCGGCAGAAGAAGGTGGACCGCATCATCCTGGTGCGCCCGGCGGTCGAGGCCGGTGAGAGCCTGGGCTTCCTGCCCGGCGACATGCAGGAGAAGGTGGATCCTTACCTGCGTCCGATGTACGACGCGCTGGCCGATCTGATGTCCTACGACAAGATGCGGCGCTACATCGAGCTGGGCGTGATCGAGATCGCTCCGCTCGCGTTCATGCGCGGCCGCACGCTGCACAGCTCGTACATCATCCTCGACGAGGCTCAGAACACCACCGTGCGACAGATGAAGATGTTCCTCACCCGCATGGGCCTGAACTCGCGTGCGGTGATCACCGGCGACGTCACCCAGATCGATCTCAAGGACCCCGACAGCTCGGGCCTGGTGCGCATCCAGAAGATCCTGGGCGGAGTGGCAGACGTCCGCTTCATCTACTTCCATCCCGAGGACGTGGTCCGGCACCGGCTGGTGCGCGACATCATCCGCGCCTTCGAGCACTACCACGCCCACCAGAACGGGCGCAGCGAGGACGGGGTCGGCGAGAGCCTGGACCCCGGGGGTCCGCCGAGTGACGCCGCGAACGGCTTCGGCTCGGAGCCGGCCTCCGGGCGGACGCCCGGGGACGCCGCCGAGCGCGGTCCGTCGCTCTAGCCTGGACTATTCAGTGCGCCGCCCCATCCCATGACCGTCCAGGATTCCCCTTCGCATCCGGCGCTCCCGGACCGCGCGCGGCCCTTCCGCGTGGGTTACTTCGCGGTGCGCCTGCTGATCGTGCTGTTGCTGCTCGCGCTGGCCGCGCTGCTGCCGGGCAGCCACGGCGTGCGCGACAAGTACAGCTACCGCGAGGGCGACATCGCGCGCGAGCGGCTGGTGGCGCCCTACGATTTTCGCGTCGAGAAGGACGAGGTTTCGCTCCGCCGCGAGCAGGAGCAGGCCGCCGCCGAGGTGCCGCCGGTGTACACGGTGGACTCGCGGGTTTCGGCCGACATGCTCCGCCGCTTCGCGCTCTACGAAGAGCGCGTGCTGGGGGTCAGCCAGGAGCAGACGTCCGCCCCGGCCGATCGGACGGCGCGGCTGCGCGATCTCGGCGTGCCGCTGAGCGAGGAGAGCGCGCTGGCGCTGTCGGCGCCCGGCCGGGCGCGTCGGGTCATGCACGATCTCGGCGAGTGGCTGCGGCAGATCTACGATGCCGGCATCGTCGACGAGAAGCGCAACGACCGCATCCAGGGCTACGCCGGGATCAGCCTGCGCGACGGCGACTCGGAGACCACGCAGCCGGCCCCGGCCCTGCACGACCGGTCCGAGGCGATCGCGGTCGTGGAGCACAGGGCGCGTCAGGCCTTCCCCGAGGACCCGCGCAGCGTGCGCCTCGCGAGCGAGCTGGCCGGCCCGTTCATCCAGCCCAACGTCGTGTACGACCGCGCCGAAACCGAGTGGCGGCGGGTGCAGGCCCAGGGGGTGGTGGCGCCGACGCTCGGGCTCGTGAAGAAGGACGAGCTGATCGTGGACGCCAACCAGCGGGTCACCCGCGACGCGCTGATCAAGCTCCGCTCGCTGCGCAACATCGAAGCGGCTCGGCGCGCGCGCAGCGAGCTGCTCTACCCGCCGGTCGCGCGCATGCTGCTCATGCTGCTCTTCCTGGCCGCCTTCGCCACCTACCTGCGCACCGAGCTGCCGGCCGTGTACCGCGACAACGCGATGCTCGCGATGTTCGCGCTGGTGACCGCGGTGGTGCTGGTCCTGGCCCAGGTGCAGGTGGAGATGCTGGGGCTCTCGGAGTTCTCGGTCCCACTGGCGCTCGCCCCGCTGGTCGTGGCGTCGCTGCTCGAGAAGCGGCCGGCGCTGGTGTTCACCCTGCTGCTGGCGGTGCTCGCCACCGCGGTGGGAGAGCTGCGCGCGCCCTTCGTGCCCGTGGCGGTGATGGGCGGCGTGACCGCGGTCTACTCGGTGTCGCGGCTGCGCCACCGCTGGCACTTCGGCCGCGCCATCTTCACCATCCTGCTCGCCAACCTGGTGGCGATCCTCGCCTGGGACCTCGGGCGCGAGACCGCGGTCCAGGTGTTGATGCGCGACGCGCTGTGGGGGAGCGTCAACGCGTTCCTCGCCGTGTCGCTCGCGTTCCTGCTGCTGCCGTTGGTCGAGCACCTGTTCGGCCTGACGTCGGATATCACGCTGCTCGAGCTGAGCGACCTCAATCGCCCGCTGCTCAAGCGGGTCCAACTCGAGGCGCCCGGCACCTACCACCACAGCATGGTGGTGGGGAGCCTGGCCGAGGCCGCGGCCGAGGCGGTCGGCGCCAACTCGCTGCTGGCGCGGGTCTCGGCCTACTACCACGACATCGGCAAGCTGTCGAAGCCCGACTACTACGCCGAGAACGAGCCGGTGGCTTCGCGCAGCCGGCACGACCGGTTGACCCCGAGCATGAGCACGCTGGTGGTGAAGTCGCACATCACCGAGGGCCTCGAGCTGGCGCGCCGCCAGCGTTTGCCGCGCGCGGTCCAGAACGCGATCCCCGAGCACCACGGCACCATGGTGATGGCGTTCTTCTACCACAAGGCGTTGGAAACCGACCCCGCCGCGCGGCGTGAGGCCTTCAGCTACCCGGGGCCCAAGCCGCGCTCGCGCGAAACCGCGATCCTGATGCTGGCGGACGGGGTCGAGGGCGCCTCGCGCGCGCTCGCCGAGCCGACGCCGAGCCGCATCCGCGGCCTGGTGACCCGCATCATCGAGGAGCGCGTGCAGCAGGGCCAGCTCGACGAGTGCGGTCTCACGATCCAGGATCTCGCGCGCATCCGCGAGGCGTTCATCCCGGTGCTCACCGCGATCTTTCACGTCCGTTCGCCCTATCCCGAAGAGCCCAAGAAGCGTCCCCGCGCCGATGCCGATCTCCGTCGCGAGCCCTCCTAGCGACGCACGGCTGAAGCTCCCGCTGCGTGCGCTGGTGCGCGCGGCGCTCGCGCTCCAGGGCCGCGCGCCGGGGGAGATCTCGGTGGTCCTCGCGGACGACGCATTGCTGCGCGACCTCAACCGCGACTTCCGCGGCATCGACCGCGCGACCGACGTGCTGTCGTTCAGCTACGAGGGGAAAGCCGGACCGCGCTCCTCCGCGCGCGGCGTGGCGAACGGTGACCTCGTGGTCTCGCTCGACCGGGTGCACGCCCAGGCCCGGCGCTATCGCGTGAGCCGTGGCCGCGAACTCGCCCGCGTGGTGGTGCACGGCGCGCTCCATCTGGCCGGACTCGATCACCGGCGCGCCGAGGAGCGTGCGCACATGCGCCGATGCGAGGACCGCCTGCTGCGGGAATGCCGCGCGCAGGTGGGGGCGCTGGAACGGGCCTTGACCGGGACGGGTCGCGGCGCGAGGGCCGCGAGGTCCGGCCGGGTCGCCCGGCCGAACCGCTGAGCGCCCCGCGGCGCCCGATGCGCTAGACTGCCCCGGCCCGCCGCCCGCGGCATCCGGGTGGGGGAGGAAAGGAGCCGGCCGGACCCGATGGCGAGCGAGACCCCCGAACGTGGCCCCACGGTGATGGGGCGGCTGCGCAACTACCTGCTCGCGGGGCTGCTGGTGCTCGCGCCCTCGGCGCTGACGCTCATCATCTTCTTCCGCCTGCTCAACTGGGTGGACAACCTGCTCGGCCGCTACCTGCGATTCGCGGCGCTCGAATACCACCGCGTCCCCGGTCTCGGACTGCTCGCCACGCTGTTGCTGCTGGTGATGGTCGGCTGGATGGCGTCGTGGATCGGGGCGCGTTCGCTGCTCAAGTTGTGGGATCGCGTGTTGACCCGCATTCCGGGCGTCGGTATTTTGTATGGCTCGACCAAGTCGCTCGGAGAGGCCCTGCTGTCGAAGAAGCAGCAGGCGTTCCGGCAGGTCGTGCTGGTGCAGTGGCCGCTTCCGGGAGTCTGGCGCGTGGGTTTCATCACCGGCGTCCCGACGCCCGAGGTCCAGGCGGCGATCGGCCCGGACACCGAGGTGGTCTTCGTCCCGCACACGCCCAACCCCGCATCCGGCTTCGTGCACTACGTGCCGAAGAAGGAGATCACCTACGTGAACTGGCCGGTCGAAGAGGGGCTCAAGATCATCGTCTCGGGAGGCGTGGTGCAGCCCCGCGTGGGGCGCGCGGGTGGCCGGGTCTCCGCGGAGCCCGCGAGCCCGCCGCTCGCGGCCGGGGGCGTTCCCGCCCGCGTCGTGACCGAGCCGCCGGCGAAGACCTAGCGCGTCATGGCCCTCGTCCAGAGCGAAGGCATCGTCCTCAAGACGCACGCGCTCGGCGACACCAGCCGCATCGTGGTCGCCTACACGCGCGACCACGGCCTGGTGAAGCTCGTGGCGAAGGGGGCGCGGCGCACGCCGAGCCGCTTCGGCTACTCGCTCGAGCCGCTCTCGCGCGCCCGCTTCCGCTTCTATCACAAGCCCGACCGCGATCTGCACCTGCTGTCGCAGGCCGAGACGCTCGATCCCATCGGCAGCCGCCTCGGGGACCTCACCCGCCTGGCCCACGCGCAGGCCGCGATCGAGCTGATCGACCGCCTGGTGTGGGGCGAGGAGCCGCACGAGGAGCTCTACGATCTGCTGGCGCGCACCCTGGGCTGCGCGGTCGAGGCGCCGCTGGCGGCGCTGCCCGCCGTGACCATCGCCTTCGAGCTGCAGGCGGCGAGCCTGCTCGGCTACCGTCCGCGGCTCGAGGCCTGTGCCGGCTGCGGTGGCCCGCTCTCGCCCCGGAGGCTGTTCTCGCCCGCGCGGGGCGGCATGCTGTGCGATGCCTGCGGCGAGACCGGCGCCGGCACCATCCACCTCTCGGCGGACGCGCTCGCCGGGCTCTCGCTGCTGGTGTCGCGCCCGCTGGCCGAGGCCGGCGATTACCTCGAGGTGCGGCGCGCCGGGGAGATCCTGCGCGTGGTCGAGGCGTTCATGCGCGAGCACTTCCAGCGCTTCCACGGGCTGCGCTCGCTCGAGGTGCTCCGCTCGCTGCCCGACTTCGAGCCGAGCGAGGACGCGCCATGTCCGGGCTGAGTCCCGCGCGCTCGCTGCAGGAGATGATGCTGGCGCTCGAGAGCTTCTGGGCCGAGCGCGGATGCGTCATCCAGCAGCCCTACGCTTCCGAGGTCGGCGCCGGGACCTTCAATCCCGCCACGTTCCTGCGCTCGCTCGGCCCGGAGCCGTGGCGCGTCGCGCACGTCGAGCCCTCGCGCCGCCCCAAGGACGGCCGCTACGGCGAGAATCCGAACCGCTTTCAGCAGTTCTACCAGTACCAGGTGCTGCTCAAGCCGGCCCCCGCGGACGTGGTGGACCAGTACTTCGAATCGCTGCGCGCGCTCGGCATCGAGCCGCGCGAGCACGACCTGCGGCTGGTCGAGGACGACTGGGAGTCGCCGACCCTGGGTGCGGCGGGGCTGGGCTGGCAGGTGTGGATGGACGGCACCGAGATCTCGCAGTTCACCTACTTCCAGCAGTGCGGCGGGCTCGAGCTGCCGGTGGTGTCGGCCGAACTCACTTACGGGATCGACCGCATCGGAATGATGCTGCAGGGCAAGGACCGGGTGCAGGACCTGGTGTGGGCCCCGGGCATCACGTGGGCCGAGCTCTGGCTGCGGAACGAGGTCGAGTACTCGCGCTACAACTTCGAGGAGGCCGACGTCCCGGCGCACTTCGAGATGTTCCGGCAGTGGGAGAAGGCGGCCCTGCGGCTGCTCGAGCTCGGGCTGGTCTTGCCGGGCTACGACGCGATCATCAAGTGCTCGCACCTGTTCAACGTCCTCGACGCGCGCGGCGCGATCTCGGTGAGCGAGCGCGTGGGGTACATCGCGCGCGTCCGCAAGCTCGCGCGCAAGGCGGCGCTGGCCTGGGTCGAGCAGCGCGAGGCCATGGGCTTCCCGCTGCTCCGCGACGAGGCGGAGCGCGCGAAGTGGGTGAAGCCGCCCGCCGCCGAGGCCGGGGCGTGAACCACGAGCTGCTGTTCGAGATCGGGGTGGAGGAGCTGCCCTCCTCCTACGTGCTCCCCGCCCTCGAGCAGCTCGGGCGCACGGGGGCGGAGGCGCTGGCCGAGGCCCGCATCGCCTGCGGCGAGGTCACGGTCCACGGCACCCCGCGTCGCCTCGCGCTCCACGTCCGCGGTCTCGCCCCCCGCCAGAGCGATGTCGACGAGGAGGTGGTGGGCCCCGCGGTGCGCGTGGCCTACGACGCCGACGGCAATCCCACGCGCGCGCTGACCGGGTTCTGCGAGGGGAAGGGGGTGCATCCGGCCTCGGTGCGGCGCGTGCAGACGCCCAGGGGCGAGTACGTGGCGGTGGACGTCCACCATGAGGGCCGGCCGACGATCGAGGTGCTTCCCGGGTTGCTCGCCGGGATCGCCACGCGGCTCACGTTTCCCAAGACCATGCGCTGGCTCACCGACGACACGCGTTTCGCGCGCCCGGTGCGCTGGCTGGTGGCGCTCCTCGACGATCGAATCGTCCCGGTGCCGGCCTTCGGGCTCACGGCCGATCGCCGCTCCTACGGGCACCGGTTCCTGGCGCCGGCCGCGGTGCGCATCCCCGGCGCCGACAGCTACCTCGAGACGCTCGATCTCGCCGCGGTGGTCGCGGACCATCGTGTCCGCCGGACGCGGCTGGTGGAGCAGATCGAGGCACTGGCCGCCGCCGGCGGCGGGGCCGTGGTCGCCGACCCCGAACTGGTCGAGATCAACACCTTCCTGGTGGAATGGCCGACCGCGTTCGCCGGGGCGTTCGATCCCAAGTACCTCGACCTGCCGCGCGAGGTGATCGTCACCGCGCTGCGCGAGCACCAGCGCTTCTTCGCCGTGGAAACCCCGGGGGGAGCGCTCGCGCCGATGTTCATCGCGGTGCGCAATGGCGACGACCGGGGTCTCGATCGGGTGCGCCGTGGCAACGAGGACGTGCTCATCGCGCGCCTCGAAGACGCGCGCTTCTACTGGGAGACCGACCTCGAGCATCCGCCCGCCGCGCGGGTCGAGGCGCTCGGCGGCGTGGTGTGGATGGAGAAGCTGGGGACGCTGCGCGACAAGGCGGCCCGGCTCGAGTCGCTGGGGCGTTGGCTCGCCGAGCGCCTGGCACCCGCCGCCGCCGACGCGGTCGCGCGCGCCGCGCTGCTGTGCAAGACCGACCTGCTCTCGGAGATGATCGGCAGCGGCAAGGAGTACGCGAGCCTCGAGGGCGTGATGGGCGGCCACTACGCCCGTCGCGCCGGCGAGCCCGAAGCGGTGGCGGCGGCGATCGCCGAGCACTACCGGCCGCGGGGACCGACGGACGCGCTGCCCGCCGCCGAAGCCGGCGCGATCCTCTCGCTCGCCGACAAGCTCGACCACGTGGCCGGCGCGTTCGTTGCGGGCAAGATCCCGAGCGGCAGCGAGGATCCCTACGGCGTGCGCCGCGCCGCCAACGGGGTGGTGCGCATCCTGGTCGAGCAGGAGCGCCGCCTCGACCTGCGCGACGCGACGATGGAGGCGACCCGCCCGTTCTTCGCCGCCGACCCGGATCTGCCCCACGCAGTACTGATCCGCAAGCTCGGAGAGTTCTGGCGCAGCCGGATCGAGGCGGCGCTCGACGAGCGCCAGGTCCCGTACGACGCGCGGGACGCGGCACTCGAGGCGCGTATCCCCGCGCACGGCGGGGGAGCGGCGGTCGCGGCCGGGCGCGACGGCACGCGTCCCGGCTGGATCGATCCCGGCGACGGCCTGGTGCGGGCGCAGGTGCTGGCGGAGTTCCGCGCCGATCCGCGCTTCGAGCCGCTGGTGATCCTGTTCAAGCGCGTCGCCAACATCCTCAAGGCGGCCACCGAACCGCTCCCCGCCACGCTCGACCGCGAGGTCCTGTCGGAAGGCGCCGAGCGCGAGCTGCTGCGCTCCCTCGCCAGCGCGCGGGAGCGCACCGAGCCGCTGTGGACGCGCCGCGCCTATCCGGAGATCCTGCCCGCGCTACTCGAGATGGAGGGCGCGATCCACGGCTTCTTCGAGAACGTGCTGGTGAACACCGAGGACGCCCCCACCCGGCTCAACCGGCTGCGCCTGCTGGCCGAGGTGCGCGACCTGTTCCTGCGCGGCTGGGACCTGTCGAAGGTCGTGGTCGAGGGCGAGAAAGGCTCCGTCTGAAAGCGCCCGAGGGCCGCGTCGTGTGGTCGGCTCCTCGCTCCCAACCCGCTCCAGACGACGACGACGACGGCCACCTCCTCGAGGGAGGTGGCCGTCGCGCATCAGGTGCTCCAACCCGGATCGGTTCGAATCAACGCAGCCACACCAGGCGGTGGTTGAACGTCCGGCCCGCGGCCGAGAAGCGGACGAAGTACACGCCGGCGCCGACGCGGCCCCCGCGCTCGTTGCGGCCGTTCCAGGTCGCGTTGTGCCAGCCCGGTCCGCGTTCGGCGTCCACCACCGACGCCACGCGCCGGCCGAGGACGTCGTACACCGCGAGCGACACCTGGGCGCGCGCCGGCAGGCCGAAGCGGAAGTGCGCTTGTCCCGCCGCGGGGTTGGGCGAGATCGGCGCGAACGCCAGCGATACCGGCGCCCCGTCCACGTCGGTCGTCGCCAGGATGCCGAAGTAGTCGCTCACCGCGAGCACGGCGATCACGACAGGATCGTCCGGATTCGTCGTTTCCAGCGCATCGATGCCCTGCACCTGCACGACGGCGATCTTGACGCTGTCGGCGGCGATGTCGGGGACCGTCCACCAGTAGCTGCCGGTGTTGGGAAGCTCCGAGGCATCGAGGATCCAGTTCGCGCCGCGATCGACCGAGTGCAGGATCGCCACGTATTGCGACGAGTCGTCGGCCGGGACTTCCCAAGTCAGGAGGCTCGGTTGCCCGCCCGGTAGCAGGTCGTCCTTCTTGGGCTGCTTCACCTTCGGCCGCTTGACCTTGACGGAGTCCACGCCGCGGAACGGCTGCCCGGCCATCGTGCCGGTGACCACCACCGGCACGTCGTCGCCTTCCGGCAGGGTGAGCGCCACGGCGTTGCGCGAGAAGTACACCTTGAGCTGCGGCAGGTGATCCGGGCCCCTGATCTGGATCTGGGCGCCATGCGTCGTCGTGTCGGGAGGCACGATGCCGTTGATCCGGATGCTCGACACGACGATCTGCCCGGCGAAGAAGGGAGGCTGCGGCACGAGGTAGCCGAACACCAGCTTCTCCATCTGCTTCTCCTTGTACTTGATGCTGTTGGGCTTGAACTCGAACTGGATCGGGATCGCCGCGACCTGCTCGCCGAACCCGATGATCGACACGCTGCCGGAGCCCTGGTTGGCGACGAACGCCAGTGGCCGGCCCATGTCGTCCACGACCACCTTCACCGCCACCGGGGAGCGACCGACCGAAACGGTGCTCACCAGCGTGAGCGTCACCGCCGGCCCCGGCACGAAGGAGCTGGAGCCGCTCTGGTTGGCCTTGCCGATCGCGAACACCTGCACGTTGTCACCGTCCCCCGCGGTGACGTAGGCCAGCCCGCCGTCCGGGCTGATGGCCACGTCCGTGCCGCCGGAGCCGATGTTGACCGTGGTGACCACCTGGTACTGGTCGAAGCCGGGGGTCACGTTGATCACGTAGAGGCTGTCGTTGCCGGAGAGCGCGAGCACGATCGTGCCATCGGGACTGATGGCGACGTCCGTGCCGCCCGAGCCGATGTTCACCGTGGTCACCACGGAATTGCTTCCCAGGTCCACGACGACCACCCCGGCGGGGGTCGCGACGTAGGCGCTGGTGCCGTCCGGCGAGATGGCCACGTCCGTGCCACCCGAGCCGATGTTGACCGTCGTCACCACGAAGTCGGCGGTGCCGTTGGCGGGCTGCGCGTCGATCAGGCTCAGGGTTCCCGGGCTGCCGGCGTTCACCACGATCACCCGGCCGTCGAAGGCCGAAACCTCCACCGCCAGCGGCATCGGACCGACCGGGATGGTCTTGACGACGGTGTTGTAGGCGGGACCCGCGCCGGGGTCGGTGTTGATGACGCTGACGTCGTTGCTGCCGCTGTTCGCCACGAACGCGCGCGAGCCGTCGGGCAGGATCGCGATGGACTGCGGCTGGAGGCCGACGGTGATGCTGGCGAGCGTCGCGAGCGAGGCGATGTCGATCGCCGTGACGCTGTTGGTGGCGGGATTGGTGACGTACGCGCGCTGTTGGTCCGGGGTGATCGCCACGTCGCGGATCCCCGGGCTCGCGGTCAGCGAGTCGATCGGCCCGCCCGGGGAGGGCGCGGGGGCGAGGACCTGGAAGGGCAGGGGGCTGCTGGTGGTCCCGCCCACCTGGACGGTGACCGGTCCGCTGGTGGCGGCGTCGGGCACCGCGAAGGCCAGCGTGGTCAGCGTCGCCGCCACCACCGGCGCCGGCGCGCCGTTCACGCTCACGGCGTTCTGGGAGGGCGCGGCGCTGAACCCGGTGCCGGTGATGACGACGCTCGCGCCGCGGGGCGCCGCGGGCGGGCTCAACGAGGAGATCGTGACCGGCGGGGGAAGCTGGACCGCGAAGCCCACGGTCGTGGGGGCGGCGAGCATCTGCCCCTCGCGGTCCAAGGCACCCGCGGTGATCGAGAGGAGGCAGTTCGCGCCGTAGGGCAGCGGCTGGGCCGGCTGGAACACCACGAACCGCCCCTGGTCCTCGAAGCGGAAGCGGCCGGCCACCGGACTGCCGCCGGCGGAGAGGGTGAAGTGGTCGATCGTGCTCACCGAGTCCATCTTCTGGCTGAACTGGGCGAACACCGGCGTGCCGGAATTGACGCCGGTGGCGCCGCTGGCCGGGCCCGTGGCGATGAGCGAGGGAGCCGCGGTGGCGTCGCTCTCCAGGGATTGCGCCGCGAGCGCGATCGTCTGCCCCGCGATCCCCTCGGCCCCGATGGTGAGGGCCTGGGCGCCGAACCCGGACGGCATGGTCCAGCTCACCTGGGCCTCGCCATTGGCGTCCGTGAAGCGGCGCAGATCGAAGCGGCCGGGATCGCCGTCGAGGTATCCGGCGGCGAGGCCCGGCAGCTGGAAGCGCACGACCACCCCTTGCTGCGGGCGTCCGTCCGGACCGGTGAGCCTCACCCGGACCGGCTGCGCCAGCGGCTGATTGGCGAGCGCGGACTGGCCGCCGCCCGAGACCAGCGACATGGCCGTCGCCTCGCTCAGCGTGAACAGCCGAACGTCGCTGTCGAGCTCGCTCGGGTGATTGCGCGCCACCCACAGCACGCGGCCGTCCGGCGAGCGCGCGAGCGCGTGGGATCGCCGGCCGATCGGCGAGTAGCTCAGCACCGGAGTCACCGTGGTCGGATTGACGCGGGTGAGCGAGTCGCAGTCGGCGGCGCCCACGACGAAGCTGGAGCCGTCGGGGGCGGGAACGATGGCGTCGGGCTGCGCGGGACGCGCGCCCGGCGTTCCGAAGTAGCGCTGGGTCCCCACCGGGCCGGCCGCCGGGTCGAGGTTCCAGATCCCGATCTGCGAGCCCGTGCCGATGCCGGCGGCGAAGCCGCCGTTGCCGCTCACCGCGACGTGCCGGAACGAGATCGGATACGTCGGGCCCGTCACCGGCGTGGTGCCGGTGACGAGATCGCGGAAGGAGACATGCCCGGCGCGTCCCACCACCAGATAATGTCCGTCCGGCGAGGCGGCGAGCGAGAAGACCTGCGCGCCGGTCTCGAGGACTACGGGCGAGCCTTCGTCGAGCGGGAAGCGTCGCACCTCGCCGCCCCCGTATCCGACGAACATGTAGCGCCCGAGCGGGTCCGGCAGGATCGCGCTCGGATCGCCGAGTAGCGACACCCAGCCGTCCTGCTCGGCGAACGTCGGGCTCCCCGGCTCGACGTCGTAGATCGGGCTGCTGCCCTCGTAGAGCGTGGGCCCGACGCCGAGCCACAGGCGCCGGCTGTCGGGCGTGAAGCCGATGGCTCGGATCTCATCGATGCCGAAGCCCGAGATCCGGCCCAGGTACTTCCCGAACTCCGCGGCGCCGGTGGCGGAAGCCTCCCACAGGTCCACGACGTCGTTCTCGCAGTTGCTGACGCCGCGCAGCGCGGCGACGACCCGCCCGTCCGGCGAGCGACGCAGCTCGCGGAAGGCGCCGGCGACCGTATCCGGGGCGCACGGCCCCGAGCCGATCGGCGGTCCCACCGAACGGTTCATGGACTTGACGGCGAAGCTGGCGATCGGATCCACCACCGTGAACGGCAGGCTGAGCGTGCGCTCGGAACCGAATTGCATCGCCGCCGAGGTGGCCTTCTGCATCGACGCGGGCATGCGGAAGGCGGCCGAGAAACCGTTGGTGAGGGTCGCCGGGACCAGCGTGCCGCCCAGGTCGATCTGGGTGCCCGCGGTGAAGATGTCGCTGCCGGTCTGCTGCACGGTGACGAGGTCGCCCGGGCTCGCGAAGGCGGGGGCGACGCGGGTGAGCGTTGCGGCGGCGCCCAGCGTGTAGAGCGAGATCGAGCCGTCGCCGAAGTTGGCCACCGCGAGGGCGGTGCCGTCCCCGCTCACGTCGAGCGCGCGGGGATTCGAGCCGGTCGCGACCTCGGAGACCTGGGTGTGGTAGCCGGGGTCACCACCCTCGAGGTTCACGACCTGCACCAGGCCGAGGCCGGAATTGACGGCGAGCGCGGAGCGGCCGCCCGGCGACACCACGACGTCGCGGACCGCGCCGCCGAGGGCGATGTCGCCCGAATAGAAACCCTCCCCCTGCACCAGGAAGCGCAGGTTGACGCCGTTGGTGGCGAACAGGGCCTCGTCGCCGAAGGGGGTCACGGCCGCGCCGCCGGAGGTCGGCTCCGGCGCGTACGCCACGACCGAGCCGTCGGGCTCGATCAGCACGCCCTGGGCGGAGGTGGTCAGGTACAGGCTCTCGTCGGCGGGGTTCACCGCCAGGCCGCCGGTGGGCGTTCCGCCCGAGACCGGGATGGTGTCGCGCACCGTGCGGTAGGTGACGCTCGCGGGATCGGTGTCCACGACGTAGACCACGGGCCGCGCCTGGTCGGTGACGTAGGCGCGCCGGCCGCTGAGCGAGAGCGCCACGGCGTCCGGGCTGCCCGGGATGCTGACGAAGCCGAGCGGCTGGCCGAGGTCGGGGCTCCCCGGATCGGCGTTCACCTCGACCAGCTGGCCGAGCGACGGCCGGGTGACGAAGGCGCGCAGGCCGTCGAGGGTGAGCGCCACTCGCCGCGCGTTCGGCAACCCGCGGGCGACCGGCGTGCGGAAGCCAGGTCCCGGCGCGAGGCTGATGGTGGCGAGTCCGCCGGCGCCCACGGCGTAGGCCGTGAGGCCGTCGGGCGCGAGTGCCACGTCGCTCGGCTGGAAGCCGAGCGGGATCGGCGCGCCGTTGGCTGCCGGCGCGGCCTGCGACTGCAGGTTGAGCACGGTGAAGCCGAAGGGCGTGCTGGGGCTCTCGACCACGATGACGCGGAGGTCGCCGGTCACGGCCGCTCCCGGCACGCGGACGACGAGCGAGGTCGGCGTGACGCTGACGGGCGATACGGGGTCGGCGCCGGCGAACTCCACGCTGGTGGCCCCGGGCGCCGGATCGAAACCCGCCCCGAGGATGGTGATGTAGCCGCCGCTGGGCGCGGAGCGCGGGAGCACGTTGGTGATCGCGAGCGCCTGGGGCGCCTGGGTGGTGAACGTCGAGCTGAACGGCTGCGCCAGGTGCAGCCCGTCGCGGTCGGTGAGCCGCGTGGTCACCGCGATCTCGTACTCCGTGCCCGGCACGAGCGGGTCGGTCGGAATGAACAGGAACGTGCGGTTTCCGGCGAGCAGCAGGGCCTTGCCGAGCAGGCTGCCGGTCTGGCCGTTGATCCGGAACCGGAAGGCGGATCCCAGGGAGTCCTGGTTCACCGGCTCGCTGAACTCGACCAGCACCGCGGTGTCGATGCGGATGCCGCTGCTGTCCGCCGGGGGAGCGGCCCGCACGACGGTGGGTGGGATGGTGTCCACGTTGGTGACGACGTTGAACCCGGTGGCGATCGAGCCGACCGTGACCGGAATCGTGGCCCGCAGGTTCGGATCGTCGCGGTCGCTCTCGGGCGTGCTCCACCACTCGGCCGGGAAATTGGTCTGGGCGATGGCGAGCACCCGGGTGCTGATGTACTTGGGCGTGAGCGGGTAGCCGCCCACCGCGCCGTCGAGCGGGGTGATGCGCACCGCGTAGTTGCCCGCCGGCAGCCGGTAGAGCGCGTAGGAGCCGTCTTCGGCGGTGTAGTCCGAGGACACCGAGTCGACCGGCGCGCCGCCGCCGCCGAGCTGCACCGCGGTGACGAGCGCGCCCGGCAACGGAGCGCCGGTGCCCCCGCGGGTCACGCTGCCCTTGATCGCGCCGAAGTTGGTGTCGAGCAGCGGCCCCGGATAAGCGGCCGCGATCGCCGCGCGGTCGTCGTTCTCGAGGCTCGCGGCGAGGAAGCTCGACTGCAGCACGAAGAACATCGTGGACTTGAGCACGCCGCTGTGGCTGAGCCCGTAGAAGTGCCCGGCCTCGTGGGTGATGACGCTCGCGAGGTCGAAGGTGCCGGCGTTGCCCGGGGTCGCGAAAGAGACCAGCGGGTTGAGGATCATGTCGGCGTCGAAGATCTCGCCCGGCAGCGCGATGCGATCGCCGAAGGCGCCGCGGCGGGTGAGCGAGGTCGTGAGCGTCACCCCCAGCACGTTGGGAGGCAGCGGGAAGTCCGGGTCCTCGGCGGTGACGAGGTTGATCCCGTCCAGCGCCGAGGCGTCCTTCTGTGCGGTGTCGGTGTCGCGGACCACGCCGAGCGCGGCGCCGGGGACGGTGGTCCAGGTACTGAAGCCGAACTGGATCGCGATCTTGTCGCTGCCGTCGGTGATCCTCGGAATCCCGTTTTGCGAAATACGGTAGTGCAGCGGCAGGCTCGAGGCGTTCCATGATTCCACGTGGCGCAGCGTCGCGTGCGGGTCCACGCAGCCGTCGCCGTCGGCGTCCTGGCCCGCGGCGCACGTCGTCGGGCAGGCGTCGGCGTTGTTCGCGACGCCGTCGAAGTCCGAGTCCACCCCGATCTGGTAGAAACGGATGTCGTCGAGGTACGGCAGCCGGGTGCGGGGGCGCCCGTCGAGCGCGCCTAACGCGGATGCGCCGGGCCGGCCGCGGTCCACGACCGTCGCGCCCGTCGCGCCCGAGGGGGGCGCGGCGACGATCAGCTCGTCCCCGCGATCCTCGACGAGGAACACCACCTGCAACGAGTCGTAACCGGGTGTGCCGCCCGCGAAGTCCTGTGGGTAGCGCAGCACGCGCTGGTCCACGAAGGGCGAGGCGAGGTCCCCGCCGCTGGTTCCGCTGTTGAGCACGGCAGACAGCCTCGCGGCCGCGCGCGGTCGATCGTCGCCGGCGTTCTTGCCCAGCACCCGGACGTCCAGGTAGCGCTTCTGGTCGATGGTGTTGAGCTTCCCCGAGAACGCGATGAGCAGGCCGCTGTCGGGCGCGGCGGTGGCGATCCACGGTGACGTCAGGTTGGCGTAGACGCCACTGGGGAGGCTGTCCCCGGCCGAGGCGAAGGTCCAGGCGCAGGATGGATCGTTGAAGTCGAACGCGCTGCGCAGCGCGACCTGGGTCGCCGGCGCGGGCACGTCGCGCGTGTAGGGGAAGTTGCCGGTGAAGGCGCCGTTGAGCGCGGAGAGGCTCCAGCCGCCGGTGCCGCCGTCCTCGAAGTCGACCGGGGGAAGGAGGTCGCTGGCGCCGTTCTTGAGCGTCAGGTTGTCGAGGATCGCGGCGGCGATCCCGGGCCGCACGAGACCGTCCTCGTTGGAGGTGGCCACGCTGGTCTGCACGACGATGCGCAGCCGCGTGCTCGCGGCGTAGGGGAACGACTCGTTGCCGTCCGCGCCGAGGTGGACCTCGAAGCGGCCGAGGGCGGTCCCCTCGAACGGAATGTTCCGAGTCACGGCGAACCCGTACGCGCGCTCGAAGGTGCGCGCCACGAGGAAGCCCCAGGTGCCGTCGGCGCGCAGCGCCTGCACGCCCACGAATTCCGGCTCGGTCGCGTCGTCGAGGAAGTCGAACGAGGTCTGCTGGCTCTCGAGATCCACCATCGCGTCGAAGCCGAGCACCGCGTTGGCCACGGACGCCGAGGAGATGGTCGGCGAGGTGAGGCGCTGGCTCCAGCCGTTGCCGTAGCCCGAGGGCTGCAGCCAGCTGCCCACCACCGCGGGCGCGGTGTTCATGTCGGAACCGACGCGCAACGCGCGGGCGCCCATGTCGAGCGGGATCGGCACGCCGGCGACGCGCACGAGGTCGCCATTGGCCAGCAGGTGGAAGATGAGACGCAGGTTCGGCTCGAGGAAGTAGAGGCCTCCCGCTCCGTCCGGGAGCGGGGCCCGCGGGTCCATGAGGTCCTGCTCGAGTCCGCGCAGCGGGACCGAGGGGGTGGCGTACCGGCCGCCGCCCGCGATCGGCGTGAGCACGCCGCCGGAGTACCGGTAGACGAAGTTGGAGCCGGTGATGTAGAGCGTCGACCCGGAGACCGCGATCGCGGTCGGGATGAACGCGCCGGCCGGATCGGCGGGAATCAGGGTGGTGATGATCCCGGTCGGGAGATCCACGCGGCGCACGACGGTGTTGTACTGGTCCACGATGTAGAGCAGACCGTTCGCCGTGTCGAGACCGACCGCGAACGGCCAGGTGAGTTGCGCCGCGAGCGCCTGGCCGCCGTCGCCAGAGTAACCCTCGGTGCCGTTCCCCGCGATCGTGACGATCCGCCCGTCGTTGCGCCGCAGCATGCGCACGCGGTGGGTCGCGGTCTCCGGGAAGTAGACGTTGCCCGCGCCGTCCACCGCGATCCCGGATCCGGTCCCGAGTTGGGCGGAGAGGGCGAGGGTGTCATTCGGAGAGCCACTGCCGCTGTTGTTGCCCGCGAGCAGCACGGCGCTGCCGCTGTCCGGGAACAGGAAGATGCGCCCGGAGTTGGTACCGCCGATGTCGTAGGTGAGGATGCCGCCGGTGAGCGGGTCGCGTACCGCCCCCGAGCGGGCCGGGACGAACTCGGCGTCCGGGGCGGAAGTCGGCGCCGGGCGGAACAGGCCCATGCCGGTGGTGTTGAGGAGCACCGAGACCGTGTTGGAGTCGGAGTTCGCCACCGCCAGGTCGGGCCTGCCGTCGCCGTTCACGTCCCCGAGCGCGACCGAGGAGGGGCCGCTCCCGGTGGCGAAGTCGGTCTTGGCCCCGAACCCGCCGGCGCCGTTGCCGAGCAGCACCGAGACCGTGGAGGAGCCGTAGTTGGCCACGGCCAGGTCGGGCTTGCCGTCGCCGTTCACGTCCCCGATCGCCACCGATCGGGGCTGGACCCCGGTGGCGAAGTCGGTCTTGGCCCCGAACCCGCCGGCGCCGTTGCCGAGCAGCACCGAGACCGTGTTGGAAATACTGTTCGCCACCGCCAGGTCGGGCCTGCCGTCGCCGTTCACGTCCCGGATCGCCACCGATGGGGGCGTGCTCCCGGTGGCGAAGTCAGTCTTCGGCCCGAACCCACCGGCACCATCGCCCAGCAGCACCGAGACCGTGTTGGCGTCGCGGTTCGCCACCGCCAGGTCGGGCCTACCGTCGCCGTTCACGTCCCCGATCGCCAGCGAGAGGGGGCCGGTCCCGGTGGCGAAGTCGGTCTTCGCCGCGAACCCGCCGGCGCCGTTGCCGAGCAGCACCGAGACCGTGCTGGGTTGGTAGTTCGCCACTGCCAGGTCGGGCTTGCCGTCGCCGTTCACGTCCCCGATCGCCACCGAGTGGGGCGTGGTCCCGGTGGCGAAGTCGGTCTTGGCCCCGAACCCGCCGGCGCCGTTGCCGAGCAGCACCGAAACCGTGTAGGAGACAAAGTTCGCCACCGCCAGGTCGGGGCCGCCGTCGCCGTTCAAGTCCCCGATTGCCACCGAGCGGGGGCCGGCCCCGGTGGCGAAGTCGGTCTTGGCCCCGAACCCGCCGGCGCCGTTGCCGAGCAGCACCGAGACCGCGTCGGAGTTGAGGTTCGCCACCGCCAGGTCAGGCTCGCCGTCGCCGCTCACGTCTCCGATCGCAACTGAGTAGGGGAAGTTCCCCGTCGCGAAGTCGGTCTTGGCCGCAAAATCGAGGGTCGGGTCGACTCGGAACAGGCGGTTGGTGCCAGAATTCGAATCGTACTGGAAGAATACCAGGCGTCCCGCTGCATCGATCGCAAGCGACCGGGGCAGATCGAGCGGCGTGCTGTCGAGCGGCGCGGGATAGGTGATCCCGGCCGTGGCCTGGAGCCCCCCCAGCAGCGACTGATTGACGACGTAGCTCGACGTGACGTGGGCGAAGACCTGGCCCGTGAGATCGGTGCCGGTCCAGCCGCGGGTCTGGCAGCTGCTGTCGGGGTTTTGGAAGCCGAACGAGGCGACGAGGAAGCTGTCGTTCGCCGTGACGAACGAACCGGCCATGGTCTCGGCGCGGCGGCTGCCCAGCGTGGCCGTGGGCAGCGCGCCGGCGGAGCGCGCGGCGGTGGGGGCCGGGGGCGCGACTCGGTGCCCGCGTACCGGTACGACGTCGTCGTGAGCGGGAACGCGCGGCGAACCGGCCACGGCGGCGGCAATCGGGTAGGTGAGCATCAGCGCCGCGAAGGCGGCGAGACGGGCGAAGCGGAGGGGGCGAGGGGCCATGGTGGTCTCGGCCGCGTCAGCGGCCGCCCTCCTGCAACGCGTTTTGGATCTCTCCCAGCATCGCCTCGAGGGTGATGCGTGGGGCGGGCTCGCCCTGGGGCACGGCGCTCAGCGTGCGCGCGTCGCGCACCACGAGCCCGGGCAGCGAGCGCTGCACCGTGCGCGCGCCGGTCGCGGGATCGCGCGCGATCTCGAACTTGCCCTGCGAGAGTCCGTTGACCTGGGCGCGACCGCGGGCGTCACGCCACACGAACAGCAGCACCTCCTCGCCCGGGGCGAACAGCGGCCCGCCCTCCACGGTGGTGCGCACCCCGTCCACCTCGCCGCCGAGCTGGGTGAGCACGAGCCGGGGAGCGCCCGAGCCCTTGACGGTCTGGTCCACGGCGACGGTGACATCGGTGAGGATCTTGGTCCGAGCCGGATTCCAATAGGAGCGGGTGCCCTCCACGCGCCCGACGACGATGTCGTTCGATCCGCCGGTCAGGGCCTCGGTGTCGAGGCGCATGACCTGCGTGGCGGACGCTGGAGGGGGGGCGGCCACGGCGAGCAGCGCCGCGAACAGAACAAAGGGGAATCGAGCGGTCATGGGAGCACTCCTGAGCGAGATGTAGGAATCGCGGCGCCGGGCGAGGCGGGGGAAACCGGAGCCCGGAGGTGCGCGGAGACGCTGGTTACTGTTCGCGCGTGAGCGTGAGGGCCTTCTCGAATTCGGCGGCGGCCAAGTCCATCAGGCCCACCGCGCGATACACGTTCCCCAACGCTTCGTGCGGTGCGGGAGAATCCGGATCGATCTTGCTGAGCGCCTCGAACTGGCGCCCGGCGTCGTCGTAGATGCCGCGGCTGGCGAGATAGGACCCCGCGAGGTAGTGGGACGCCGGGCTGCTGTCGCCGCCGGCGGCCGCGCGGATGCGGTCGAGGTGGGTGCGGACGGCCTCGGCTTGATCCGCGGCCAGCACGTGGAAGGAGCTGCTTTCCTTGCGGATCTGCCCGCCGTCCGACCAGGCCTGGACCTCCCAGAGGACATCGGCGTCGGCGGCGAGCGGCGCGGCGTCGGCCGGATAGTCGAGCGAGGTGCCGGAGACCTCGCGGCGCCAGAGCTCTCCCTCGTCGCCCGAGACCACGACCTTGTAGCGCATGGCCCCCTTCACCTGGCGCCATGTGAACGCCGGCCGGCCCGACATGACCTCGCTCGAACGCGGCCCGACGATGAGCGGCATGCCCTCGGCGGCCGATAGACTCGAGCGCAGCGGCGCCATGGCCACCAGTCCCGCCTGGCGGGACCCGCCGGTGACGAACTTCGAAACCTGGGTGAAGACCTCGTTGGGAAGGCCCGCGCCGGGTCCCGCCTGGGCGCGGTTCGCCATGCGACCGCCCACGGTGAGGCTGCTGTTCTCGGCCAACTCCACGACGTTGCCGTCGCCGAAGGCCAGCGTCGCGCTGCCGCCGCGCTCGACGACGAGTCGGTCGCCACGCTCGAGCGGCAGGCCGAAGGAGGCGCGCACCGCGGTCTTGGCACCGTTCGGCGTCACCTCGACCTTGCCCTTGACCGCGGCCACGATCGCGATCGGGTCGGCGATCGCGGCACCCGCCCACAGCCCGATGGTCAGCGTGAGCGCCAGGTGAAGGGCGAAGCGAATGCGGAACGGGCGTGTCATGTGGACCTCCGCGGGGGGCGACGGCAGTTCCAGGTGACGGTCGGGACGCAGAATCGGTTTGCGCGGGGTGCTGGGGGAGGCGGCGACCCGAGTGTTGACCGGCTAAGACTAAGCTCCGGGCCGCTCTCGGGCAAGCGTTTTCGGCCATTGGCGCCTCCGCGGGGCTGCTCGCGCCGCACTCGGCGCGCCGCTTCGGCGGTGCCGGGGGCGCCGGACGCCGCAGCCGGCGCGGGCTTGCCCGG
>MFFQ01000028.1:0-3307 GCA_001780165.1 Candidatus Eisenbacteria bacterium RBG_16_71_46 | reverse complement strand
ATGGCTCTCAAGGAGAAGGCGGAGATCGTCGACGCGGACGGGCTGCGCCGCGTCATCACCCGGATCGCCCACGAGATCGTCGAGCGCAACAAGGGCGTGGACGACCTGGTGCTGATCGGCATCCGGCGCCGCGGCGTCCCGATCGCCGAGCGCATCGCCAGGAAGATCCAGGAGTTCGAGGGGTCGGCCCCCGTTCTCGGGAGCCTCGACATCACCCTCTACCGCGACGATCTCTCCACCGTGGCCCACCAGCCGGTCGTGGGCGTCACCGAGATCCCGGTGGACATCAACGACAAGGCGGTAGTCCTGGTGGACGACGTCCTCTATACGGGACGCACGGTCCGCGCGGCGATGGACGCCCTGATCGACTTCGGCCGCCCGCGCTGCATCCAGCTCGCGGTGGTCATCGACCGCGGTCACCGCGAGCTCCCGATCCGCGCCGACTTCGTCGGCAAGAACGTCCCGACCTCGCGCAAGGAGGTCATCGGCGTCAAGCTCGAGGAGATCGACAGCGTGGACAGCGTCGTCATCAAGGAGATGGACGACTAAGCTCCGCCGGGAAGCCAGCACCCTCCGTCGCCCCCCGCTGCACCGAGCTTGGGCCGCGTCCGGGCGTGCTCGGTCGCCGCATGACATGGGGGAAGAGGCATGATCCCGCTCGCCAGCCAGATGGTGGAACCCGGCGCCCTCGAGGCCGCCGACCTGCGCGAAGCCTGGCGCCTGCTGCCACCCGAGGATCGCGTCGAAGGGTTCCGCGCCCTCGCGCGCGGGGACGCCGAGGACTTCTTCCTCGACCTCTCCTCGCGCGAGCAGGCCGAGCTGGAGTCGCTGCTGCCGCCGGGCGAACGGCGCCTGTGGATGCGGCTGCTGCCTCCCGACGACGCCGCCGACCTGATCCAGGAGGCGGACGAGGAGGAGCGCCCCGCGCTGCTGGATCTGCTCGACGACGTCACCCGCACCGAGGTGCTGGCGCTGCTCGCGTACGCGGAGGACGACGCCGGCGGCCTCATGAACCCGCGCTTCGCCCGCGTGCGCCCCGACGTCAGCGTGGACGAAGCGATCAGCTACCTGCGCAAGCAGGCGCGCGAGCGGCTCGAGACCGTCTACTACGTCTACGTGCTCGATGCCGAGCAGCACCTGCTCGGCGTCGCGTCGTTCCGCGACCTGTTCTCGGCCCCGCCCGACAAGCGCGTGCGCGATCTGATGTCCACCGACATCGTCACGGTGCGCGAGACCATGGACCAGGAGGAGGTCAGCCGCGTGTTCGCGGAGCACGACCTCATCGCGATTCCGGTGGTGGACGCCGAGCGCCGCATGAAGGGCATCGTGACGGTGGACGACATCGTGGACGTCGTGGAGGAGGAGGCGACCGAGGACATCCAGAAGATCGGCGGCATGGAGGCCCTCGAGGCGCCCTACCTCGAAGTCGGCTTCCTCGACATGATGCGCAAGCGCGTCGGATGGCTCGCGGCCCTGTTCATCGGCGAGTTGCTCACCGCCTCGGCGATGGGCCGCTTCGAGGGCGAGATCGCGCGCGCGGTGGTGCTGGTGGTGTTCATCCCGCTCATCATCAGCAGCGGCGGCAACTCGGGCTCGCAGGCCTCGACCCTGGTCATCCGGGCGATGGCGCTGGGCGAGGTGCGGCTCTCGGACTGGTGGCGGGTCATGCACCGCGAGCTGCTGCACGGCTTCGCCTTCGGATGGGTGCTCGCCGCGCTCGGTTTCATGCGCGTGGTGCTGTGGCAGGGGTTGTTCCGCGCCTACGGCCCGCACTTCCTGCTGGTCGCATTCACGGTTTCCGGAGCGCTGCTCGGGGTCGTCACCTTCGGGACCCTGGTCGGCTCGATGCTGCCGTTCGTCCTGCGGCGTCTCGGCGCCGACCCGGCGAGCGCCTCCGCGCCGTTCGTCGCCACCCTGGTGGACGTCGCCGGCGTCGTCATCTACTTCTCGCTGGCGAGCTGGATCCTGCGCGGCACGCTCCTCTGACGTGAACGCCACGCCTGCCGCGGCCGGCGCCGCGCGGTTCCGGCTGATCGTCGCGTTCGCCGCCATCTACCTGGTCTGGGGCTCGAGCTACCTCGCGATCCGGATCGCGATCGAGTCGATCCCGCCGTTCCTCATGGCCGGATCGCGGTTCTTCATCGCCGGCCTGCTGCTCTACGGGTGGACCCTCGCCCGCGGCGTGCCGCCGCCCACCCTGCGGGAATGGCGCGGGGCGCTGGTGGTCGGGGGCCTGCTGCTGCTGGGCGGCAACGGGGGCGTCTCGTGGGCCGAGCAGCGCGTCGCCTCGGGCCCGGCCGCGCTCATGGTGGCCCTGGTCCCGCTCTGGATGGTGCTGTTCGACGGCTGGCGCCCCGGGGGTAGCCGCCCCGGCCGGCAGGTGATGGCGGGAGTGATGCTCGGGCTCGCGGGACTCGCCCTGCTCACCGGCCCGAGTCGGCTGGTGGGCGCCGGCCGGCTGGACCCAGTCGGCGCGGCGGTGTTGGTCTTCGCCACCGTGTCCTGGGCCACGGGCTCGCTGGTCGCGCGCCAGGTGCGGCTGCCGGCTTCGCCGGCGCGGGCGACCGCGATGCAGATGCTGGCGGGCGGGGCGCTGCTGCTCGCGGCCGGACTGGCCACCGGCGAGACCGCGCGGCTCGATCCCGGCGCGGTCACCGCGCGCTCGGCCGGGGCGGTCGCCTACCTCGTGGTCGTGGCCTCGATCGTCGCCTTCACCGCCTACGGCTGGCTGCTGCGCGTCTCCACGCCGGCGCGCGTCGCCACCTACGCCTACGTCAACCCGGTCGTGGCGCTGCTGCTGGGCTGGGCGTTCGCCGGCGAGACGCTCACCCCGCGCACGGTCCTGGCCGCGGGGGTGATCTTCGGCGCGGTCGTGATCATCACCGGCTACCCCCCGCGCGCTCCGGCCCCGCCCGCGGCGGCGGGGGGGGTCGCGGCGGGGCCGGCCGGAGGCGAGTAGCCAAGCGGCGCGAGGGATCGAACGGGCGCGCTGTCATCTACCCCGGCGCCGGGAAGATGACCGCGATGCGCGTCGCCCCGCGCGCGGAATCGGGCGGGCCCCCGATGCGCCTGCTCCCCTCGGCCGCCCGGGGGCGCGCGTCGCGCGCGAAGGCGGCGGCCACGTTCTAGATCGGCGACCGATTGGCGCGCTCGTCGCGGGTCCGGACCGCACAGTAGTACGTGTGCCCCGCCCGCGCCGTCCGGCACCATCACCAGACCGTCCCGTGCGTCGGGCGCGGGGCGGATCGGCACGCCGTTCGCGGGCCACCCCGGGGCGAGCGTGCCGGCTCCGGTGAAGCGCTGGAGG
>MFFQ01000027.1 GCA_001780165.1 Candidatus Eisenbacteria bacterium RBG_16_71_46 | reverse complement strand
AGCTCGAGGCCGAGCTGCGCCGCGTGCTCGCCGGCGCGCGCGGCGACCTGACGCCCGAGCAGGCCACCGCACTCGGGCGCCAGGTGATCGCCGATCTCGAGCGCAGCCTGGCGCGCCCCTACGATCCGGCCGCGGTCGAGCGACGCTACGCGGCGCTCTCTGGGGTGCCGTTCCTGGTGGTGCGCTGCGACACGCTGGGCGGCGGGACGCTGCTCGCGCTGGCGGGCCGCACCCTGGCGACGCTGCGCCTGTGGCGCTCGAGCGGCGCGGGCTTCGAGACGGTGCCGCTGCCGCCGCCGATGGCGGGCGGCGACCAGGAGGTTCCGCGGAGTCTCGAGCGCGTGTACCTGGTGGCGCCATTCTCCGGTGGCCCCGCGGACTCGCTCCGCCACAAGGCGCTCCTGTGGTACGCCCTGCTCGGCACCGCCGAGCCCCACGAGCTGTGGGTGGCCTCGCTCGACGGCGGCCCCGCGGGCGCCCAGCTCTACGACGCCGGCATCGGCGGCGATACGCTCGCCGTGGTGCGCGCGCGCGGCGACGTGGTGCTGCGCGCGGCGCACGCGGTGTGGGACTTCTCGCCCGTGGTCGAGCCCCGCAACTCGCCCAGCTCCTACGTGCGCGTGGAGGAGATCTACCGCTTCGTGGGCGACTACCCGCACCTGGTGCAGGCGCGGCCGGTGGACGACGCCACCTTGGCCCTGGTGCGGGCGGCCGAGGCCCAGCACGGACTCGGCCTGTGGCCGGTCGCCGACCTCGAGGTGGACCCCGCGCTCGGCGCCTGGCTCGCGGCGAACCCCCACGTCACCGCGGCTTCGACCTCGCGCGAGGCGCCCGAGGTCTGGCGGATCGAGCTGCTCGGCTCGCGCGAGCGGGCCGCGGCGGTGGTGACGCGCGTCGCAGCGGGGCCGGGAATTCGCTGGCAGCTCCGGCTCGCGGGGCCGGCCGTGCCGCATGCGCGCTGAGGGCTGCCGCGGCGTGCTCGCGGCGTCGAGCGGGGGCCCGCACCGAGCCGCTCACCAATACAGGCTCTCGAGCATCCCCCACGTGCTGCTGCGCGCCGGGGTGGCCGAGCAGGGCGTCACCCCTCCCGCCTGCCAGCGCAGGCACTGGTTGTCGATCGGGTTCGTGAGGATCTTGTGCCCCGTGCCCCACAGATCTACCTTGTTCAACACGATGGTGACTGGCGTGCTGCAGCCCCCACATGCACCGGCGCCCACGGTCTTGGCAAAGCTGATCGTCACTGTGGCGCCTTCACACTCGATGCCCCGCTGAAGGGTCCCAGCGGGGGGCTCGACTCCGTATTCCACACCAAGCTTTGCCCGGTTGGCTGGATAGCTTGGCAAAGGGTCGGGGAACGCGGCCGTGAACCAGTGATGATACTCGTACGTGATCTGCCTGCCTGCGAACGGATCGGCGCATCCGCCCGGCGGCGCGGCGACATCGGTCGAGATTGACAGTGAGCCCTGACGGCAACCTCCCGAGTCGGTAAGCTGCCACCAGTCGGGCAGGTCGGGCGAGTCGCTCTGCAAATCCAGCTCCGCTTGGAATAGGCTGAACCCCGGGAGTTCGGTGTCCGTGGCGAAGGAGACGGTGAAGCTGACGCTCCCGTCGTTGGAGTCGCAGGCGAAGGTGCTGAGGGTCGCCGGGTTGTCCCGCCAGCAGCCGGTGCCCCAGGTGAGGTTGAACCCGCCGGCCTGGGCCGCCGGCGCCGCCAGCGCCAGCACGCAGACAGCAAGCAGTAGTCTCTTCATGACGGCCTTCCAGATTTCCCACTGAGCAAAGCGCCCTCGGGAGAGTTCTACACCGCGGGCCGTCGGCGGGGCGGGTCAGACTCGCGCCGATCGCCCCGGTGCGCCGCCCGGAGTTCGGGATGGCGAACGGGGACTCAACTTCAAGCGATCTCGCGGTCTCAGGGGATCGACGGGACGACTCCGGGAGCTTCCTGCGCCGTCGGCGGCCGCTCCCGGGGAGGGCCGTCAGCCGCGGCGCGAGGAGCGCCGCCCGGCGGGCTCGAGCGCCTCGCCCCAGCGGGCGAGGAACGCGGTGACGAATGCGTGCGCGTGCGCCGGCTCGACCGCGAGCGGGGCGAGCGCCATCGCGGCGGCGAGTGCGAGGTGATAGCCCTCGGAGCGCGACGCGGCGGCGCGGCGGAACGCGGGGTGCGCCTCGTTGACCCACACGCAGGATTCGACCAGGCGCGCCATCCCGGCATCGTCCGGGCGGCGCTCGAACTGGATCGTGAGCCCGTAGCGGCCGGGGCGGCGGGGGCCGCGGGCCGCGGGCAGTGTGAGGGAGCCGGAGGCCGCGGCCTCCGGCGAAGGCTCGTCCGAACCCTCCGCCGCGGGCGCCGCTGGGTTCTCCTCGGTCGCGGCGGGCGCGTCGTCTTCGGCGATCGCCGTGGCCTCCGCCGCCCGCCCCAGCGCCGCTGCGACGAGCGCTCGCGCGTCGTCCGTCGGCGCTCCGGGGCGCCCGATCGGAAGCCGGCCCTGGCCGCCCTCGCGGCGCTCGACCAGCGAGGCCAGCAGCGGGAAGTCGTCCGCCATGTCCAGCAGCACGCGTTCGAGGTCGCGTTCCACCGGGCGCGCGGCTCGGCGGCGCGATTCCTCGGCCGCGCCCGGCGTGTCGCCCCAGCGCTCGAGCTGACGGGCGACGACCTCCTGGACGGCCTTGCGGTAGGCGAGGTAGGTCGCGCCGCGCGCGCCGCTGCGGATGAAGTCGGCCTTGTTGAGCGTGAGGCATTCGGCGAGTGCCGGGACCTCGATCACGCCGCCAACGCACTCGCCGGCGGTGGGGGTCAACCCCAGCCACTCCCAGCCGCGCCGGATCACCTTGCCGAGCGTGCTCACGGCGACGCCGCGGCGCTCCTCGGGCAGCGGCAGCGGATCGCGCGCGAGGTAGCCCAGCGCCGAGGGCTTCCGCTTCCGCGCCAGGCGCACCTCGATCGGAGCGATTTCGCGTTCGGGAGGGCCCTGGGGCTCGAGCCCCGCTCCGTTGACCTCGAAGCGCACGCCGCGCGGGTACTGGGACGCCAGGATCGGCTCGAATGCCGGGTCGAAGAGCGTCAGGTAGTGGCGCCGCAGCGCCGCCTCGATGTAGCCCGCGTCGAGCAGCGGCGAGAGCGCGTTGTCGAGCCGGAGGCTCACCGCCGTGCCGCGTGCGGGCACGGCACCGGGAGCGGGCACCCACTTCCACGGGGCCTTGTGGCGGGAGGCCAGGTGCCAGCGGGTGGCGACGTGGGACTTGCCGCGCCGGGTCTCGGTGACGACCTCCTCGCTGATCAAGAGGCCGAGCTTGATCCCGACCCCGGCGAAGCCGATGCCCTGGCCGCGCGTCTTGCCACTCGAGGCGACGTCGTGGTAGCGGGCCAGCTCGCGGCGCAGCATGCCGCTCCCGTCGTCGGTGACGGTCAGCCAGCATTGCGCCGGATCGGCCGTAATGCGAACGGTGCTCGCACCCGAGTCGAGCGCGTTCGCCACGATCTCGGTGAGGATGGTCTCCTCGAGCGGACCCGGGTAGGCGTCGCGCAGGTCCTCGAGCAGGTGGAGCAGGTCCACCCGAGTCTCGCCCATGCCTCGAACCCTCCTCGAGTGGAGCCCGCCCTGACCGAAGCGATTGGCCACCGGCTCGCGGCGCGAACCCGGCCCGCGTGAACGATTCCGGGACGGTGGGGCTCCCACCGCGATGGCCGCATTCCGCGCCTCCCGGAACGACCTAGCGATGGTCTGCTGCGGAAAGGCCGGCAGTCTAGCACGCAGCGGCTCCACCCCCGGGCCACCCGATGGAGCGCGACGCACGCGGGCCCCCGGGGCCCACTCCCGGCCCACTTTCCCGCAGCCGGCGCCGACCCCGAAGGTGTATGCTGGGCGCGCTCTTGGGGTCGGTTCCGCGTCCTGCCGCCGGCTTCGGAGAGCGCCGCGGTCCGCCCCTTCGTGCGGGCCCACCGGCGCACGGCAGTCGCCCTGACCTGCCGGGAGACACGGTGCCCGTGAGCCCCGACTTCGCCGGCTGATTCCAGCTAAGGAGGTAGCCTCGCCATGACTGCACCGCACAAGCCCGCCGGCGCACCTTCGGCCGTCATCAACGGACACGACGCGCGTAGCGCGGCCGAGCCGCGCACGCTCACGAATTACATCGGCGGCAAGTGGGTGGCGTCCGACGCCAAGCGCTTTGCCGAGGTGCACAATCCCGCCACCGCCCAGCTCATCGCGCGCACGCCGCTGGGCGGCGCGGCCGACGTGGACCGCGCGGTCAAGGCGGCCATGAAAGCCTACCCGGCCTGGCGCCAGACGCCGCCGGTCAACCGCGTCAAGCCGCTGTTCAAGCTCAAGTACCTGCTCGAGGAGGATTTCGACGACCTCGCCCGGGTGGTCACGCTCGAGCACGGCAAGACCCTCGATGAGTCGCGCAGCAGCGTGCGTCGCGCGATCGACAACGTGGACCTGGCGATCGGGACCCCGGATCGCATGCAGGGCACGGCACTCGAGGACATCGCTTCGGGCATCGACTGCCACACCGTGCGCCAGCCGCTCGGCGTGTTCGCCGCGATCACTCCGTTCAATTTCCCGCTCATGGTGCCGATGTGGTTCCTGCCCCACGCGGTGGCCTGCGGCAACACCTTCATCGTCAAGCCCAGCGAGCGCGTGCCGCTGTCGCAGATGCGCATGTTCGAGCTGATGCACGAGGCGGGCTTCCCCGAGGGCGTGATCAACTTGGTCCACGGCGGCAAAGAGGCCGTGGACGCGATCCTCGACCACCCGGAGATCGCCGGCGTGTCGTTCGTGGGCTCCTCTCCGGTGGCGCGCCACGTCTATTCGCGCGCGGCCGCGAGCGGCAAGCGGGTCCAGGCGCTGGGCGGTGCCAAGAACTTCGTGGTGGTGATGCCGGACGCCGACATCCCGCGCGCGGCCCAGGTGTCGACCGAGTCCTGCTTCGGCTGCGCCGGCGAGCGCTGCCTCGCCAACAGCGTGGTGCTCGGGGTGGGCGAGGCCTACGACAAGATCCGCGACAAGCTGGTGGAGGAGGCCAAGGGGATCAAGGTCGGCGACGGGCTCGAATCCGACGTCACGATGGGCCCGCTGATCACGCGCCAGCATCGCGAGAAGGTGCTGGGCTACATCGAGAAGGGGATCGCCGAGGGGGCGAAGCTGCTGCTCGACGGCCGCGGCTTCAAGGACCCCAAGCATCCCGACGGCTATTTCCTCGGCCCCACGATCCTGGCCGACGCCAAGCCGGAGATGGTCATCGCCCAGGAGGAGATCTTCGGCCCGGTGCTGGTGCTGATGAAGGCCAAGGACTTCGACGAGGCGGTGAGCATCGTGCGCCGCCACGAGCTGGGGAACGCGACCAGCATCTTCACGAGCAGCGGCAAGTACGCGCGCGAGTACCGCTACCGCGTCGAACCGAGCATGCTGGGGGTGAACATCGGCGTGGCCGCGCCGATGGCGTTCTTCCCCTTCGGCGGCGCCAAGGGCTCGTTCTTCGGCGATCTCAAGGCCCACGGCCGCGATGCTGTGGAGTTCTACACCGACAAGAAGGTGGTCATCACGCGATGGTTCTGAGCGCGGTCATGGCGCTGGAGCTGGCGCTGGCGCCGCAGGCCGCCGTCGCTCCCGCGGTCGCGGACACGGCGGCGACCGCGGGCGGGCGGCCGGACTCGGTGCGGCTCGTGCGGCTCGAGGAAGAGCTGGCGAGTACCCGCCGGATCCGCGTCTCGTTCACGGGCCGCACGGTGGAGTTGGAGCGCCCGGTGCTGGCGGAAGCCGGCGTGCGGTTCGCGCGGGCCAAGGGGTTCCCCGCGCCGCGCCCGGCGCTGGTCACCGCCGCGGCGTGGGACACCGTACCGCCGCCGCCGAACCCGGTGCGCTGGTCTTCGATCGAGCGCATCGAACGCCCCGAGAAGCGCTGGGGGCCGGGTGGGGTGATCGGCGGCGGGCTTGGCCTCTGGGGTGGGCTCACGCTGGGGGTCGTCGCCGGCTGGATCGTCGGATACACGACCAACAGCCAACTCGCCGGGTGGACCACGTTCGCCGGGGTGGGCCTCGGCGGCGCCGTCCTCGGCTCGTATGCGATGGGCAGGTATTCGGAATGGGTCGAGATCTATCCCGCGCACGCGGGCGGCGGCGCGGGGTCGGATCCGGCGCGGGCTTCCGCGAGGCGACCGTGAGCACAGGAGAACCTCATGCCCCGTAAAGTCGTCGGCGGCCTCATCCAGTGCAGCAATCCGATCAACGACGCCTCCACCCCGGTGGCCAAGGTGAAGCAGGCGATGTTCGACAAGCACGTGCCCCTGATCGAGGAGGCCGGGAAGAAGGGCGTGCAGGTGCTCTGCCTGCAGGAGATCTTCGACGGACCCTACTTCTGCCCGAGCCAGGACGCGCGCTACTACGACATGGCCGAGGCGGTGCCGGGGCCGACCACCGACGCGGTGGCGAAGCTGGCGTCCAAGCACAAGATGGCGGTGGTGGTGCCGGTCTACGAGCGCGAGCTGCCGGGCGTCTACTACAACACCGCCGCGGTCTACGACGCGGACGGCAGCTACCTCGGCAAGTATCGCAAGAACCACATCCCCCACACCTCGGGCTTCTGGGAGAAGTACTTCTTCAAGCCCGGCAACCTCGGCTACCCGGTGTTCGAGACC
>MFFQ01000026.1:83657-92155 GCA_001780165.1 Candidatus Eisenbacteria bacterium RBG_16_71_46 | reverse complement strand
GCGAAGCGGGTCCCGTGTCGCTCACGTCGAGGAAGCGGCCGGTGGAACGACGCCGCGGATGGCGCGCAGATCGCGGTCGCAGGCGGCGGGCTCATGGAATAGTCCAGGCTAGCCCTGCACGGTGCGCAGGCTCTCGCGCGCCCGCTTGAGCTTCTCGAGCGTCTCCTCGAGGGCGGCGAGGCGCTGGCGCTCCTTCTCCACGATCTCGGGACGCGCCTTGGTGAGGAAGTCCTGGTTGCGAAGCTTCTTGCGCGAGCTCTCGAGATCGGTCAGGAGCCGGTCCGCCTCGCGCGCGAGCCGCGAGCGCTCTTCGTCGAGGTCGATCAGCCCCGCCAGCGGCAGGAACAGCTCGGCGCCGCGCACCACCGCCGAGGCTGCGACCGCCGGGCGCGAGCCGTCGCGCGACAGATGGAGCGCCTCGATGCGTGCCAGCGGCTGGATCTGCTGGGCGAGCCGCTCGACCAGGTCGAGTTGATCCGGGGTTCCACGCACCACGACCGGCACGCGGCGGCCGGCGGGGAGCCCGGTCTCGACCCGCAGGTTGCGCACCGCGACCACCAGCTCCTGGAGGAAGCCGACCTCGGCCTCGGCGGTCGGGTCCACCCACGAGCGCTTCACCGGCGGCCACGACGCCTGCGCCAGCAGCTCGCCGTCGTGCGGGATCGCCTGCCAGATCTCCTCGGTAACGAACGGCATGAAGGGATGGAGCAGGCGCAGGATGCCATCCAGCGTCTTCCACGCCACCCAGCGGGCGGTGCGGCGGTCCTCGGGATCGGCGTCGTCGGCCCAGCGCGGCTTCGCCATTTCCAGGTACCAGTCGCAGTAGTCGTGCCAGGCGAAGTGGTAGACCACGTTGGCCGCCTCGTTGAGCCGGTAGGTCCTCAGATTTCGGGTGGCGCTCTTCACCGCGTGGGCAAAGCGCGAGAGGATCCAGCGGTCGGCGAGGGTGAAGGCGAGCGAGGACTCGCGCACCCGCCCGAGGTCCTCGTCGCCGAGCCGCAGCGTCACCAGGCGCGCGGCGTTCCAGATCTTGTTGGCGAAGAACCTCCCGGTCTCGAGGCGCTTCTCGTCGAACACCAGGTCCTGCCCGGTGGGCGTCAGGTAGACCATGGTGAAGCGCACCGCGTCGGCACCGTAGCGCTCCATGATCTCCATCGGGTCGGGCGAGTTGCCGAGCGACTTCGACATCTTCCGCCCCTGGGCGTCGCGCAGGATGCTGGTGAACAGCACGTGCGGGAACGGCGCCTGTCCGCGGAACTCGATCCCGGCCATGATCATGCGCGCCACCCAGAAGAAGATGATGTCGCTCCCGGTGACCATCAGGCTGTTGGGGTAGTAACGCGCGAGATCCGGGGTCTCCTCGGGCCAGCCGAGGATTGCGAAGGGCCACAGCCAGGACGAGAACCAGGTGTCGAGCACGTCCTCGTCCTGCCGCCACCCCTCGCCCGCGGGGCGCTCGAGCGCGACCACCATCTCGCCGCCGCGGTACCACACCGGGATGCGGTGCCCCCACCACAACTGCCGCGAGATGCACCAGTCGCGGATGTTCTCGAGCCAGTTGAGGTAGACCTTCTTCCAGCGCGTGGGGAAGAATTTGACCTGGCCCTGCTTGGCCGCCTCGATCGCCGGCGCGGCGAGCTCGGTCATCTTCACGAACCACTGCCAGGAGAGGTAGGGCTCGACGATGGTGTCGCAGCGCGAGCAGTGGCCGACCGGCCGGGTGTGGGGCTCGATCTTCTCGATGTAGCCGGCGTCCTGCAACGCCGCCGCCACGCGCTTGCGCGCCTCGAAGCGGTCGAGGCCGCGGAAGTCGCCGGCGTTGTCGTTCATGCGCCCCTGCTCGTCGAGCACCACTAGGTCGGGCAGGCCGTGGCGCTGGGCGATCGCGAAGTCGTTGGGATCGTGCGCGGGGGTGACCTTGACCGCGCCGGTGCCGAACTTGGGGTCCACCGTCGCGTCGGCCACGATCGGGATCTCGCGGCGCACCAGCGGCAGCACCGCGGTCTTGCCCACCAGGGCGGCGTAGCGGCGGTCGCCGGGGTGCACCGCGACCGCGGTGTCGCCGAGCATGGTCTCGGGGCGGGTGGTGGCGACCACCACCGAGCGCTCGCTGTCCTTGATCGGGTAGCGCACGTACCACAGCGAGCCCGGCGTCTCGACGTGATCCACCTCCTCGTCCGAGAGCGCGGTCTGGCAGCGCGGACACCAGTTGACGATGTAGCGGCCGCGGTAGATGAGGCCCTTCTCGTAGAGGCGCTGGAACGCCAGCAGCACCGCGTGCGAGTAGCCGTCGTCGAGCGTGAAGCGCTCGCGCGACCACTCGGGCGAGGAGCCGAAGCGGCGCAACTGGCGCAGGATCAGGCCGCCGTACTCCTCCTTCCACGCCCACACCTCGCGCACGAACTCGTCGCGGCCGAGGTCCTGGCGGTCGCGTCCCTGGTCGCGCAGGCGATTCTCCACCACGTTCTGGGTGGCGATCCCGGCGTGGTCGGTCCCGGGGACGTAGAGCACCTCGCGTCCCTCCATGCGCTGCCAGCGCAGGATCACCTCGCGGATCGACTCGCCGAGCAGATGCCCCATGGTGAGCGAGCCGGTGACGTTGGGCGGAGGAATGGAGATGACGAACGGAGCGCCGCCGGCCCGGGGACGGAACACGCCCTGGCGCTCCCAGGCCCCGTACCAGGCGGCCTCCACCCGGCCGGGGTCGTAGGGCTGCTCGAGCGCCTCGGGACGGCCGGGACGCATGCGGTGCTCCTCCTTCGGGGGACCGGAGCGGAGGCGCGCGCCCCCACTCCGAGAAACAGGCGGGCCACGCTAGCACAGGCGGCAAAACCCCCTCAACCACGCGACCACGCCCATGGGCCCCCACCGCACTCCCGCCGCGCCGCGCCAGCCCGTGCAGCACCCTCCGCCATGGGAGGGGGCGCCGCGCCAGGGGCCACCATTCGGGCTCCAGCGGCGCCGCGCGCCGCACTGCCGGTGGCGGCCCGCGGCAGATCGTGGCCGGTGGAACGGCACCTGCCGGTCGCCTCGTGCCCCCCGGCGCGGCGATTGCCGGGCGCGGCGAAGCCGTCTAGCATGCGCGCCGATGCGCTGCCCAGGGGCCGGTCGCCAGGAAGTCCGCGGAAGCCGCGCGCCGCGTCGGGTGGCGCTGCTCGCGTTCGTGGCGCTGGGCGGGCTCGGGGCGAACCCGGCCGGCGCCGCGCCCTTGCAGACGCTCCCGGTGGGCAACCCGCTCGAGGCGGAGCTGCGCGTGCTCGACCTCTACCCGTCCGCGGCGCTCGCCGGGCGCCTGCGGCTACCCCACCTCCAGACCCTGCCGCTCCAGCTCGCCGAGATCGAGGGCGCGGGCGTCCCCGCCGCCGAGACCGGGCCGGTGGTGGCGATGGCGCGCGCGCGGCTCGAGCGCGTGCTGGGGCGCGATCCGGCCGAGGGCTTCGCGCCCGATCCGGCCTATCCCGCGACGCCGCGCCTGCTCCAGCATCTCGAGCCCGAGGGCGGGCGTCTCGAGCTGTCGGCCGGGCTCGAAGGACGCGGCGAGGCGGACGAGCACGCCTCGCGCCTCGTCTCGGGCTCGGGGCTCCAGCTCCGGGCGGCGCTCGGGCTCGACCGCTGGCTGGTCTTCAGCCACGTCGTGGTCGGCCGGATCGACAGCGCGCGCACCTTCGCCGACCCGATCGTCCAGGGCGAGGACGTGATCGCCCACACCGAGGACACCTACCTCTCCTACACCGGCGCGGGCGAGCGCTGGGGGGCGCGCTTCGGCCGCACCCGCTGGCACTGGGGCCCGGGCGAGGAGGGCTCGCTCCTGCTGTCCAAGACCGCGCCCGCGATGACCGGTCTCGCGCTGCGCGGACGGCTCGCGGGGCTCCGCCTCGACGCCGTGGCGCTTTCCGCGACGCTCGATGCCGCCACGGGCGAGCAGCTCGCGGCGCACCGGCTCGAGTGGCAGCCGCTCGACGGCCTGCGCCTCGGGATCACCGAGACCGCGCGCTACCGCGCCACCGGCTGGCAGCCGCTCTACCTCGCGGGCGTCATCCCCTACTTCATGGTGCAGCGGCTCGAGACCCAGGACGACCCCGACAGCGCCACGAGCCTGCGCAACAACATCATGGTGGGCTTCGACGCCGGCTGGCGCATCGCACCCGGGACGCGCGTCTACGGCGAGATCGCCGTCGACGACCTCCACGCCCGCACCTCGGAGAACCCCGACAAGCTCGCGTGGCAGGTCGGCTGGGAGGGCGCCGGCACGGTAGGCGGCAGCCGTGTCACCTGGGGCGGCGAGTACACGCGGGTGTGGCGCTTCGTCTACACGTCATACTTCGGCCGCGCCTACGAGCTGCAGGGCCGCCCGCTGGGCTTCCCCACCGGGCCCGACGCGCGCCGCCTGCGGCTGCGCGGGACTTGGGACCCGGCAGTGGACTGGCAGCTCTTCGGCGCCGTCGCCCGCACCGACCGCGGCGAGAACACGCTCGACCAGCCGTTCGTGCCCGGCTCGCCCAAGGTGGAGGCTTCCACGTTCCAGGGCGTGGTCGAGCGCACACGCGAGTTCGACGCCGGCGTGCGCTGGTGGCCGGCGGGCGGCGTGGACCTCGCACTCTCGGCCGGCTACCGCTGGGTGGACGACGCAGCCCACGTGCCCGGCGCCCGCGACCGCTCGGCGCGCGCGGCGTTCGAGGTGCGGCTCACGCGGTGAGGCGGGGCGGCGCCGCGACCCGTTGCGTGGGCATCACCGGTACTGCAGCTTCAGCTCGCCCCAGCTCCTCCGCTGTGTGGCGGTAGCTGCGTCACGGCAATACTCGATGGTGAACACCAGATCGTAGCCACTGATCCTGCTAATATTGTACGCCAAGATGCAGCCGCTGAAGTTGCTTCGCCCAGTGCGCCACAAGCTCCCATCGGGGTAGGGGTCGCCGGCGCTGACGAGCAGGTCGAACCAGCCCCAGCACAGTTCCTGGATCGCGAAGAAGTACCGGCCGCGGTGGGGCAGCGCGACCGGAGGGTCGAACCAGTACTCGATCTTGATCGGGTGAACGCCGTCGCCATAGGGTACGGAGATGGCGGGCCCGTCGAACACGACGTTGTGGGTGAGCGGCGTCCCGGCCGAGTCCACCTCCGTGATCCACAGCTTGAGCGGGTTGGCGTTGGGCGTCTCCACGGGGTGGCGCCACACGGTGATGGAGCGGATCAGCGTGTCCGTGGCCACGAACGTCTCTCCTGGCGCCTCGCCGTTGATGGCGGCAACCCACGCCGAGTGATCGGTGAGTGAGGTGTCGACCCCAATGCTCTCGGGCGAGCAGAGTGGTGTTCCCGCGCCATGCGCCAGCCGCGCATGGGAAAGCACAAGGAACGAAACGCAGGCGGCAAGCACAACACCGTGGGTGCGTGGTCTCATCGCATCATCACGATCTTGCCCTCCCGGCGTTGGCGGTCCACTTCCATGCGATAGAGGTAGATCCCCGGCGGGACCGGCCGGCCGGCGCCGTCCCTGCCTTCCCAGACCAGACGGGAACCGGACGGGCCGCGGACCGATGCGACCCGCCGCCCCGCGAGGTCGGAGACGATCAGGCTCGCCACCGCGCCCTGGACAAAGGGCGTCGCGAGCGCGAAGGCGCCCCGAGTGGGATTGGGGCCTTCGGCGACTGCGGCGTCACTGGCCGCGCCCGGCGCCGCGGCCTGGGGTCGCAGCGCGCTCACCACGTTGAATGCGGCGATGATCTGATCGCTGCCGCCGTTCTCCTTCGGCCAGGTGTCGGTCACGACCTGAAACTTCACGTACAACGTAGTGCCGACCGGGACCGAGGGCGTCCAGCTCAGGGTGCACGTCGCCGGATCGAAGCTCATCCCGTCCTGCAGGAAGTGGGCGCTGCAGGTGATCGGGTCGCCCTCGGGGTCGGTCGCAAGCACCTGCACCGTGGTCGGCAGCCCGCGCGCGGCGCTGATCGAAACTTTCGCCGTGCTGTCCACCACGCTCTGCGTCCCCACCTGCGTGATCCGCGGCGGCTCGCTCATGTTCCGCCGCACCGCCCAGATCTGCCGAGCGCGCAGCCCGAGCCGCGTCCCGTCGGGCGAAAGCTTCGGCGAGAGCACCGGATGCAGCCCGTGAATGGCGAACGCGGTGTCGGTGTAGGCAGCGACCGCCTTGGGCGTGACCAGGGCCGGATCCAGCGTATGGGTGGCCACGTCGAGGATGGTCTCGCTGTGGCTGCCCACCCCCATGGTCACGATCAGGCCGTCCGGCGAGAACGCCGGGGTCGCCGCGTCGCGGTCGGCGCCCGCCGAGTAGACGCGGTAGGTCGTGGTGTCCTGTGGAGTGTACCAGTTCGCCTTCACCTTGTAGGAAGCGTGCGGGTTGGGGTAGCCGATCTCGCGGTCGAACACGATCCACTCCCCATCCGGCGACCAGCTCGGGTATTGGTCGGCCACGCCGGAGGTGAAGGTGAGCTGCGTCGCCGCGCCCCCCGCCGTCGGGACCTTCCAAATGTGGTAGTCGAAGGTGACCTGGTCCTTGCGCCCGAAGGCCACCCACTGGCCGTCGGGCGAAATGGCGGGCGTGAGATCGCCCTGATCGTCGAAGTTGCCGCTCTGCACCACGAGCGCCTCCGAGGTGTCCGGGTTCACGCCGGGGATTCCCTTGCGCATGATGCGGTAGTCGGCGCGGCCGAAGGCGATCTCGGTGTTGAGGGGAGACCACGTCGGATCGTAGTCGCTGGTGTCAGGGAGCCAGGTGAACTGCTTGTGCGGATCTCCGATCAGGGGGGCTCGAGGGCACGAGGAAGACGTGACACTTGGTGCCCGAGGGACCGTGGATGGTGTAGGAGAGCCAACGGCCGCTCGGTGACCAGAAGAGCTGGCTCTCGCCGATCGCGCCGGGCTGGTTCTCTGCATACGAGAGATTCGTGCGCCTGACGAGCGTGCCGTGGAGCGCGTTGCGGTGCCAGTCGTCGAGGTGGTTGTCTACCAATCGCACGTCGAGCAGATTGAAGCCGCCACTGTAGTCGAGGTCGCAGGGGGAAATGTCGTCCCCGGCGGTCACCCGCCCGTCGGCGTTGGTGTCCGTGGTGCGCACGTACGCCAGCTTGTTCCCCTGCGCCACCCCCGAGACGAAGAGATACACGCGCAGCCTCCCGCACCCCGAGAAGCTCGGGATCGTGATCCGCGCGTCTCCGTTGGCGTTGGTGGAATCGTCGGCGAAGATCTTGACCCCTTTGTCGTTCACCTTGAGGTTGGTGCCGCTGAGCGGGCTGTACGTGACCCAGACCGATTCGGGCGGCACCCCGACCCGCGCATTGCAGAAGGCGTCCTCGTAGTGGACGCCGATCCGGAGCCGGGCGGGATGGCCCGCGAGCACGGAATCACCCGCGGGGCAGGCGGAGACCGCGTCCTGGAGTCCCCAGACGACGTTGGGCAGCGGGATCGGGCCCGCCGAGAAGCAGTCGCCGTGCGCGCGGCGGGCCGAGGGCAGGAGTGCGGCGAGAGCGAGAACGACTACGCCGAGGGGCCTCGAGAGGGGGGGGTGAGTCATGGCGGGCGTCCGTGGAAGGGGATTCCAAGGCGGGATCGAGCCGAGGGGCACCGCACACAAGGCTACAACGATGCGGGCCACCGTCAACCGGTATTCAGTCCCGGGGCCCAACCGTCACGCGCGGAATCGGTCCACCGGGCAGAGCGTCTTCCAGTGGCTCAGTCCCCGCAGGCACGTTCGGCGGGAACTGGAACGCGGAGGCCCCGTTGGGCCCGATTCCCGACCCCCCGACCATCGCCTCCCCGGCGTGGTGAGCAGCCCTGGGAGGGTGCCGCGCCTACACCCCCGCCTCGCGCGACCACGCCACGGTTTGCTCCAGCCCCTGGGCGAACGGGGTGCGCGGCTCCCAGCCCAGCACCCGCTTCGCTCGCGAGGCGTCGAGGTAGATGCGGCGCACCTCGCCCGGGCGCGGCGCGTCGTAGATCGCCTCCGCTTCGAAGCCGAGGATGCGCTTGAGTTCGCGCACGATGTCGTTGACCGAGGTGCCGACGCCGGTGCCGAGGTTGACGATCTCTCCGCTCCCGCGCCCGAGCGCCAGCAGGTTGGCCTCGACCACGTCGCCGACGTAGAGGTAGTCGCGCACCTGCTCGCCGTCGCCGAAGATGCGTGGGCGTCGGCCGTGGAGCATCAGGCCGATGAAGATCGCGTTGACCCCGGCCTCGCCGTGCGGATTCTGGCGCGGGCCGTACACGTTGGGGTAGCGCAGCACGGTGTAGTCGAGCCCGTGCAGCAGCTTCCCGACGTAGAGGTAGTCGCGCACCTGCTCGCCGTCGCCGAAGATGCGTGGGCGTCGGCCGTGGAGCATCAGGCCGATGAAGATCGCGTTGACCCCCGCCTCGCCGTGCGGGTTCTGGCGCGGGCCGTAGACGTTGGGGTAGCGCAGCACGGTGCAGTCGAGCCCGTGGAGGAGCTTCCACAGGTAGAGGTAGTGCTCGACCGTGTGCTTGCTGACCCCGTAGGGCGATTCGGGATT
>MFFQ01000026.1:82394-83628 GCA_001780165.1 Candidatus Eisenbacteria bacterium RBG_16_71_46 | reverse complement strand
CTCCTCGGTCGCCGGGAGCGTGCGCCCCTCGCCGTAGAGCGCCCCCCCGGTCGAGGCGTAGACGAACTTGCGCACGCCGTGCCGGGTGCACGCCTGCAACAGCCTGATTGCCCCGAGGATGTTGGTGGCGGCGTCGTGCACCGGGTCCACCACCGAGTGGCGCACGTCGATCTGTGCCGCGTGATGGTCCACGATCTCGGGGCGGAACTCGGCGACGCAGCGCTCGGCGGCGCCGGGGTCGGTGAGGTCCTCGACGAAGAGCCGGGCCTGGGCGTGGACGAATTCGCGCCGTCCGGTGGAGAGATTGTCGAGCACCGCGACCTCGTGGCCGAGCCCGAGGAAGCCGTCCACGACGTGCGAGCCGATGAAGCCCGCGCCGCCGGTCACCAGGATGCGCACGGCGGACTCGCGGGACGTCGGGGATGTCGGGCGCGGTTTCGCACGGCCCGGCACACTAGCCGCGCTCCCTGGGGGACGCAACCGGGCGCGGCCGCGCGCCGCGGCGGACGCCATCGCGCGGGCGCGGCCGCGCCGGCGACCTCACGCCGCGGCGCGGCGCGGGCGTCACGCCGCGGCGCGCCGCGGTGCCGCGCCGCCGAGCGCGTCACGCAGGCGCTCGCCGATCGCACCCGGATCGGCGCCGGCCGCGAGCTCCCGCCCGCGCGCGATCGCGCGCCGCACCGGCTCGCCGCGCTCGAGCACGCGCTCGAGCGCCGCGGCGAGCCCCACCACCCCGGGCGGCCAGACGGCCGCCGCCGCGCCGCACGCCTCGAGCCGGCCGCGCAGGGCGTCCGCCGCCGCGCCGGAGGCACCCACCAGCAACGGGCAACCGGCGGCGAGTACCCGCAGCACCAGACTGCCCGCGAGCGGCCCGCGCCCGGCGAGCACCGCGGTCGAGGCGCCCGCGAGCCAGGACGCCTCGGCCCCGCGCGTGGCGCGTCCCACGAAGTGGACCCGCGGCGCCACGCCCCGCGCGCGCGCCAGGCGGGCGAGCGCGGGTTCGGGATCGCCGAGCACCACCAGGTCGAGCCCGCTGCGCGCCGCCCCGAGCCGGGCGAACGCTTCGAGCGCGTCGCGGCCGGCGGGCCCGCCGAGCGGCTGCGGCGCCAGCAGGTAGTCGCCGTCCCACAGCGGCCGCCGCGCGCGCTCGGGGGCCGCGGTGTCGATCGGCGTCCAGTCGAGCGCCGCCACCGGGCCCTCGCCCACCAGCGCGGGCAGGGTCGGGGCGGCGCTC
>MFFQ01000026.1:81997-82354 GCA_001780165.1 Candidatus Eisenbacteria bacterium RBG_16_71_46 | reverse complement strand
CTCGGCCACCAGCGGGCGGCGAGGCCGCGCGGCAACCAGCGCGCGAGGCACCCGCCTCCCGGCGCGGCGGCGGCGACGATGGCGAGCGCGGGGTCCCAGCCCTCGAGCAGGGCGAGCATCGCGCGGCGCCCGTCGGCTCCGGGACCGAGCGTGGGAGGCCGCGCACCGCCGGCGGGCGCGGCACCCGCCGCGGACGCGGCGACGGCGACGGTGCGCGTCGCGTAGCCCGCGACTTCGAGCGCCGCGGCGCGCAGGGCGGCATCGCGCGCATCGGCGCCGCAGGCGTCGAGGTGCTCGAGGAGAAAGGCCCGTGCTGGATTCACGCTGCTCGCATTCCCGGCCGCCGCGCGCCACCGC
>MFFQ01000026.1:0-81988 GCA_001780165.1 Candidatus Eisenbacteria bacterium RBG_16_71_46 | reverse complement strand
GCGGGTGGGCGCGCGAGCGCCGGCGTCGGTTCGAGGCTAGTGACGGGCCACGGTCATCGCGGTCCCTTCGCGGCTCTCGGACTGGAGGCGGCGCATCCACACCAGGAACCGGAGCCGCTCCCGCACTTGCAAGTCGCAGTCCAGAACCGTGGGCGGCGGGCCGGGCGATTCCGCGCCGGCCAAGGGCTCGCTCTCGCGGAGGCCGACGGGCTCCGGCGCTTCCGGTCCCGCCGCCGCGGGGGCCGGCGAGTGAGCCCCGTCCGCCACCTCCAGCGGAACATGCATCGTGGGTTCCAACTCGATGCTCTCCAATGGGATGCCGATGAGTGACGACAGCGCGCCGAGGGCCTGGCGGATCTGCGGGCCGGAGCCGGCCCACCATCCCTTGGCCCCGCGGTCGGCGATCGCCGCCCCGATCGCCCCGCCGGTGGTCGAGTCCACGGCGAGGACGATGTGGCCGAACTGCGGCCGGGCTTGGTCCAGCAGGCGACCAAGCCCGCTCCAGTCGGCGGTGCGGCGCGCCGAGCCGTGCACCAGCACGTAGAGCCCCCGGGGTCCGGCGTCCTGGATCAGGCCGAGCACCGGCAGGCCGCCCTCGAGGCACTCGGTCAAGCCGAGCGGCGAACGCGCGCCGAGCGCCTGGTCGAGCTGGAGGCGGGGCCCGGCATCGACCAGCAGCACGCGGGTCCCGCCCGCGAGCAGGCGGGCGCACAGCGCCGCCACCGCCACCGCGATGCCGTGCGGCTCGGCGCCGGCGACGAGATGGAGCCAGGCCGGAGCCGCCGGGGCCGGCGCGCCGCCCTTCGCCGGGCCGCCCGTCCCCGCCTCCACGTCGGCCGCTTCCGGCACCGGATCCGGCTCGCCACGGGTGCGGCGGGCCCGCGGCGCCGCCAGCCACCGCGCGAAAGGGAACGCCAGCGCCGCGCCGAGCAGCGCGCCGGCGGCAAGCGCCAGCAGCCAGATCCCCGGGATGGGCGATGGCGGGCTCGCCGCGACCGACGGGGGCGGCCCGATCGCGGCGCCGGGATCGGGCAGCAGCGGCTCGAGCTCGAGCGCCAGCATCGGCTGCGCCTGCGTCACCAGCTCCTGCTGCGACGTCGTCGACTGAGCCTCGAGCGCCGCAGCGAGGACCTCGAAGTCGGCGGCGTGGCGCTCGAGCCGCTCACGCCACGCGACCGCGACGCGCGCGCGCTCGGCGGGCGGCAGCGACCGGGCGGCGGCCTCCAGGGCCTCCCGCTCGGCGACTCCCAGCGCCGCGAGGGCGGCGCGCACGGTGTCGGGGCGGCCTGCGAGTGCCGCGGCTTCGAGCGCGTTCGCGGCGTCGAGGGCCGGAGCCTCCGCGGCGTCCGGGAAGCGCGGGGCCGGTCCGGGCGGCGCGGCGCCCGCGAGCTCGACGGCGGCGAGGCCGCGGGCGCCGCGCGCCCACGCGCGCAGCAAGGCCGCGCACTCGGCCGGCGGGGCGAACGGCGAGGGCGGCGACGGCGGGAGCACCTCGCGCCAGGCGCGACGCAGCGCCTCGCGCCGCGCGGCGATCGCGCGCGCGGGATCGGCCCGCCGCTCGGCCAGGGCGCGCGCCAGGGCCGAGGTCTCGAACGCGCGGCGCGACTGCACGACCAGTGTGGCGCCCGAGGCCTCGAGGCGCACGCGCTCGAACGGACGAGCCGGGCGCGGCCATTCCTCCACGGCCGGAGGCGGACCGCTCCAGGGCACCCGCGACTCGTAGAGCGGAAGCCGGCCTGGCGCGGTGCGCGGAAGCAGGAGGATGGCGAACAGGGCGCCGGACAGGGCGCCGACCGCCAGCAGCAGCGAGGGCAGGGCGCGGCCACGGCGGGGTGCGGGCTCGGGATGAGCGAATGGCGGCGGGGCGTCGTCCGTGGCGCGCATGGGGGGGATCAAGCTCCGTTCGGAACACCTGCGCCACCTCTCAGGGTGCGGCGCCGACGTAACTTAGTCGCCCGCCTCCCGGACGGTCAAGCCGGGAGCCGCGGAGGCGTCCGGCTTGGATGCCGCGGCGTCCGCGGACGGCAGCGTGAAGTGGAACACGCTGCCGTCGGGCGGCGTGCTCTCCACCCAGATCTTGCCTCCGTGCTGCTCGATGATCCCCTTGCAGATCACGAGGCCGAGCCCGGTGCCGCCCGCCTTGCGGGTGGAGCCCGAGTCGATCTGGGAGAACTTGCGGAAGAGCTTCGGCAGATGCTCGGGACCGATGCCCTCGCCGGAGTCGTGCACCCCCACTCGCACCCCACCCTCCCACGGTTCGGCCTCGATCTCGATGCGCCCGCCCGCCGGGGAGAACTTGATCGCGTTCGACAACAGGTTGGTGATCACCTGGGTCACGCGGTTGGAGTCCATCAGCAGATCGGGAAGCGCCTCGGAGAGCCGCGTCTCGAGCCGGATCCGGCGCTCCTCCAGCAGCGTGCGCAGGTTGTGGACTGCCTGCTGGACCACCGGCTCCAACCGCTGGCGCTCGATCGTCATCGGCAGCGACGAGGCCTCGAGCTTGGAGAAGTCCAGAATGTCGTTGATCAGCACCAGCAGGCGCTCGGAGTTGGCGTGCGCGATGTTGAGCAGCTTGCCCTGCTGTTCGCTGTTCTGGAAGTAGCGTTCGTCCCCCAGCAGCTCGAGTGCGCCCTTGACCGAGGTCAGCGGGGTGCGGATCTCGTGCGAGACCACCGCCACGAACTCGGACTTGAGCCGGTCGAGGCTCTTGGTGTGCTCGAACAGCTGGGAATTGCGGACCGCGATCGCCGCCTGTGAGGCGAAAAGCATCATGAACTTCTGATCGTCCTCGGTGAAGCCGCCCGGCTTTTCGAGCAGCGCCAACACCCCCATCACCGAGCCGGCGGTGAGCATCGGCAGGGCGAGCAGCGTGCGGGCGCGCGTGTGGGCCACTCCGGGAATGACGAAGGGCGTGCCGCCCTCGCCCACGCCGCGTCGCACCGGGCTCCGGGTCTCGTGCACGCCCCACAGCAGCGGACCCGGCACCAGCACCTGCGACGAGCCGCTCTCGTCGAGCGCGAGCTGGATCCCGGCCGCCGCGGCGGGATGGAACTCGTCGCTCTCGTCCTGCCGGAGGAAGATCATCGCCGCCTGCGCCCCGGACAGCTCGAGCGCCTTGCCGCAGACCACCCCGAGGCGCGGAGCGAGCTCGAGGTTCGCGCTGACCTCCTTGCCGACCTCGTAGAGCAGGGTCATCTGGCGCGTCGCGTGCCGCACGCGTTCGCGCAGCAGGTTCTCGTGGTGCTGGAGGATCTCGTTCTTCTGGCGCAGCTCCTCGAGCAGCCGGCGGTTGACCGTGGTGAGCCGCCGGTTGGCGATGCCGCGCTCGACGATCTGGTGGACCTCGTCGAGGTCGAAGGGCTTGGTGATGTAGTCGTAGGCCCCCTGGCGCAGCGCGTCGATCGCGCTCGAAGCCGAGGCGTGACCCGTCACGACGATCACGACCAGCTCCGCGTCCTCGCTCTTGGCGTGGCGCATGAGGTCGAGGCCCGAGAGACCCGGGAGGTTGATGTCGGTGAGAATGAGGTCGGGGCGCAGCTCGGGGAGCAGCCGGATGGCCTCCTCGCCGCTGGTGGCGACCGAGAGCTCGTAGCCCTGCGCCGAGAGGTACTCGCGGAACACGTCGACGACCGACGGCTCGTCGTCCACCACCAGCACGCGGCCGGCATACGCGAACTCCAAGTCGCCCGCGTTCGGGACCGGGTCCAGCTCGAGTCCGGGAGGTGTCGGTTCCATGAAAAGCGTCCCTGCCTGCGCGGATCTAGTGGGTGCGGATGGACTCGGCGCTCGCCACGCGGCGTCGCCCCGACTTCTTGGCGACCGCCAGCGCCTGGTCGAGCGCCTGCATCAGCTCGAGCGGCTCGACCCCGTTGCGCGGGCAGGTCGCCACGCCCGCCGAGGCGGTGATCTGACCCGCGCGCGGGAAACGGTGCTCCTCGAGGGCCCGCCGCACACGGTCGGCGCAACGCCAGGCCGGGCCGGCATCGGTCTCCGGCAGCACCGCGGCGAAGGCGTCGCCCCCGAGGCGCGCCAGGACGTCCGATTCCCTCAGGGTGAGGGTGAGCACGAGCGCGGCCTCCGCCAGCACTTCGTCCCCGGCCTCGCGGCCATACCGCTCGTTGAGCGCGGTGAAGTGATCGAGGTCGATGGTCAGCACGGCCAGCGGCAATCCGTGGCGCCGCGCGCGCGACAGCTCTTCGGCGAGCCGGGTGTGGAACGCGCGCGCGTCGGGGAGCCCGGTGACCCGGTCGCGTCCGGGCTGGTTGCGCAGCCGCTCCAGCTCGAAGCGCGCGCCGAGCGCGCTACCGAGCGCACCGCTCGCGGTGCGGACGAGCCCGAGTTGCGCCGGGCGCCAGCGCTGCCCGGGGCGCGCGACCAGGTCGAGGCTGCCCACGCGCTCGAGGCCGCGGAACAGCGGCACGCTCACGCAGTCGCGCAGGCGCCCGGGGTCGGTGCGCCACTCGCCGCGAGCGCACCACGGTTCGATCTCGCCCGAGGCCCCGATCGCGTGCAGCGCGACGCCATCGCACTCGAAAGCTTCGAGCAGGGCCGCCAGCGCGCGGTCCAGCTCGCGCGGCCCGGCCGGGGTGGCGAGCAGGGCCTCGCACGCCGCCCACAGCGCCCGCGAGGCGCGACGCCGCGAGGGCGCCGCGATCCGGGTATCCTCGGGCGCGACATCGCGCGCGTCCGCGCCGTCGGCCCGGCGGTCACGCGGCATCGGACGTCGCTGCGGCCGGGATCTCCCGGTGCGCGAGCTCGCCCAGACGCCGCGCGGCCTTTTGGATGCGAACCGACTCACGAATGACGACCTCCAGTCGCTCGCGGACCCCGGGTAGCTCGCCCGCTGGTCCCTTCAGCACCAGCGACGCGTTGCCGCGGATGCCCAGGCTCGCATTCCCGATCTCCTCGCCAAGACCGCTGCGCTCCGCGTCCCACGCGGCGCGGTGCGCCTGCTCGCGTCTCCAGGCCTCGAGCGCGGCCCGCAACGCGTGCACCCCGACCTCGTCGCCGCCGCCCGCGAGGCGATCCACGACGGCCTCCAGGGCCGCGCGAATCGTCGCGGGCGAACTCGTTTCGTCCGTCGCCTCCCCGCGCCCGCTCACGCCGCCTCCTGCTGGAGCGCCCGCTGCAGGCGCAGGCGCAGGCGCATCATCGCCCGCGAATGGACCTGCGAGACGCGGGACTCCGAAATGCCGAGGGTGCGACCGATCTCCTTCAGCGTCAGGTGCTCGTAGTAGTAGAGCGACACGACGAGCCGTTCCTGCTCGGGAAGTTGATCGAGCGTGCGCAGGATGGCTCCGCGGGACTGCTCCTCCTCCAGCCGTTCCTCGAGGTCCACGGCGTTCGGGTCGGACAGGTGGTCGGCCAGCGTGGATGGCTCCTGGTCCTCGGCGGTGCGGCGCTCGTCGAGCGAGACCAACACCGCGCCCCGCACGTGGTCGAGCAGCCGGTAGAACTCTCCGCGGGACATCTTGAGCTCGCGCGCCACCTCGTCCTCGGAGGCCGCGCGACCGAGCTTCTGGTCGAGCTTGCGCGTCACCCCGTCGAGATTGCGCGCCTTGCGACGCATCGAGCGCGACACCCAGTCGAGCGCGCGTAGCTGATCCAGCACCGCGCCCTTGATCCGCCACACCGCGTAGGTCTCGAACTTCACGCCCTTGCCGGTATCGAACTTGGCGTGGGCATCGAGCAGGCCGAGCACTCCCGCCGAGTAGAGGTCCTCGTGGTCCACGTTCTTCGGAAGGTTGGCTGCCACCCGCAGGACGACGTGCCGCACCAACGGGGCGAACCGCCGCAGCAGATCGTTCTTCGAATAGGTGGTCGGCGCCGGCGCCGCGGCGGAACTCGTGCGCGCGGGACGGCGGCCGACGATGCGGACCGGGTTCGGACGACGGGGAGTGCGGGTCGCGACGGCGGGACGGGCCACGGGGCGGGACTCCTCTAGGCTTCGAGCCGCTCGGACGTCGGCGGCGCGTGGATCGCTTGATCCGGACGGGTGGGCGGATCCCACAGGCGCGCCGCCAGCGCGCGGTAGGCGAGGGCGGCGGGTGCCTGTGGGAAGGCGGTGACCACGGGCTCCTGACGGCGCACGGCGCGCCCGACCGAGGGGTCGAACGGGACGAAGCCCCAGGAGTCCACGTCGAGGCGGAGGAAGCGGCGCGCAACCAGCCGGATGCGATGCGCGGTCTCTTCGGCTTCCTCGGGACTGCCGGCCATGTTGACCATCAGGTGCGGCGTGCGGGTGTGACCCTGGCCGTGCAGCAGCTTGATCAGGCCGTAGGCATCCGAGAACGCGGGCAGCTCGGGCGTGGTGAGGACCACGGTGTCGTCGGCCGCCAGGCAGAACGAGATCACCTGGCGCGACACGCCGGAGGCGGTGTCGATCAGCACGAGGTCGGCCTCGTCGTCCAGCGTGCCGAGGCCACGCAGCAGCAGCTCCCGGCGGTAGTCGTCGAGGTCGGCGAGATCGGGCACGCCGGAGGCGGCCGGCACCAGGGTCACCCCGCGCGGTCCCTGCACCGCGATCTCCTCCATCGTCTTCTCCCCCGAGAGCACGTGCTGGAGATCGAAGCGCGGGTGCAGCCCGAGCAGCAGGTCGAGGTTGGCCTGGGACAGGTCGGCGTCCACCAGCAGCACGCGCGCCCCCCGCTCGCCCAGCGCCACGGCGAGGTTCGCCGCGAGGTTGCTCTTGCCGACGCCACCCTTGCCGCTCGTGAGCACCAGCGTGCGGGCGTGGGGCCGCGACCAGTTCGCCGGATGGTCCGCGGCCTCGGGTGCCTCCGCCGAGCCGCAGCCCGGGGCGAGCTTCAACGGAGTGGCGCCGCGCCCTTCGCCGTTCCTGGGATTCGGCTTCTTCACCGCGCCCCCCGCGGCCGCGACACCGGCGGGGCGTCGGACATGTGGAACAGGGCGGCGAGGAAGGCCCAGTAGCGGCGCTCCTGGTGGCACCGGCGCAGCGGATCCTCGAAACCGAGCCGCTCGAGGCGCCGTTGCTCCTCGCCGAGCGACGCGAGTGCGGCGGCGATGCGGTCGGCGCGGGCCCCGGGCGCGTCCGGGATGGCGCGGCCGTGATCCGCCGCGACGGTCACCGGAGCGCGATCGCTCACGACGCCCTCCGCAGGTACTCCGCCGTCACGGACGAGCGCACGCGGGCGCGGCGGGCGCCGCCGGTGGCGCCGGTCCGCAGCGCGGCCTCGAGTTCGGCCATCACCGCGGCGAAGGCGCGGCGCAGCGAGCGGGTGGAGATGCCGAGCGCCTCCGCGGCTTCGGCCGGCGTCAGGCGCTCGACCAGCAGCAGGGCGAGCAGATCGCGTTCGCCTGCCGCGCAGCGCTCGAGGGCCGAAGCCAGGCGCGCACGCGTCGAGGCCCGGCGGTTCGCGGGGGCGCGCTTCGCGGAGCGCACGAGCCGGGGGCCGCGCGGCTTGGTCACGCGGCCCTCGGGCGCCGCTTGCGCTCGGCCACGGCATCCAGCGCGCGCCGCACCGAGCGGCGCAGGACGTCGATCGGGAACGGCTTGGCGAAGCACTCGCACACCCCGGCACGGCGCAGCTGCACGAGCATCTCGGGGGTGCCGTAGGCGGTGACGATGATCACCGGCTGGGACCGGGGACCGCGTCGCAGCTTGCGCGCCAACTCGAGCCCGCTCATGCCCGGCAGCCGAAGGTCGGCGATGACCAGGTCGCTCTGCCCGACCCTGAGCCACTCCCAGGCGTCCTCGCCGCTGCGGAAGGTGTCGATCGTGAAACCGTCGTCCGACAGGCCTTCGGCCAGCGCCCAGGACGTACTGGGCTCGTCGTCGACGATCAGCAGATGGGGCATCGCGGGTTCGCTCCGGGGTTTGCGTGGCGCGAAGGCTGGTTGCAGCCTGCGTGCCAGTGGGAAAACGGCACGCGCGCCACGCGCCGGGAGCGGCGCGGTGGAGCTTCTGGGGGAGCGGCGAGCGCCCCAGGACGGGGCGGCCATTCAGTTTGCAGGAACGGGGTTTAGCGGCGCGCGGTGGTCACGCCGGCGACGGGCCGCAGCCCTCCCCCGGGGCCACCATTCCGCCCGGACCGTGCACAAACCGGGAAAGCCGTTTGCAATTCGCCCGCCCAAGCTCGTTCCGCCCGACCGCAAACCCGGAACGAAGCTGGTCGCCGCCGGCCGGGACGGGGCGACGGCGGCACCGCCGGGGACGGCGGTGCGCCCGGCCGGAACTCAGGCGGTTTCGGCTCCCTCTTCGGTATCGTCGCCCAGCGAGTAATCCTTGAGCTTGGTGCGCAGGGTCTGGCGCGAGATGCCGAGTAGCTGCGCGGCGCGCGTCTTGTTGCCATCGCACACGCGGAGCGCGTGCTCGATCGCCAGCTTCTCGATCTCGGCCAGCGGGCGCACGACCCCGGCCGGGAACGCCTCACCGCCGGTGGCCGCACTCTTCTGGCGATGCACCTCGGGCGGCAAGTGCTCGAGGCGGATCTCGTCCTCGGCCTCGAGCAGCACCACGCGCTCGATGACGTTCTTCACCTCGCGCACGTTGCCCGGCCAGGGGTAGTCCACCAGCGCCTTGAGCGCCGCGGGGTGGAGGGTTGCCGCGGGCCGCCCGAGCTCGCGGCAGAAATGGGCGATGAAGTGTCCGCACAGCGCCGGGATGTCGTCGCGCCGCTCGCGCAGCGCCGGCACCTCGATCGGCACGACGTTGAGGCGGAAGTAGAGGTCCTCGCGGAAGCGGTTCTCGGCCACCGCGCGGGGGAGATCGCGATGGGTGGCGGCGATCACGCGCACGTCCACGGTGATGTCGTGGGCGCCGCCGACCCGCCGGAAGGTGCGGGTCTCGAGCACGTGGAGCAGCTTGGCCTGGAGCCCCGGGGTCATCTCCCCGATCTCGTCGAGGAACAGCGTGCCGCCGTCGGACAGCTCGAAGAGCCCCTTGCGGAAGCGCTTGGCGTCGGTGAACGCGCCCTTCTCGTGCCCATAGAGCTCGCTCTCGAGCAACTGCTCGGGAATCGCGCTGCAGTTGAGCTCCACGAACGGGCCCTTGGCGCGAGCGCTGTGCGCGTGGAGGTAGCGCGCCAGCAGCCCCTTGCCCGAGCCCGTCTCGCCCTGGATGAGCACGGTGGCGGTGCCGCTGCGCCCGGCTTTTTCGAGGCGCTGGAGGGCGCGCTTGAGCCCGGCGCTCTCGCCGATCAGGGGCTGGGACCGCTCGCGGCGGTGAAGCTCCACCTCGCGCTTGAGGCGCGCGTTCTCGAGCGCGCGGTCCACCAGCGCCGCGAGCTGCTCGGTGTCGAGCGGCTTGGGCAGGAACCAGAAGGCCCCCGACTTCACCGCCTGCACGACGTGATCGAAAGTGGCGTGGGCGCTCAGCATGATGATCGGGACGTTGGCGTCCTCCTCGCGCAGGCGCTTGAGCACCTGGAGGCCGTCCATGTCGCCGAGCCGCAGGTCGAGCACCACGATGTCCACCGACTGGTCGCGGAGGCGATCGAGCGCCTCCCGCCCGCTCGCGGCCTCGAGCGCCTGGAAGCCGGCGTCCCGCGCCCACTCGCCGATCCCGAAGCGGATCGAGCGCTCGTCGTCAACGATGAGCAGCGTCTGCGCGGCTTGCGTGTGCGTCGGTGTGTCGCCTCTCGCCATGTCGTTTCTCCACGCGGAAGTTGAGCAACACCGTCGTGCCGCGCTTCTCGCGGCTCGCGACCTCGATGCTGCCGCCGTGTTCCTGCATGATGCTCTGCGAGATCGCCAGCCCGAGCCCGGTGCCCTGCGGCTTGGTCGAGAAGAACGGGTCGAACATCTTCTCCCGCACCGCCCTCGGAATGCCGGGGCCGGTGTCGCTCAACCGGATCTGCTGGTAATCCACCCAGCCCGTGGTCCGGCGGGCGGCGCGCCGCGCCCGTGCGGTGTCGCCGGCCCGGCGCCCCGGCCCGCGCGGCGGGACGCGCCGCCGCAGCCGGCGCACCTCGTAGCGCAGGATCCCGCCCCGGGGCATCGCCTGCACCGCGTTGAGCGTGACGTTGAGCAGCACCTGGGTGATCAGGTCCGCGTCAATGTAGACCGGACCGAGCCCCGGCGCCATGTCGGCCTGGATCTCGATGCCGTTCTGCGCGATCGCGTCCCGCGACAGATCCACCACGCGGTCGATGCAGGGCGCGAGAGGGCGCGGGCGCAGCTGCGGAATGCGCGGGCGGGCGTACTGGAGCAGGCTCGTGACGATGCGGTCGAGCCGCTCGACCTCGTCGAGAATGACGCGCACGAAGCGCGCCCGGCCGTCACGGGGCTCGAACCGGCGCAGCAGCACCTGGGCGCTGGTGCCGATGCCGGCGAGGGGATTGCGGATCTCGTGGGCCACGCCCGCCGCGAGCTGTCCCAGCGTCGCCAGGCGCTCGTGACGCCGCAGCTCCTGCTGCATGCGGCGCTGCTGGGTCAGGTCGCGCAGGGCGACGAGCACCCACGGCGGCTGGCCGTCGCGGAAGCTGCGCAGCAGCACCGGGACCTCGCCGCCGTCGGGCCGCAGGAGCAGCGCGTCGCGCTCGGTGACCCTGGCGCGCAGCGCCTCCCCCACGAGGTCGTCGCCCGCCACCACCGTGCGCAGCAGGTCACGGGCATCGCGGCCGCGGGTCCGGGCGGGCTGCACCGCGAGCAGGCGCGCCGCGGCGGCATTGATCAGCGCGATGCGCTGGTCGGGGCCGATGAGCAGCACGGCGATTTCGGCGTCGTCCAGCAACGCCGAGGTGAGGCCCGCGGGGATCCGGCCCGCGACGTCGGACTTGCGCGGCCCCGCGCGGCGCAGGGTGGCTACGGACATGCACGCTCCATGGGCGCGCAGTATAGCAATCGAGTGCAAACGCCGAAGCCCGCCGCGGGCAGCATGGCGGGCGGGGCTCTAGTGTCGGGCGAGCTCCGCCATGATCGCGTCCACCAGACATTCGCGCACATCGGGGCGCTCGTAGTAGCCGCTGGCCATGCGGGCCTGAGCGGTGAGCACGCGATTCCAACGCACGCGACCCGGGTCGCCGGGCTTGACCCAACGCGTCAGCTCGCCACCCGCTCGGCGGTCGCTGCGACGCGCACGCTGTGTCGCCGTCATGGCTCCCCTCGAACGTTCACCCGCGCGCCGCACGCGTCCCTGCCGCTCTCCACGCGGGCCGGCACCTGAATGCGGCACCTGACCCGGGGCCGTCGTGCCCCTACTTGTCCGGCTCCTTGGTCGGCGCGGCTCCACCCTCGGCCTTCTGCCGCTCCGCCCGCCGATTTTCTTCCTGGATCCGGGCATAGATTTCCTCGCGATGCACCTTCACCTCGGGCGGCGCTTCGATGCCGAGCTTCACCTGGCCCGAGCGCACTTCCAGCACGGTGATCTTCACCGAATCTCCGATCCGGATGTTTTCGCCTAACTTCCTTGTTAGGACCAGCATGGTGAAGCGTCCTCCGCTCCGGGGTCCGGGCGCGCATCGCCTGTGGACAGTCAGCGTATCGGCAAGAACTGCCAGCTACTTAAGCCGAGAATAGCCTCAACCCGCCGCCGCGTCCATGCCGCGACTGCGGCTTGACACGACCCCCGCGACTGCTAGCCTTTCGGGGGCTCCACACGCATGGGGGATGCGCCTTGGACCGCTCCACCACGTCCCACGTGTTTTCGCTGCTCCTGTTTCCGGTCGCGGCCATCCTGGCGCTCTCCGCGTTGACGCTGCCCCTGCAACCGTATACGGGCGTGGCGCTCCAGGGGGACCGGGTGGCGACGATCGAGCCCGGAAGTCCGGGCCAGCAGGCCGGCCTCGCCCCCGGGGACGTGCTCGCGGCCAGCCCCCGCAGCCTGATCAGCAACCCGCTCTCCGCGGCCGTTCCCGAGAGGCCTCTGCCGCTCGAGATTCGGCGCGGCAGCGAGCGCCGGGTGGCCTGGCTCGCCCCGGTGCCGCTGCCGGACGGGGAGCGGCGCTTGCACGGCGCCCTGCTGGCGGTCGCCTGCGGGTTCCTGCTGCTCGGGGGCTGGGTGTGGAGCGAACGCCGCGACCGGCTCACGCGCACCTTCCTGCTGCTGTGCCTCGCGTTCACCCTGTTGCTCGTGCCTCCGCCCCATCTGGCCTCGACCGCGCTCACCCTGACCCACGAGGTCATCCAGGCCGCGGCGGCCGCGTTCCTGGCCGCGCTCTGCATCCACTTCTTCGCCCAGTTCCCGGGGTCGAGGCAGGTCCGCGGAGGGCTCGGTGCGCTCGTGGCGGCGAGCTACATCGGGTCGCTGCTGCTGTTTGCCGCCGCCCTCACGGTGCTGGGGCTGCGCTCCCTCGGGAGGCCCGGGTTCGAGTCCGATCTCACCCTGCTCGCCGCCGCGGGCGGCGTGTGGTTCGCCGCCGGCCTGCTGATCGCGCTCGGCCTGTTCGTGCGCTCCTACCTGCGCGCCGCGTCGGGGGACGCGCGCCGGCGCCTGCGCGTCGCGCTGGTGGGCACGATCTTCGGCGCGGCGCCGATCACCGCGCTCATCGCGGTGCGCAGCCTCTCGCCGGGCACCGAGGTTCCGGGCGAGCGGGGAGCCGTCCTGCTCACCTTGCTGGTGCCGGCCTCGTTCGCATGGGCGACCGTGGTGCACCGCGTGTTCGACTTCCGCGTGGCGCTGCGGGCGGTGGTGGCGACGACGGTGCTGGCGTTCGCCGGCGCGGGCGGCTATGTCGTGGGCCAGTGGATCGCCGCCGGACGCTGGCCCGGGTTTGGCGCGGGCATGGCCGGCGGCTCCCTCGCGCTCCTCGCCATGGGCGCGGCCCTCGCCGGGCCGGCGAATCCCTGGTTGCGGTCGTTCGCCGCCGGCCGCGACGCCGACGATCGCGCGTTGGGCGTGCTCGCCGCGCCTCCCGGTGGGCGTGATGAAAACCCCTTGCACCTGCTCGAGTGGGCGTGCGATGCGCTGGCGCGGGCGCTGAGGCTCGACGGCTGCGCCGCGCTCGTGTCCGGCCCCGGGGGCCCGGAGCTCGCCGCCACCTGCGGTGCCCTCAGCAGCTTCCGCCCGCGCGATCGCTTCGCCCCGCGACTCTCCCCCGGCGCACCGGTGGCGGTGGACGAGGCCGATCTCGACGCCAGCGATCGCGAGGCGCTCGAGCGCGCGGGGGTGGGTTGGCTGCTGCCCGCCGGCGGCGGCCCCCTGCAGTCGGTCATCCTGCTCGGACGCCGCATCGCCGGACCGTGGCTCAGCCGGCGCGAGTCGGCGGAGATCGAGGACTTCGCGGCGCGCCTCGACGTCTCGCTCGAGAACGCCGAGCTGCGTCGCGCCGCCAGCTCGCACGGCGCGCTCGACCGCGCGCTGCGCGAGGCGGGCGCGATCCAGGCTCACCTGCTGCCGCGCCATGCCCCCGCCTACCCGACGCTCGACTGCGCGGCCGCCGCCCTGCTCTCCGAACCGGTGGGGGGCGACTATTACGATTTCGTCGAGACCGCTCCACGCACGTTCACGCTGGCGGTGGGCGATGCCGCCGGGCGCGGCATGCCGGCGGCGCTGGTCCTGGCCGGGGTGCAGGCGCGCTTCCGTCACGAGGCGCGGCTCCGTCCGAACCCGGGCGACGTGCTGCGCGCGCTCAACCTGGAACTCGTGGATCTGGATCAGCCTGAAAAGTTCGTCGGTCTGCTGTGCGCCCGGGTGGAAGCCTCCACGGGGCGCCTGTGCGTCGCCAACGCCGGTGTCACGCCCCCGCTGGTGCGCCGCAGGCGGGGCTCGTTCGAGGAGTACACCGCCGGCGGCGTGCTGCTCGGGGTGAGCGCCACGGCCGACTACCCGGAGGATCGTGTCGAGCTGCGCGCGGGCGACGTCGCGCTGCTCTATACGGACGGTCTGACCGAGGCGCGGCGCGGCGACGAGATGTTCGGCGTCGGGCGGGTGCGGCGGGCGCTCGACGCCCACGCCCACCGGCGCGCGGCCGACATCCTGGCGGGTGTGCTCGACGCGGTGCGGAGCTTCGCCGACCGCCCGCTCGACGATCTCACCGTCGTGGTGCTCAAGCAGCTGACGGACCCGGCGACGGCCCGCGCGGCGACCCCGCAGAATGCGCTCAAGTGGCGGGCCGCCGCGGCCGATGACGAAGGGTGAGGCGTCAGGACGACGTCTTCCCCGCCCGCGCTGCCAACCCGCGGGCGGCCGATCCGAACGGTTGACCGTGCTCGACATGCACGACCCCTCGACGTTGGAGGTGGACCGTGGAAATCGGCCTGATGGTCATGCTCCTCGATCTGCTGTGGTGGATTCGCAGGTAGCGGACCGCTGAAGTCGCCGATCCACGCGTTGGCTCGGTCGCTCCTCGCGGCGGCGCATCCCGCTCGCTCGACCCGCTCGTCGCCTCAACGCCGAACCCGCTGACGCGTCCCTGGTGCCCAGGTTTCGCTTGGGCCCGCCGGAAGGCGATGGATCGGGGTGGGAATGGACGCCCGCCCCGGTCCGTCCGGCGGGCGCCGCGTGCCGGGGGGGGCCGGCTCGTTTCAGGCGAGCGCCGCGAGCAACTCCGCGGCGAGCGCCAGCACGCGCTCGACCGCGCCGTGCTCGGGATCCTCGCTCACCGCGCGCATGAACGCGGCGCCGACCACGACCGCGTCCACCAGGCCGCGCAGCGCGCGTGCCTGGTCGGCACCGGCGATCCCGAAGCCCACCGCGATCGGCAGCGCCGTACGCGCCCGCAGCTCGGCCACGCGCTTCGGCAGCGAGCCCGTGTCGCCGCCCGAGCGGCCGGTGATGCCCGTGCGGGCGAGGCAGTAGACGAAGCCGCGGCTGCGCTCGAGCAGCAGTCGGAGGCGCTTCGGCTCGGTGGTGGGCGCCACCAGCATCACGGTGTCGAGGCTCGCGGCGTCCAGCGCCTGCCACACCTCGGGCGACTCGTCCGGCGGCAGGTCCGACAGGATGATGGCGTCCGCGCCCGCGGCGTGCGCGCCGGTGGCGAACGACCGGATTCCCATGCGCAGCACCGGATTCGCGTAGGTCATGAGCACCACCGGAAGCTCGGACTCGCGGCGCAGCGCCGCGGCGAGCTCCAGCGCCTGCCGCGCTCCGACGCCGTGGCCGAGCGCCCACTCCGAGGCGCGCTGGATCTCGGGGCCATCGGCGATGGGATCGGAGAACGGGATCCCGATCTCGACAGCACGCGCCCCGAGGCGCGAGAACCCGCGCAGCATCTCGAGCGAGGCATCGAGAGACGGGTAGCCCACGGTGATGAACGGGATGAGGCCGGTGGCGCCCGGCGCCGCGGCAAACGCGCGACCGAGGCGGCCTACAGCCGCCGGCATCCGATCAGGCTCTGTCTGGAAACGCCCGAGGGCAAGGCGTCGCGGTCGAGCGACGAGCGGAATCGTGGCCTTCTGGCCACGTTGGAGCGAGGAGCCGACCGCGCAACGCAGCCATTCGGGCCTTTCCAGACAGAGACTAGTGGAACCGGAAGGGATCGTACGGTGAGGACTGGTACTGCAGCGGCGAGCGGAGATCCTGGTAGCGGATCTGGAAGAGCATCGACGGGCTCGGCTGGTAGGCCATGCGCAGGCCCTCGAGGAAGATCGAGGAGCCACGGGCGCCGGCGGGGCCGCCGAGGGCGTTGCCGAGACTCACGCTCATCGTCATCGGCGCGCGGAACTGGTAGTTCAGGCTGGTGACCTGCAGCCCCTGGGCGCCGCCGCCGAAGCCCGTGCCCACGCTCACCGACGTGGACAGATGGAGGCGCGAGGGGTCGAACCAACTCGCGAGGCCGAGTCCGGTCACCGGGACTCTGGGCGAGTACGCGCCGAGCGCGGGCATGCCGAGCGGCGACTGCGCCGCCGTGGGTCCCGCGAGCAGCGCGAGGGCGATCATCAGGACGGGTGCCGCGAGCAGAGTCGAGTGGCGCATGGGATGAAGGTAGGAACCCGCGCCTCCGAAGTCAACCGGAACGATGACCGCCGCCGCGGGTTTCAAGCTTTGGTCAAATCGCGCGATAAGCGCTACTCGCCGTCGCTGATGACGATCCGCAGCACGATCTCGCGCGAGGTGCCGCGCGGAATCGTGATCGGAACCACCACTGCGTCGCTCCGCGCCTCGGCCTCGACGCGGGCCAGCGCCTCGATCGAGGGCCGTGGGCGCGCTGCGGGCGCCTGAGCCTGGGGCGCCGGCGGCGCAGGGGCGTGGGGCGTCGCCACCGCGGCGCGCGGCGCCGGCCGGCTGGGCTCGCGGACCGGCGCGGGCGCGGCGGGCGCCGCCGGGGGAGCGGCCTGGGCCCGCGGTGCGGCGCTCGCGCGCGGCGCCGGAATCTCCTCCGGCAGCTCGATCTCGCGACCGTAGTCCACCTGCTCGGAGCCGTTCTCCTCGAACGCCGGGCTCTGGAAGGCCTCGCGGGCGATCACGTGCCCTGGCGCGGACGGTGCGGCGGCTTGGGCATGACGGGCGGGCGGAGCCGGGGCCTCGGCGGCCGGGTGCGTCGGCCGCGAGCCGGAGCCCCCGGGGGCCCGCCGCAGGTCCCGCGTCACCTTCTCCATCAGCATGTGGGAGATTCCGCGGAAGGTTTCGAACACGCCCTTGCCCTGGGTGGCCACGGCCTCGAAGAACGGCACCTTGCCGCCCGGATTGAGCTCGGCGTTCAGCTCCTCGATCGTGTACACGTTCGGGAGGTCGCGCTTGTTGTACTGGATCACCCAGGCGATCTGATCGAGGCTGAGGTTGTACTCGGCCAGGTTCGCGCGCAGGTTGGCGAGGCTCTCCTTGTTCTCCTCCATCTTGCCGACTTCGCTGTCGGCGACGAACACGATGGCGTCCGACCCCTTGAGCACCAGCTTGCGGGTGGCGTTGTAGAACACCTGCCCGGGGACCGTGTACAGCAGGAAGCGCGTCTTGAACCCCATGATCTCGCCCAGGTCCAGCGGAAGCAGGTCGAAGAACAGGGTGCGATCCGACTGTGTCTTCATGCTCACCATCTTGCCGCGGCTGGTCTCGGGCACAGCCTCGTAGATGGCTTCGAGGTTAGTGGTCTTCCCGCTCAGGCCGGCGCCGTAGTACACCAGCTTGGCGTTGATCTCCTTGCCCGAATAGCTCACCACGACCACGGTGTGTTCCTCCCTGTGCGACCCCACCCTGTCACGAAGCGGATTCCCATGGAGCCCCTTGCCGCCCTTTCTCCAAAGGTACTTCGAAGGTGGATCGAACCGTTCGACGGCACCCATGCCTGACGCACGAGGCCCGATCGAGCCCTCACGCACCGGATGGGGTCGCGCATCTCCTGTGCGAGCGCCCGGCGTCGCGCTCCGAAGCGGGGGCGCCGCAGGCCCCCCCGCTCGACGCCACGCGGGCACCATCCTTCGCGCGGTGTATCGGCGGGCAGAAAGACGGCCTTCAGCGAATTCCGGAGGGCTGGCGCGGGCGACGCCCCCCGGGGGGGCGGCTCGCCGTGGTGCTCCCGGCCGGGAGGCCGGCGGCGCAAGCGGGCATGCGGGCGGGGGTTGGGCCCCACCGGGGTGTTCAGATCGTGGTCGTGGTGGAGTCGCGGTGGAGCCAGATCCCCACGCGCTCGCGCACTTGGGTCTGGAGCCTGGAACCATTGTCCTGGTAGTGGGAGAGGAAGATCGGCTTGAGGTGGTCGATCTGCTCCGAGGGGAAGTAGCGGCAGGCCCGGGTGAACATCTCGTCGCGGCCCGAATAGACGAACGCCGTGACCTCGGTCACCCGCTCGTATTGGCCCGCGCTGTAAGCCGCCTCCGGAGAGTCTTCCATGTCCAGCCACAGCGAGGCCCGGGCGTCGAGCACCTCGAAGGCGTGTTTGGTGCTCATCATGTATTCCCAGAGACCGAAGATCTCGAGCGGGATGTAGCGCGGGGAGCCCGGCGCGTTCTTTCCCCGGGGACGCAACTCGCAACGCACCAGTTTTTGGCTGGACATCGGCGTTCCTCCCGGCGAAACCACGCGACGGCGATCGCCGCGGGCGGCCGCCGCGCCGCGACGACGCGCGAAGCCGGGCCCGGGCCCGGCTTCGCCATCCAAGGCTTGCGCGCATCGTAGTGGGCGGACCGCGGCAGGTCAATCACCGAACGCCGCAACCCGCTGGCAGCACGCCGGATCAGGCGTGCGTGCGCCGGGAATGCGCCCCGGTCCGGGCTTGACAGGGTTTCCAGCCAAGCCGTACGTTGCGGCGCAATCGGCCTGCCCGCCGTTTCTTGGAGAGTGGGGAACAGGATGTCTCGACTCGTTTTCGGCTGGCTGACATCCCTGATGGCTGGCCTACCTTTGAGGGTGGGGTACTTCCTCGCCCGCGTGCTCACCGAACTGCATTTTCGGGCGTTTCCCGCCCGCCGGCACGCCGCGCTCACCAACCTCGCCGCGGCGATGCCGCGCGCCACCCGGCGCGAGCGCCTGCGGGTGGTCCGCTCGATGATGTACAGCTACAACTGCATGCTGTTCGAGTTCTTCCGTCTCCCCCACCTCACCCGCGAGGACCTGCTCGACTCGATCGAGGTGGTGGGGCGCGAGCACCTCGAGCGCGCGGCGGCGCGTGGGCGCGGCGTGATCCTGGCTTCGACCCACATCGGGAACTGGGAGCTGGGGGCGGTGATGCTCGCGCATTGGGGCTACACCATCTTCGCGGTGGCGGGCGTGCAGATCAGCCGCTGGCTCACCCCCGCGGTGCGCGAGACGAAGAGCGAGCTCGCCATCCACACCGTGGCGCCCGAAGATGGCTTCCGGCGGCTGCTGCGCGCGCTCGAGCACAACGACTTCGTCGCCCTGATGGTGGACGGCGACGTCTATCGACACGGAACGAGCGTCGAGATGTTTGGGCGCGAGACCCCCTTCCCCGCCGGGCCCGGCGTGCTGGCGCAGCGCACCGGAGCGCTCATCATCTGCGGCTACTGCGAGCGACTCGAGCCCGGCCGCTTTCGCATCGTGCTCGAGCCCCCGCTCGATCCCGAGACCTTTGCCAGCACCGACGCCCTCCACACGGCCGTGGCCACGACCGTCGAACGCCACATCCGCGAGCACCTGGGGCAGTGGTGCATATTCCGCCCGCTGTGGGAGGGCATGCCGAGCGAGCACGAGGCGCCGGCCGGGGCGGCCCGGAGCCTGGAAGCGTGAAGATCGGAATCGTCACCCAGTCCTACTACCCGCGCTACGGCGGCGTCACCGAGCACGTGCACTCGACCGCCGTCGAGCTGCGCCGGCGCGGCCACGAGGTGACGATCATCACCAGCCGCTTCCGCGACGGGGAGTCCAATCACGCAGCGGGCGTCGAGCGTGTGGGCTACAACATCCTGATACCGTTCAATCGCGCGTTCGTGGACTTCACGCTCGGCCTGAACCTGAGCCGGCAACTGCGCGGTCTGATCCGGAAGCACGATTTCGACCTGCTGCATACCCACAGCCCGAACGCCCCCAGCCTGCCCATCCTCGCGGTGCGGGCCGCGCGTTGCGCGCAGGTCGGGACCTTCCACACCACTGCCGGGCGCAGCTTTCTGCAGGACACCTTCAAGTCGTACCTGAGCGACACCGTCGGACGCCTCGACGCGCGCATCGCGGTCTCGCGCACCGCCCGCGATTCGGCGGCGCGGTACTACCCGGGGCCCTACCACGTCATCCCCAACGGGGTCGACGTCGAGCGTTTCCGGGCCGACGCCCCGCCGTTCGAGGAGTGGCGCGACCCGCAGCGTGTGAACCTGCTGTTCGTGGGCCGGCTCGACCCGCGCAAGGGCCTGCAGCACCTGCTGGGCGCGATGCCGGAGGTGCTGGAGCGCACCCGCTATCGCGCCCGGTTACTGATCGTCGGGGATTCCTACCTGCGATCGCACTTCGAGTCCACCGTGCCCGCCGCGATCCGCCAGCACGTGCACTTCCTCGGTCACGTGCCCAGCACCGACCTGCCGCGCTGGTACACCACCGGAGACATCTTCGTCTCTCCCGCCACGGGGAACGAGAGCTTCGGCATCGTGCTGCTCGAGGCGATGGCGGCCGGATGCGCGGTGGTGGCCTCCGACATCCCCGGCTATCGCTCGGTGGTCAAACCCGGCGAGGACAGCCTGGTCTTTCCGCCCGAGGACGTCTCGGCGCTGGCCCGGACCTTGGTCCAGCTGGTGGACGATCCCGCACGGCAGGCGGCCCTGCGCCAGCGCGGTCGGACCCGGGCGCTCGACTTCGCCTGGCCACGCGTGACGGATCAGATCGAGGCGGTCTACCGCGAAGTGCTCGGGCGCCGCGGAGCGCTCAACTCCGCGGCCTGACGCCTCCCGGCAGACGACGGTTCGCGGCGCGGGCGCGTGACGCGCCAGGCCAGAGTCACGGCGACGAGCATCAGCGCGGCCGCGAGCAGGAACGGGGCGCCGGGCAGGTGCCAAGTCCGTCGCGCGCCGATGAAGCTGGCGAACGTGAGCGTGAACAGGACCGGTCCGAACAGCCCGGTGATCCCCATGATGCTGCTGTTGGCGCCCTGGAGCTGTCCCTGCTCCGAGGAGCCGACGCGCTGCGTCATCAGCCCCTGGGCCGCGGGCGAGTAGAGCTTGATCACGGAAAAAACCGGAGTCCCGAGCCAGAACGCGGTACCGGTCGGAGCCAGCCCGTAGATCGCGAACCCCACGGCGCCGAAGAACAGCGCCACGAGCAGCGTGCGTCGCTCGCCGAAGCGCGCCACCACCGGATGCACCAGGCCACCCTGCACCGCGATGTTGCAGATGCCCACCGCCGCGAGGGTGAGGCCGACCGTGGTCTCGCCCCAGCCGTAGCGGTAGCCGGCGTAGAGGATGAAGACGCTCGCCAGGACGTGATGGGCGAGGTAGTAGAGGAAGCTCACCGAGGCGATTCCGAGCAGATCGGGATGCGAGCGCAGCAGCCTGAGCGATCCGACCGGGTTGGCGCGCCGCCAGGCGAATGCTCGGCGGCGCGCGCGCGACAGCGACTCCGGCAGCACGAACAGACCGTAGAGGGCGTTGAGCAGCGTCATCCCCGCCGCGGCCCAAGAACGGCAGCCGCGGATCGATCCCGCCCAGCACGCCGCCCAGCGCCGGCCCCAGCACGAAGCCGAGCCCCCACGCGGCGCCCATCATGCCGAACCCCGCGGCACGCTTCTCCGGAGGCGTGACGTCGGCGATGTAGGCGCCCGCGGTGGTGAAGCTCGCCCCGTTGATGCCGGAGCTGACCCGGCCCACGAACAGCCAGCCGATCGTGGGTGCCAGAGCCATGAGGATGTAGTCGAAGCCGAGGCCGAAGTTCGAGGTCAGGATCACCTTGCGGCGACCGAAGCGATCGGAGAGCGCGCCCATCACGGGAGAGAAGACGAATTGCATCATCGCCCAGACGGTGCCGAACAGACCGTAGATCTCGGCCGCGCGCGGTATCGCCGCCCCTGAAGGTCTCGACCAGCCGCGGCAGCACCGGCAGGATGGTGCCGAGCGCCAGGACCTCGAGCACCACGGTAACGAAGATGAAGGCGAGCGCGGCGCGGAGCGGGCGCGGCGGTCCCCTCGCCCGCCGAGGCCGCGGGCGGGCCGGGCTCGGCCGGGGACGGTCCCGGGGGAGGATCGACCTCCGGCATCAGACGGGCCCGGGGGCCGGCGGCCCCGGCCGGAACGCCACCTTGATGCTGTGCGCGCCGCCGCGGTCGGCCGCGGTCGCGAGCGCGCGCGCGTGGTCGGCGAGCGGGAAGGTGTGCGTGACCAGCGGGCGCACCGCAGCGCGCCCACCCGCGATCAGCGCCACCGCCTCCTCGAAGGCGTGCCGGGTCGCCCCGCCATGCGCGTGGGCGCCGTAGGCCAGGCTCCCGGCCAGCGTCAGCTCCTTGAGCCACAGGGGGGCCCAATCCACGCCCTTCAGATGGACCGCGTTGCCGAGCAGTACGATCGTCCCGCCGGCGCGCGTCATCCGCAGCGCGTCCTCCATCGCTCGCGAGTCGCCGGTGCACACGACCGTGCGGTCGAATCCGCCCACGGCGATGCGCTCGCCGAGGACGGGTCTCAGCAACCGCGCCCCGGCGGCCTCGGCCAGCGCGTCGACGTATCTCCCGCGGGCGATCACGACGCGCTCCGCCCCGAGCCGCTCGGCGTGCTCGCCCTGGAAGACGTGCCGCGCCAGCACCGTGACCGGTGAGGCCGGCGCCAGCGCGCGCAGCGCGGCCACGGTGAGCAGACCGATCGAGCCCGCCCCCACGACCAGCGCCCGCTCCCCCGCGGGCGGCAGGTGCGAGCGTACCGCGTGGACCGCGCAGGCGAGCGGCTCGACCAACACCGCCTCCTCGTCCGACAGGCTCTCCGGTACGGCGACCAGCTGGGACGCATGGGCGGTGAAACACTCGCCCCAGCTTCCCCCCACGCCGCGCGTGGTCCCGATGAACATCCCGGGGGCGAGGGCACCGTCGGTGAAGTGCGCGCAGCGCGACGGCCGTCCGGCGGCGCACGCCGCGCACGCCGGGCGGATCGCTCGCGGCACGCAGCTCAGCAGCGGGTTCACCACCACGCGCTGCCCGCGGTCGAAGCCGCGGACGTCGGCACCGAGCTCCACGATCTCGCCGACGTTCTCGTGCCCGAGCACGAACGGAAACGACGAGAACGGAGAGGTCGACGGGCTGGCGCCGAGGGTCACGATCGCGAGGTCGCTGCCGCAGATGCCGCCGAGTCGCGTGCGCACGCTGACCCAGTCCGGCGCGGGCAGCGCGGGATCGGGCACCTCGCCGTAGCGGGTGCAGGCGAGCGGTCCGACGTAAAACCGCGGCGAGAGCCGCCCCGCGGCGAGCGTCAGCAGGTAGGTCGGGAGCGGTGCGGCGAAGCGTATCGCCTTCATCACATGACCGCCGGCACCGGGGTGACGATGCGGATCGCGCGCGGGAGGCACGCCACCTCCAGCTCGCGGGATTGCGCGCGGCGGTACTCGCCGTCGGTCTCGTAGGCGGGGGGCGCGGGAAAGCGCAAGGTGAAGCGGGCGGCCTGCTCGGTCCGCACCTCCGGGTGGGCGCCGTGGCGACCCCGGGTGACGGCGCCGAACAGCCGGAAGCGCCCGAGCAGCGGCGCGTCCAGCACCGACACCGCGTCGAGCAGGCCGTCGGCGGGGTCGGCTCCGGGGGCGATGTGAAAGGCGCCGCCGAAGCGGCGGGCGTTGGCGATGATCAGCATGAGGTGGCGCCCACCCCCCCGCCGGCCGGCCGGCGAGGCGACCTCGACCTCGAGGCCCGGATAGCCGAAGAGTTGGCGCAACGCCGCGAAGAGGTAGAGCGCGTCGCCGCGGAGCCAGCGCACGCGGCCGAGTTCCTCGAGCACCGCGATGTCGATGCCGAAACCGGCGATGTTGAGAAAGGTGTGCCCCTCGACGGTCCCGACGTCCACGTGCCGATCGGGCCCCTCGACCGCGAGCCGGGCACTGGCGGCCAGGTCGCGCGCGGGCGCCCCCACGGTCTTGGCGAAGTCGTTGCCGGTGCCGGCCGCGAGCAGGCCGAGGCGGCAATCGGCCCCCGCCGCCAGGATGGCCGCGGCCACGTTGCTCCAGGTGCCGTCGCCGCCGACGCCGACCAGGGTCGTGCACCCTTCGGCGATCGCCCGTCGCGCGAGATCCCCCTCCTCACCCGGACCGGTCGTGGTCCGCACGTCGCCCACACCCACCGCGGAAAACGCGGCGCGCACCGCGGGCAGCATGCGTCCCCCGCGGCCCCGGCCCGCGGCGGGGTTCACGATCACACACACCCGCGGGGTCATCGTGCCGCGTGCGTCACCAGCGGCTGGAGCGGATGGATGGTCTCCACCCCGTCCTTCATCCACTGCTCGCGGAAGGGAACGGGGTCGATGTCGCCGAGGTCGAATGCGGCGGAGAAGGCGCGGGGCTCCAGCTCGAGCCGGCCGCGCTCCTCTTCGTGCTCCATGAACGGACCGCTCATCTCGAGCGCCGAGAGGTAGGACCCCGAGTCGTCACGCGAAAAGGTCTGGTAGCGGTGCTCGACCGACTGCCAGTTGGCCTCAGGCGCGTCGAAGACGGTGAGCGCGAGGAGCCGGCGTCGGCCCTCGGAGGCGGTCACGGTCACCCGGCGCTCGCCGCGGTCGAACGCGATCTCGAGGTCGCGGTCGTGGTGCGGCAGGCGCCAGACCTCGATGCCGTGCTGGCGCGAGGCGCGCGTGGTGGTGGCGACCAGGAACGGATAGAGCGCGGCGCGCGGCATGGATTCGCCCGCGAGGATGCGAGGCGCCACCGAGATCGAGAGCGCGATCTCGCGATAGGCGCCGGCCGGGGAATCGTGGAACTCGAACGCGGTGACACCCAGCACGCTCGAGCCGTGATGCGGCTCGACCGGCTGCAGGCCCGCGGGCAGGATGGCGTGGGCGGTCCCGGTCGGGATCTCGAAGAAGCCGTTGATCGCGTCACGATACTGGTAGCGGCACGGACCGGCCCCCTTCATCGCACGCCCTCCTCGCGCAGGACGCGGGCGAGGATCCCCACCCCTTCGTCGAGCTGCTCGCGGGTGTGCGCCGCCGAGACCGAGATGCGGAACCGCGAGCGGTGCTTGGCCACGGCCGGGTAGACGATCGGCTGCAGGTAGAGGCCGGCATCCTGGAGCCGGCGGGCGATCTCGAAGATCCGGCGGTCGTTGCGCACCAGCACCGGGATCACCTGCGAGGTCGACTCTCCGGTGTCGATGCCCTCCTCGCGGAGCCGGCTGCGGATATAGGCGACGTTGTCCCACAACCGGGCCCGCAGCTCGGGCTCGCGCGCCGCGATGCGCAGCGCCTCCAGCACGCCCGCGGCGACCACCGGCGACAGCGCGCAGGAGAACAGCCGCGCGCGGGCGAAGCCCTGCAGGTACTTGTAGAGGCTCTCGGAGCCGGCGACGAAACCGCCCTGGCCGCCGAGGGCCTTGGACAGGGTGCCGACGTGGATGTCGATCTCGTCCTCGAGCCCGAAGTGCTCGGCCACCCCGCGGCCGCTCTCGCCGTAGATGAAGCTCGAGTGGGCCTCGTCGATCATCACGCGGGCGCCGTGGCGTCGCGCGATCTCGACGATCTCGGGCAGGCGGCAGACGTCGCCGTCCATGGAGTAGACGCCCTCGACGATCACCAGCTTCTTGCCCGTGGCGCCCCGCAGCTTGCGCTCGACCTCCTCGGGGAGGTTGTGCTTGAAGAAGCGCACCTCGGCCTTGGACAGGATGGCGCCGTCCACGATGCTGGCGTGGGAGTTCTGGTCGGCGACGATGAGGTCTCCGGGGCGCATCAGGCCCTGGATCAGGCCGACATTGGTGCTGTAGCCGGTGGGGAACAGCATCGCCGCCGGCTTGCGCTTGAAGGCCGCCAGCTCGCGCTCGAGCTCGAGGTGGACGTCCATGGTGCCGCTGAGCACCGGCGAGCCCGAGGCGCCGAGTCCGTACTGGTCTAGGGCGCGGCGTGCGGCGTCCAGCACCTCGGCGCGGTAGGACAATCCCAGGTAATTGTACGACGACAGGTTGAGCAGATTGACGCGCTTCCGATCGAGCTTGTCCTCGAGGTCGATGCGCGTGCGCGGGCGCGTGGACATCGGCTGGGCGTAGAGGTGGTAGCCGCGGAGCTGCGCCTCGTCGTACCAGCGGGTGTAGGGATCGAGGATCGCGAAGACGTCGTCGCTTGACGAGTAATAGAAGCTACTGTAGTCGTAATCGGAGAATTCTTCCTTGATTCTCACGTCCATCCGAGCTGCCATGGGTGCCCTCCGCTTGGACGACCCACCCACCGACTCCGCGGTCCCCGGCTCGCAGCCTCGGTCCCTCGTGACGCGACTGAGCCGAGCAGGGCGTAGCCTCCTATTTCTCGCAGTCTACTCCACCTACGTCCTGTTCATCATGGCGCCCATCCAACGCCTGGTCATCGGGCCGCTGGTCGCCTTGCGCCCGGCCAGCCGCCGGGCGTTGATGCGGGCGTGGCTTCGACTCCAGGCCCGCGCGGTCCTGGCGCCGGCCCGGCGGCTGGCCGGCCTGCGGCTGGAGGTCGAGGGCGCCCTCCCCGGGGAGAGCTGTCTCGTGCTGATGAATCACCAGTCGCTGTTCGACGTGCCGCTGGCCTTCCTGCTCGGGCCGGGACCCTACCCGCTCATTCCGACGCGCGCAAGCTATGCGCGGGGGATCCCGGGGATCTCCTACATCATGCACCTCGCCCGCTGCCCGTTCGTCGCCCAGGGCGGCCGGGTCACCGAAAAGGAGCGGGAAACCCTGGCGGCCGCGGCCGACGAGGTCGCCCGAGGCGAGCAATCCCTGCTGATCTTTCCCGAAGGACATCGCTCACGCAATGGTGAGATGCTGCCCTTCATGACCTCGGGCCTGCGGATCATCCTCCCCCGCGTCGCGGGCCGCCCGGTCTATGCCGTCGTGGTGGACGGCTGGTGGCGGCTGCGGACCCTGGGCGACGTCGCGCGCCGGCTCGCGGGGACATCCGCCCGCGCGGTGGTGCTGGGTCCGTTCACCGCCCCTGCCGACCCCGCGGCTCACGACGGCTTCGTTCGCGAGCTGCGCGCGCGCATGGTCGAAGCCCTGGGGCGGATGCGCGCCGCCCCCCCGCCACCTCGCGGCATGCCGATGCCGCCTGCTGATCCCGCCCTGCGCGCGGCCCTCGCGCGCGATCTGGAGCATCCGCCGGACCCGGCCGCGGCGCGGATCGCCGGCGGCCTGGCCCGCGCCTTCGGACCGGGCACGCTCGCCCTCCTCCACTACGGCTCCCACGCCCAGGGATCGGGCGTGACCGCGGATAGCGCTCGCGACTATTTCGTGATCCTGGAGCGCTACGCCGAGGGCTACCGGGCGCTGGCGGCGACCGGGCGGCTGCGGCTCGCCCCGGCGGGAGCGGCCCTGCTCAACCGGATGCTGCCGCCGAACGTGATCGCGGTCTCGGCCGGGAGCCCGCCTGAGGAGGCCAAGTGCGCGGTCCTGAGCCTCGCCGACCTCAGGCGCGCCTGCTCGCCGCGGGCGAAGGACAACTTCACGCGCGCGCGCCTGTTCCAGCAGGTCCAACTCGCCTGGGCCCGCGACGATGCCGCGCGCGCGACGGTCGTCGACGCGCTGGTCGCGGCACGGGCGGCGACCTTCGACTGGGGCCGCGCCCACCTCCCCTCGAGCTTCGCGGCCGAATCCTACTGGACGGCGCTCCTGCGGGTTTCCTACGCCGCCGAGATCCGCCCGGAGGGCGCGGAGCGCCTCGACGCGCTGATCGCGGCCCAGCGCGAGACCCTGTCGCCGATGTACGCCGCCCTGCTCGAGCACCTCGCGGCCCGCGGCCGGGTCGCGCGCGACGGCGCGGCGTACCGGGATCCGCGTCCGCCGGGCCGGCTCGCTCGGCTGCGGTCACGCGGCTTCCTCGCCGCCAGCAAGGCGCGGGCGACACTGCGCTGGGGCAAGTACGTGGCGCTCTACGACGGCTGGCTCGATTACGTGGTGCACAAGGTCGAGCGACGTGCCGGCGTGACCATCGAGCTCACCGGTCGCGAGCGCCGCTGGCCGCTGGTGTTCCTGTGGGCCAAGGCGATCCGCGTCCTGCGCGGACGCCGGTCCGGGCGGGGCCGATGAGCCCGCTCGACGCCTTCGCTCTGGCCGCGGCGGCCGCCCTGCTGCTCACCATGCCGCTCTACGCGCTGGTCTCGCGCGGACGGCCCCGCGACCCCGAGGTGGCGGCCCGCCCCACCACCGTGCTGCTCGGCCACTGGGTGCGCGACTGGCTGATGTGGGTCATCGCGCCGCTCGAGCGGGCGCTGGTGCGCGCCCGCGTGTCCCCGCTGGTCTTCAATCTCGCGGGCGTGGGCCTCGGTGCGGCGGCCGGGGTGGCCTACGCTCAGGGCGCCCCGGCGGCGGGCGGCTGGCTGGTGCTGCTCGGCGGCGCGGCCGACGTCTTCGACGGCCGCATCGCGCGCGCGCGCGGCATGATCTCGCCCGCGGGCGCGTTTCTGGATTCCACGCTCGATCGATTCGCCGAGGCCTTCGCCTTCGCCGGCATGGCCATGTTCTACGCCGGGTCGCCGCTGAGGATCCTCGCGGTGGCCCTGGCCCTGGGCGGCTCGCTGCTGGTCAGCTACACGCGCGCCCGCGGCGAGGGCCTGGGGGTGAGCTTTCGCGGCGGGCTGATGCAGCGCGCCGAACGCCTGGTGCTGCTCGCGCTGGCGTCGCTGCTCGATCCGGTGGCGGTCACCGCCCTCCACTGGGCCGCGGGCAGCTTGCTGGTACTGGCGGTGGCCTTCATCGCCCTGGCCTCGACCGCCACCGCGGCGTTCCGCACCGTGGCGATCGCGCGCGCTCTGGACCAGGCCGAGCGGCGGGCGCGCCCGGGGCCCGGCGCCCCACGCCGGCGGTTGCGCCGCGGCCGCGGCGCGTCGTAGCTTCGGGCGGTCAGGGCGGGACGCGATCCGGCGGCCGCACGCGCAGCGCTTCTCGCCCGCGGGAGCGGGGGGCACGTTTCGGGCGATGGGTGCGGGCGCGCCGCACCCCGGCGGGCATCGAGCGGAGAGGCGTCGCGTGCACGGACTCACACGGTCGAAACGCCCGAGTCGTTCGACCGCGACGAGCGCCGGAGCGACCGCCGGCGACGGTGAGCCGCCGGACGGCCCAGGGGCCCCAGAGCCGCCGCCCATCCTCACCCAGCGCAACTTCGCGGCGCTGTGGTGGGGGCAGCTCATCTCGATTCTCGGCGAGCGGCTCACCTACCTGGCCCTGGTCGGGTTGCTCGCCGAGCACACCCGCCAGTTCCGGGATCCCAACTCCCCCTGGCTGTTGTCGTTGCTCGCCAACGTCATGCTCGCGCCGGTGCTGCTGTTCGCCCCGTTCACCGGCGCCTGGGTGGACCGGATGAACCTCAAGCGGGTGCTGATCGTCTCCGATCTCATCCGCGCGGTCATCGTGCTGCTCATCCCGCTCGCCTACGCGATGCTCCACCACACGGTGCCGGTCTACGCGCTGGTCTTCGCCCTGTTCACCGCCAACGTCTTCTTTCTCCCGGCGAAGAGCGCCATCACCCCGGAGATCGTGGCCCCGAAGCAGCTGCTCACCGCGAACGCCCTGCTGTCGGGGGCGGGCATCGCCTCCACCGCGATTGGAGCGCTGCTCGGTGGATGGATCGTGGATCACTGGGGCTGGCCCACCGCGCTGCTGATCAACTCCGGCACCTACCTGGTCTCGGTCGTGGCGCTCGCGCTCGTCCGCTACCAGCCGCACGCGGTCACGACCCCACCGCCCGAGATCTCGGCGGGAAGCTACCTGCAGGAGGTGCGCGAGGGCTGGCGCCTCACCCGCCGACGGCGGGCGGTGTGGGTGGCGCTGATCGGACTCTCCGCGGTGTGGATCGGCGGCGGCTTCCTGCACGTGGCCGGCAATCAGCACATCCAGCGGGCGGCGGCGATCCCCGGCATGGAGCGGCTGGGCGTGTTGCTCACCGTGCTCGGCCTCGGCGCCGGGCTCGGCACCTGGTGGGTGAACACGCACGGGCGCCGGCTGCCCCGCCCGGTGCTGCTCGGCGGCGGCCTGGTGCTGGTGGGCGCGGGCCTGGTGGTCTTCGCGGTGAGCACGCGATTCGCCGTGTTCGCGATCGCCGGGTTCCTGATCGGCCTTTCCGCCGCGCCGGCCTTCGTGCTCTCCGAGACCCTGCTCCAGGAGGGCACCGAGCCGCGCCAGCGCGGGCGGGTGTTCAGCGCGCGCGACTTCCTGATGCGCCTGATGTTCCTGGCGTCGGTGACGGTGGCGGCGTGGGTGACGCGCTTCTTCGGGACCGAGGCGGCGCTGCTGGTGAGCGCCGTACTGGTGGCGCTCGCGGGCGCGCTCACCATCCTGGGGGGCCGGCGCGAGTCGGGGCGGATGGAGGCCCCGTAACTCCCGAGGCCCCCGCTTCCGCCGGCGCCACGCGGATCCCGCGCTTGCCGGCGCGGTGTCCCAGCATCTGGCCGTGCTGCGGCGGGCGCGGCTGGTGCGGAGCCGGCCCGACGGACGCCGGCGCCTATACCGTGCCGATCCGGCGGGCATCGCGGTGATGCGCGCGTACGCGGATCGCATGTGGACCGAGGTGCTCAGGAGCCACGCACGGTCCTGCGAGGAGCGAGACCCATGACCAGGCCCCAAACCACTCCCGTGTTCACCCCGATTCGAAAGATCGTGACCGTCAAAGCCTCTCCCGAGCAGGCGTTCCATCGGTTCACCGCCGAGATGGCGAGTTGGTGGCCGCTCGCCTCGCATTCGGTGGGACAAGGCGAGGCGGAGGGCGTGACGATGGAAGGCCGGGTGGGCGGTCGCATCGTCGAGCGCATCCGCGGCGGGCGCGAGAGCGTCTGGGGAACCGTGACCGCATGGGACCCGCCGCGCCGGGTGGCCTTCACCTGGCACCCCGGGCGCGATCCCGCCATCGCGCAGGACATCGAGGTGCGCTTCACCGCGGCGGCCGGCCGCACGCGCGTCGAGCTCGAGCACGCCGGTTTCGAGCGGCTCGGACCGCTGGCGAGGAAGGCGCGGCGCGGCTATCCGATCGGCTGGGCCTACGTCCTCGGCCTCTACGCCGGGCGGCGGGGCCCGCTCATGGCGCTCGCTCGGGGACTCGGCGCGCTGCTCCTCGCCCGGCGGCGGAGGAGTGTCGAGCCCGTGCGGGAGGGCGTTCCGTCGGCGCGTTGTGGGACGGCGCACCGCGGAGCCGCTTGAAAAAGCCCGAGCCAATGGCGGCTTCGACTCATCCAAGCCAACGCGGCGGGTGGGCGTCCGCGGTCGCCGGCATCGCCCGCCGAGCGCAAGCTGCCCGGCGTCGGGCGCGCGATGCGGGTCGCGCCCTGGCTGCAAAACCTCCTCCGATCCGCACCGCAGGCGCGGGCCGGAGTCCACTCGTCTCGCGCGATGCGAGCGACTCTTCCAGGGGGAGCACGGCATGAAGGTCGGAATTCTCGGATCGGGTGACGTGGCCAAGGCGCTGGCCGGCGGCTTTCTTCAACACGGCCACGAGGTGATGCTCGGGACGCGGACGCCCGCCAAGCTGGCGGAGTGGGCGGCCCAGAATCCCAAGGGCCGCACCGGCAGCTTCGCCGGCGCGGCGGGCTTCGGCGAGCTGATCGTGCTCGCCGTCAAGGGCTCGGTGGCGGCCGACGCCCTGCGCGCCGCGGGGACGTCGAACCTCGCGGGCAAGCCGGTGATCGACGCGACCAACCCGATCGCGGACGCACCGCCCACCCATGGCGTGCTGAAATTCTTCACCAGCCTCGACGAATCGCTCATGGAGCGGTTCCAGCGCGAGTTCCGCGACGCGCGCTTCGTCAAGGCGTTCAATTCCGTCGGCAACGCGCGCATGGTCCACCCGCAGTACCCGGGCGGCAAGCCCACCATGTTCATCTGCGGCGACGACGAGCAGGCCAAGCAGACCGTGAGCGGCGTTCTCGATCAGTTCGGCTGGGAAACCGCGGACATGGGCCGCGTCCAGGCCGCCCGTGCGATCGAGCCGCTGTGCATGCTGTGGTGCATCCCGGGCCTCCTGCGCAACGAGTGGGGGCACGCCTTCAAGCTGCTCAAGTAGGCGCCCGCCGGCAGCGGGCGCGGCAGCGGTAGAGGCCCCGTTCGCAAACGCCCGAGGGCAAGGCGTCGCGGTCGAGCGAGGAGCGGAGTCGTGGCCGACCACGCTGCGCGCGGTGCCCGGCCACGTCGGAGCGAAGAGCCGCCCGCGCAACGCAGCCCGCGGGCGTTTGCGGACGGAGCCTAGCCTGGACTATTCATGAACCGCCAGCCGAGACCGCGAGATGCGCGACAGCCGCAAGGAGTTCCACCGGCCGCGAGGGGCACCCGCGAAGCGGGTCCCGTGTCGCTCACGTCGAGGAAGCGGCCGGTGGAACGACGCCGCGGATGGCGCGCAGATCGCGGTCGCAGGCGGCGCACTGAATAGTCCAGGCTAGTCCTTGTCGGCCACCGGGCTCAGGTCCACTCCCCACCGCTCGCGGAGCGCTTCGCGGAAAGGCCCCGAGCCGGCTTCGGGGCCCGCGCGCCGGCGGTACTCCTCGAAGACGGCCACCAGGTCCCGCCCGAATTCCGCGAACAGATGGCCGCGCGCCAGGGCCTGGACCATGGCCTCGCCGGAGCGCGCGTTCAGATCGTCGAGCAGGATGCGGGCGATCTCGGCCGGGCTCGCACCGGGCGGGGGCTCCGGCCCGGCGGCGGCGCGGCCGTGGGTCGCGGTCCCGGCCTCCAGGGGCTCGCGCGCCGCGGGCTGCTCCTCGGCCGGCTCCGAAACGTCGGTGGCGATCACCGCCGCTTTCGCCTCGGCCGGCGGCGGGACTTCGATGGGCGCCGCTCCGGAGGCCTTCTCATCGGCCGGGGCCGGGCTCCTGACCACGAAGGCCTTGCGGCACTGGGGGCAGCGCACCTTCGCCCCGGCCTTCCCCATGAGCCGTTCGGGCAGAAGGTAGCGGCTCGAGCAGTGGGGACAGCTGACGGTCATGGAGTCCGGCTTGCGTGCGGGCTTGCCCATGGCGGCATTCTGCCGCAAAAACCCCCGCAGTGGAAACTCCGCTTTCATCCGGCGAGCGCCAGCGCCAGGGGCTCGCTGTAGCGGGCCAGGAGCGTCTCGCGCAGCATGCCGTGCTCCGGGGCCGCCAGCCGCGGGTCGGATTGCACCGCGGCCCGCGCCGCGGCCTGGGTCTCGAGCAGCAGCGGCTCGTCGCGCAGGTCGGCGAGACGGAGCCTGGGCAGCCCGCTCTGGCGCGTCCCCCACAGCTCGCCCGGCCCGCGCAGGCGCAGGTCCTCCTCGGCGATGGCGAAGCCGTCGTCGGTCCGGGTGAGCACCTCGAGCCGCTCGCGGGCGAGCGCTCCGGCGCCCGGGCCCGGCACCAACACGCACACCGCGCGGTGCTCGCCGCGCCCCACCCGCCCACGCAACTGGTGCAGCTGGGTCAGCCCGAAGTGGTCCGCGTTCTCGATCACCATCAGGCTGGCGTTGGGCACGTCCACCCCCACCTCCACCACCGAGGTCGCGACCAGCATCTGGATCGCGCCCGAGGCGAACTCTTCCATCACCTGCTGTTTGGCGTCCGGACGCAGGCGTCCGTGCAGCAGCCCGGCGCGGAAGCCGCGCAGCAACGGGTGCTGGGACAGGCGCTCGAATTCCACCTCCGCCGCGCGGTGCTCGACGCGCGCGCCCTCCTCGATGACCGGGACCACGACGAACGCCTGGCGCCCCGCCCCGATCTCGCGGGCCATGAATTCGATGACCTGCGGGAACTTCTGCTCCCCGGCGATCCGCGTCACCAGCCGGCCGCGCCCCGGGGGACGCGCCCGCAGCCGACTGACCTCGAGGTCGCCGTAGTAGGCGAGCGCCAGCGAGCGCGGGATCGGCGTCGCGGTGAGGACCAGCACGTCGGGGATCACGCCCTTGTGCGCCAGCGTCGCGCGCTGGCGCACGCCGAAGCGATGCTGCTCGTCCACGATCGCGAGGCCGAGACGCGGCATGCGCACCTTCTCCTCGAGCAGGGCATGGGTGCCGACCGCGAGCAACGGCTCGCCCGCCTGCAATCGCGCGGCGACGGCGCGCCGCTCGGCGGTGGGCGTGGCGGCGGTGAGCGTGACGATCTCCACCCCCGCCGCCACGGCAAGCCGGGCGAGGGTCGCCGCGTGCTGGCGCACCAGGATCTCGGTCGGCGCCATGAACGCCGCCTGAAGGCCGCCCTCGATGGCGTGGAGGGCCGCGAGCAGCGCCACCACCGTCTTGCCGCTCCCGACGTCGCCGAGCAGCAGCCGGTGCATCGGCCGCGGCGCGCGCAGGTCGGCCTCGATCTCCTCGAGTGCCTGGGCCTGGTCGGGCGTGAGCGTGAAGGGAAGTGCGGCGATCGCCCGCCGGACCAGGGCGCCGGAGCCGGTGAGGCTCAGGCCCCGGCCCTGCTCGCCGAGCGCCCGGCGCCGCACCTCGAGCACGGTCTGGAGCAGGAACAGCTCCTCGAATGCGAGCCGGCGGCGGGCCGTCGCGAGCCGGGCATCGTCGTCGGGAAAGTGGATCTGCTCCAGCGCCTCGGCCAGCGGCCCGAGCCCGTGGGCGCGCGCGACCTCGGCCGGCACCGGGTCCGCCACGGCGGCGGCGGCGGCATCCAGCGCCAGGCGCACCGCGCGGCGCATGCCCCGCGCGGTGACGCCGCGCGTGAGCGGGTGCACCGGCACCAGGCGCCCGACGTCGAGCAGCTCCTCGAGATCCCCTTCGAACACCTCGAACAGCGGGTTGAACAGGCGTCGCTCGATCGGGTCGAGTTCGCCGCTCACCACCACGCGCACGCCGGGCTTGAGCGTGCGGGCCAGGAAGGGTTGGCCGAAGAAGTAGCACCCGACGGTGCCGCTGTCGTCCTCGAGCGTGGCGACGAAGTCCGCGCGTCCGCCGCGGGTGCGCAGCGCCGCGGCGTGGCGCACCGTACCGCTCACCGTGAGCAGCTCGCCCGGGCGGAGGGCCGCGATCGGCACGAACCGCCGGGCATCGAGGTAGGCGCGCGGGTAGTGGCGCATCAGGTGCTCGAGCGTGACCAGCTCGAGGCGCTCGAAGAGCTGCGCGCGCTTGGGGCCGATTCCGGGAAGGAACTGGATCCGGGTGCCGGGCTCGAGCCGCCGCCGCGCCGGTGCCGGGGAGGCGCCGCCGGGAGGCCCGGCCCGCACCCGCGCCGCGCCCACTCCGACCCCCGGCGCCTGCTTCTCCCTCCCGCTCATGGCCCGATCCTCCCGCGTCCCCGGCATGGTAGCCGACGCCGTGGCCCAGCGGGGGCCGGGGGGCCCGCGGGGCCCGCCGGCGGCGCTTTACAGCGACATTCCCGGGCTGCTATGGTCCAGCGCCTTTCTTCACCCTCAACTCCACGGCCGACGAGGCCCTCCGGGAGGATCAGCAGTGGCCCACCAGTGTGAGATCTGCGGCAAGGGCAAGATGACGGGCAACAACGTGAGCCACGCGCACAACATCACGAAACGCGTCTGGAGGCCCAACCTCCAGCGCGTGCGCGCGCTCGTCGAAGGACGGGTGCGGAACCTGGACGTCTGCACCCGCTGCCTGCGCGGCAACCGCGTGCAGAAGGCGACCCGCGGCCGGCGCAAGCTGATCAGCGCCTGACGTCCCGGCGCGCCCCGCGCGCGCGGCCGGCCCTGCCGCCGGAGTCGGGGGGCGCCGGCCCCTGCTCCTCCTCCCGATGCACCGCGAGCAGCTCGCGCCATTCGAGCTGCTGTCGCGCCAGCGCGCTCAGCGGGTCGATCTCGACCGCCCGGGCGAACTCGGCGTCGGCATCGCGGCTGCGGTCCTGCGCGAGGATCGCCCACCCCAGCTCGGCGCGCGCCGCGGCGAAGCCGGGGTTCAGCAGCAGGGCGGCGCGCAGCGCGGTCTCGGCGCCGGCCGCATCTCCCCTCAGCATCCGCGCGCGGCCCAACAGGGCGTGGGCGTCGGCCCACTCCGGATGGGTCAGGATCAGCGCTTCGAGCCGCGCCACGGCAGCAGCCGGGGCGCCGAGGGCGATCTCGATCTCGGCCAGGTCGCGAATCGCCGCGGCATAGGCCGGCTCCAGCGCCAGCGCCGCCCGGTAGGCGTCGGCCGCGCGCTCGAGCTCCCCGCGCGCGGCGAGCAGGCGACCCAGTGCCAGGTGAAGGTCCGGGTAATCGGCCTGGACCGCCAGCGCCCGGCGCAGCTCGGTCTCGGCCGTGCTCTCCTCCCCCCGCGCCGCGAGCACCGTGGCGACCTCGATGGCCGCGCCCGGCAGCTCGCGGTCGCGCGCCAGCCCGCGGCGGATCGCCCGCAGCGCATCCTCGGGGCGGCCGAGCACGTGGTAGACCAGCCCGAGCAGGCGCTGGGCCCTGGCGAACTGCCGGTTGAGCGCCACCGCCCGCTCCAGCGCGGTGGCGGCGGCGGCAAGGTCGCCGGAGCGGAATCGCGCGAGCCCGAGCCAGAAGTGCAGGTCGGGGTATTCGGGGTGCGCGGCGAGCGCGGCCTCGACGTGGGCCACCGCCTCGGGGGCCTCCCCCCGCTCGAGGCGCGCGCGAGCCGCGAGCAGGCGCGCCTCGAGGTAGCCGGGATTGATGCGCAACGCCTGCTCCAGCTCGCCCAGCGCCTCGTCCACGGCGCCCGCCTCGAGCAGCACCCCGGCGAGCCGGCAGCGGAGATCCGCGAAGCCGGGGCGCTCGCGCACCGCCCGTCGCAGCTCCTCGGCCGCTCCGGCGAGGTCACCGGCGCCGTAGCGCTCGAGCGCCTCCTGGAGCGCCCGCGGGGCCGCGCTGGGCTCCGCCGCGGCCGCCGCGGCCGCCGCGCCGCGCCCCAGGCCCTGCCAGTCCGCCACGCCCCAGGTGAGGGTGCGCGCCGCGGACACCCCGGCCGGCAGCTCGAGCCCGAGGGCGCAGGCGCGCTCGAGCGCCGCGGTCGAGCGCTCGGCGTCGCCGAGCTGCCCGCGGCACACCGCGAGCAGCAGCCAGGCGTCGAGGTAGTGCGGATGCTCGCCGATCGCCTGCTCGAGGTCGGCGATCGCCTCCGCGAGCCGCCCCGAGCGCTCGTAGATGCGCGCCCGGCAGTAGCGGAGGTCGGGAAAGTTCGGGTTTTCCTCGAGCGCCCGGGTGAACTCCTGTTCGGCGCGCGCGAAATCACCGGCGTGGAAGAACGCCAGCCCGAGCTGGGCGCGCGCCTCGGCCGCGTAGCACGCGGCGAGCGAGTGGTCGGGGTCGCTGGGATCGCGCACTTCGGCCAGCGCCGATTCGAAGCACGCCGCCGCGCGCGCGAATTCGCCGCGGTTGAAGTGCAGCATGCCGCGGTTGTAATGGCGGTTGTGGCCCCACTTCAACAGAGTAGAGAAGAAGCCCAGCTCCCCCTCCTTTCACCGCGCCGCGTTCGGCCTCGCGACACGCTCCGGGCGCCGTTCTCGAGCGCCCGCGGACGAGGCGTCGCGGGCGTCGCTTGCATCGTGCTCCGTGCCCGGCGGGCCTCCGCGGGCGGGGACCTCCGCGCGAGCTCCGCAGACGCGCAGGAGCCAGGGAGGGTGGGCGCGTCGAGCACCGCGCCCGACGGAAGCGACCCCCGCGGCGCCTGACCCGCGGGCGTGTGCGGACGGCGCCCTAGTCCATCTGTTTGCGCAGGAATGTCGGCACCTCCAGCGACTCGCCGCGCGTGGCGCTGCGGCCCCAGCGATTGGGCCGCGCGGCGCTCTCCTCGCCGCGCTTCCACGGCTGCGGGTGACGCAGGTCCTCCTCGTCCTCCCCGGCGCGGGGCGTCGCGGCGGCGACCGCGGCACGTGTGCGATCGAGCAGCTTGAGCCGCGGTTCGGTGGCCCCGAATCCGGTGGCGATCACGGTGAGGATCATCTCGCCGTCCAGATTGGGATCGATCACCGCCCCGAAGATGACGTTGGCGTCGTCTCCCGCCGCACTCACCACCACCCCCGCGGCCTCGTTGACCTCGTGCAGCGTGAGGTCGCGCCCGCCGGTGATATTGACCAGCACCCCCTCGGCGCCGGCGATCGAGACGTCCTCGAGCAGCGGGCTCGAGACCGCGGCCTGCGCCGCCTCGGCGGCGCGCGACGGCCCCGAGGCGCGGCCGGTGCCCATCAGCGCATTGCCGCGGTTCGACATCACCGCCTTGACGTCGGCGAAGTCCAGATTGACCAGCCCGGGAACCGTCACCAGGTCGGAGATGCCCTTGGTCGCCTTGAGCAGCACCTCGTCGCACACGGCAAAGGCCTCCGACAGCGCGGTGCCGCGTTCGACCACCGCCAGCAGGCGCTCGTTGGGGATGACGATCAGGGTGTCGACCTCGGCGCGCAGCTCCGCGAGCCCCTCCTCGGCCTGCCGCATGCGGCGCCGGCCCTCGAAGAGGAACGGCTTGGTCACCACCGCCACGGTCAGCGCCCCGGTCTGCTTCGCGAGCCGCGCCACCACCGGCGCCGAGCCGGTCCCGGTGCCGCCGCCCATGCCCGCCGTGATGAAGACCATGTCGCTGTCGTTGAGGGCATCGCTGATCCCCGGCTCGTCCTCCTCGGCGGCGCGCCGGCCCACCGACGGATCGCCCCCCGCCCCGAGACCGCGTGTGGAGTTGAGCCCGATCTGGATCCGGTGGGGCGCCAGCGACTGGTTGAGCGCCTGCATGTCGGTGTTGGCGACGATGAACTCCACGCCGCGCAGGCCGGCGCCGATCATGCGGTTGACGGCGTTGCCGCCGGCGCCTCCGCATCCGATGACTTTGAGCTTCGCCGACGAGGTGGTCTCGATCTCCAGCTCGAACATGGCACCACTCCCTGTGCCCTCCCCGGCGGACCCGCGGCGGCGGCCGTTCCGCCGGCCGCGCGACGCCCTCCAGGGGTGAGGCGGTGATGGGTCTAGAACAAGTCGCTGAACCAGCGGCGCAGGTCGAAACCGCTCCGGCGGTCCGACGATCCGCGACGCTCCCTTCCGTTGGTGTCGCCGCTCTCGCTGAGCGCGCCGTGAAGCACCAGCCCGACGCCGGTGGAGAATCGTGGATCGGCGACGTTCGCCGAGAGCCCGCCCAGCCCGTGGGGGGCTCCGAGCCGCACCGGCATCTCGAACACCTGCTCGGCCAGCTCGACGACGCCCGGCATCAGCGAGGTCCCGCCGGTGAGCACGACGCCGCCGCCGAGCAACTCGGCGAAGTGGTTCTTCTTCACCTCCTTGTTGGCCAGGACGAAGATCTCCTCCATGCGCGGCTCGATCATGGACGCCAGCACGTGTCGCGAGATGCGGCGGTCGGCGCGACCGCCCACGCCCGAGACCGTCAGCATCTCCTCCGACGAAACCAGCGCGGCCAGGGCGACTCCGTGCTGGATCTTGATCTGCTCGGCCTTGTCGATGGGCGTGCGCAGCCCGATGGCGATGTCATTGGTGACGTTCGCCCCGCCGAACGGCACGATCGCCGTGTGGCGGATCGAGCCCTCGAAGAACACCGCGACGTCGGTGGTGCCGCCGCCGCAGTCGAGCAGCACTACGCCGAGATCCCGCTCGTCGGAGCCGAGCACCGCGTGGCTCGATGCCAGCGGCTCGAGCACCAGGTCGTACACCTTGAGGCCGGCCCTCTGGATCGAGCGGCAGATGTTCTTCGCCGAGGTCACCGCCCCGGTGATGATGTGGACCTCCGCCTCGAGCCGCACGCCGCTCATGCCCACCGGGTCCTTGATGCCGTTCTGGTCGTCGACGATGAACTCCTGAGGGATGACGTGGATGATCTCGCGATCCATCGGGATCGCGATCGCCTTGGCGGCCTCGATCACACGCTCGACGTCGGCCGGACCGATCTCGTTGTCCTTGCGCGAGACCGCGATGACGCCGCGGCTGTTGATGCTGCGGATGTGATCTCCCGCGATCCCCGCGTAGACGCTCTTGATCGACATGCCCGCCATGCGCTCCGCCTCGTCCACCGCGCGCTGGATGCTGGCCACGGTCTTCTCGAGGTCGACGACCACCCCGCGGCGCAGGCCCTCACTCGTCGCGGTGCCGACCCCGACGACCCGCAGCTCGGCCCCACCGTTCATGTCGGCGATGATGCACGAGATCTTGGTGGTTCCGATGTCGAGCCCGACGTACGTCCGCCCTGCCTGTCCCATGGTCCTACTCACCTCCCTGTGCCATCGCGGTCAGCCCTTGCGCGGGCCGTCGCGAGGGATTTTCGGGCCCTCGAGGGGCTGCACGATCACTTGGTTCTCGAAGCGCAGGTCCACCTGCTCGGCCACCGTCCCACGCCGCTCCAGATCGGCGAGCACCACGCGCAGCGCCGAGAGGCGGCGCGTGCCCGGCGGCCACGCCGGCGCCAGCACGCGCGTACCGCCCAGCAGCGTGAGCCCGGTGGACGACGGATCGGAAACGTCCACCTCCGACACCCGGCCGCTGAGCTGCAGCTCACGCTCGGCGAGCGCCTGCGCCCACGCCAGCCCGCGCGCCACCGGTTCGCTGCGGATCTGCGCGCCGGCCGGCAGCGCGTCGAAGCGCGGCCCGGTGAGCAGCGGCACGTCGGCCACCACGCCCGGCTGCAGCGGCGCCAGCAGCACGCCGGCCGAGTCCAGCTCCCACGGTACGCCGTGCTGGACCAGCAGCACTGGCAACCGTTCCTGGATGCGGACCCGCAGGCCGCGAAGCCAGCGGTGCTCGACGACCGCCCCCGCCACCCGGGGATGGAGCAGCAGCGCCTGGCGCGCGCGGTCGAGCTCGAGCGAGAACAGGTCCTGGCCCGGGGCGAGGCCGGCAATCGCCAGCACGCGCTCGCTGGGCACGTAGTGCACGCCTTCGACGTCGATGCGGGTCACGACGCCCAAGCGCCGCCGCAGCCCCTGCCACGGCAGGTGCGCGAGCAGCGCCAGCAGCGCGAGCATGCCGAGCACGCGGGCGATCCGCCGCAGGCGTCCGGTCGGGCGCCGCGGGCGATCGTCTCGCAGGGCACGTCCCTGGTAGAGCGCCATCAGGCCTTGCTCCCCGCCACGCCCAGCTCGCGGGCGAGCAGGCGCAGGATCTCGTCGGCCAGCTTCCCGACGTCGCCCGCGCCGAGGGTGATCACCAGGTCCCCGGGGCGCGCGGCGGCGGCGGCGGCGGCGGCGGCCTGGTGCGGGTCGGCGGCGTATTCGACGTGGCGGGCGCCCTGGCGCCGCGCGCTCTCGACCACGGTGTTCCCGCTCACCCCCTCGAGCGGCGTCTCGCCCGCCGGGTAGATGTCCAACACCCATACCCGATCGGCGTCGCCGAAGGCTAAGCCGAATTCCTCGCGCAGCGCGCCGGTGCGGCTGTAGCGGTGAGGCTGGAACAGCGCGAACACCTGGCGGCCGGCGGCGCGCGCGGCGGCGAGGCTGGCGCGGATCTCGGTGGGATGGTGCGCGTAATCGTCCACCACGCGTATGCCGTTCACCTCGCCGCGGGTTTCGAATCGGCGCGAGACCCCGCCAAAGGTCGCCAGCGCCTCGGCGATCTGCCCGAAGCCGACCTCGACCTCCAGCCCCACCGCCACCGCGGCCAGGGCGTTGAGCACGTTGTGGCGACCCGGGACCCGCAGCTCGATCTCGCCCAGCTCGCGACCGAAGCCGACCACGCGGAAGCGGGAGCCGTCGGGCAACAGCCGCAGGTCCTCGCCCCGCACCTGGGCCTCGGGCCGGGTTCCGTAGAGCAGCGCGCGCTTGGTCACGCGCGGCACGATCTCGCGCACCTGCTCGTCGTCGGCGCACAGCACCGCCACCCCGTAGAAGGGGACGCGGTTGGCGAAGTAGACGAACGACTGCCGGATTTCTTCGAGGCCCGAGAAGAAATCCAGGTGCTCGCGGTCGATGTTGGTGACCACCACCACCGCCGGCGACAGCCGCAGGAAGGAGCCGTCGCTCTCGTCCGCCTCGGCGACCAGGAACGGGCCGAGGCCGAGGCGGGCGTTGGAGCCGATGGCGTGGAGCCGGCCCCCGACCACGATCGTGGGATCGAGGCCGCCGCGCGCCAGCACCGCGGCGATCATCGAGGTCGTCGTGGTCTTGCCGTGCGCTCCGCCCACCGCGATGCCGTACTTCATGCGCATGAGCTCGGCCAGCATCTCGGCGCGGCCGATGACGGTCATGTCGGCGGCGCGGGCCGCGATCAGCTCGACGTTGTCGGGGCGGATCGCGGTCGAGTGCACCACGACCTGCGCCCCCTCCACGTTCGACGCCGCGTGCCCGATGAAGATGCGGCCCCCGAGCCCGAGCAGGCGGTCGGTGGTCTCGCTCTGCTTGAGATCGCTGCCCGAGACCTCGTAGCCGAGCGTGAGCAGCACCTCGGCGATCCCCGACATGCCGACGCCGCCGACGCCGATGAAGTGGATGCGGTGCGTGCGCCCGTACATCAGCCGGACTCCTCGTCGTCCTCGGGTTCCACCGGCGGCGCGGGGCGCCCGGTGGACCAGCGCTCGAGGCTGAGCACGATCTTCCCCGCCGCGTCGGGCCGGGTGAAGGTGCGCGAGTTCGCCGACATGCGGCTCAGGGCCTGGCGATCGCTGAGCCAGTGGGCGATCTCCTGCGCCAGCCGCTCGCCGCTCAGCTCGCGGTCGAGGATCATCGCCGCGGCGCCGCGGTCCACGAGATTGCCGGCATTGACGACCTGGTGATTGTGCGCGGCGTACGGATACGGCACGAGGATCGCCGGGGTGCCGCACGCGGCGATCTCGGCCAGGGTCATCGCCCCCGAGCGACACACGACGAGATCGGCCGCGGCATAGGCCATGTGGATGCGCCGGATGAATGGCATGACCCGCGCCGGGAGCTGCTCGATCTCCACCAGGTTCCGCGCCCACTCGAAGTCCTCGCGCCCGGTCTGGAGGATGAACTGGACATCCACCCGGCCCTTGAGCCGGCGCATCGCCTCGAGCGCCGCCTCGTTGATGCGGTGGGCGCCGCGGCTGCCGCCGAAGACGAACACCGTGGGCTTGCCGGCGAGCAGGCCGAACTCCTTGAGCCCGGTGGCACGGTCGCCGCTCAGGATGTGGGCGCGCACCGGGTTGCCGCTCACCTTGAGGTTGTCCTTGCGCTTGAAGTAGGTGCGGGCCTCGATGAACGAGAGATGGACCTCGCTGGCGATGCGGGCGAGCCAGCGATTGGCGATGCCCGGGATGCTGTTCTGCTCCTGGAGCAGCAGCGGCCGGCGGTGCACCACCGCGGCGAGCGCCACCGGCGCGCTGACGTAGCCGCCGGTGCCGAGCACCACGTCGGGCCGCTCGGCGCCCACCACCCACATTGCCTGGACGAACCCGAGGATGTTGGTGAGCAGGGCCATCGGCCAGCGCCACCACGCCCGGCGCGGAAAGCCGCGGGCGAGGATGTAGCGGATGCGGAAGCCCGCCTCGGGCACCGCCTGGACCTCGAGGCCGCGACGGCTGCCGATGAAGAGCACCTCCCACGAGGGACGCGTGTTGCGAATCTCCTCGGCCACCGCGATGCCGGGGTAGACATGTCCGCCGGTGCCACCGCCCGCGATCACGACCTTCATGGCGTCTCCCGCGACCAGCGCTGGCGGGCCAGCGCCTCGCGCTCGTCGTTGGCCGCGCTCACGCGGTACAGCACGCCGGCGGCGGCCATGTTGGCGAGCAGCGCCGAGCCACCGTAGGAGACGAACGGCAGCGGCAGGCCGGTGGTCGGGGCGAGCCCGGTGGCGACCGCCAGGTTGACCAGCGCGTAAAGACCGATCTGGAGCGTGAGCCCTCCGGCGAGCAGGAACGCGAACGGCCCTCCGGCGCGTGCCGTCGCCCGCATCCCGCGCCACAGGAGCAGCCCCACCAGCACGAGCAGCGCGGTCACGCCGACGAACCCCAGCTCCTCGGCCAGGATCGAGAAGATGAAGTCGGTGTGCGCCTCGGGCAGGAACAGGTACTTCTGCAATCCGCCGCCCAGCCCGCGGCCGAACCAGCCACCCGAGCCGATGGCGATCAGCGATTGGTCGAGCTGCCAGCCGGAGCCTCGGCTGTCGAGCGTGCCGGTGCCGAGGAAGCGGACGAAGGTCTCGACCCGCTCCATCATGTAGGGGTGGGTGCGCAGCGTCACCGCCCCCACCACCGCTCCCACGCCCAGCGGCACCGCGAGGTGCCGCAGCGGGGCGCCGGCGAGGAACACCATTCCGAAACCGGTCAGCGCCAGCAGGGTCGCGCTGCTCAGGTTGGGCTGGATCAGGATCAGGCCGGCCAGCCCGCCGACCACGGCGAGCGGCGGAAACAGGCCGCGCACCAGCCCGTGCTCGGCCGGCGGGCGGCGCTTGAGCCACCAGGCGAGGAACACGACCGCCGTGAGCCGCCCGACGTCGGTCGGCTGCACGGTGAGCATGCCGAGGCGCAGCCAGCGCGTCGCGCCGTTCGACATGTGCCCGGCCACCCCGACCAGCGCCAGCAGCCCGGCCCCGACCAGGATCAGGGCCGGCGCCAGGCGCTCGAGGCGGTGGAGCGGCACGCGCGACACCAGCAGCATCACGATCACGCCCAGCACGGCGCGGAACAGCTGCTTGGCGAAGAAATAGTTGGGATCCTGATAGCGCGTGATGCCGAGAATCGCGCTCGACGAGTACACCATCACCACGCCCAGCGCGGTGAGGGCGAGCGGCAGCACCAGCAGCCAGCGGTCGCCGCGGTTCACGTGTGGGCCTCCTTCGTCTGCAGACGGGTGACCTCGGCCTTGAAACGCCGGCCGCGATCCTCGAAGTCCGAGAACATGTCGAACGACGCGCACCCCGGCGAGAGCAGGACCACGCGGCCGCCCGCCGCGACCTGCGCGCGGGCCGCGTCGAAACCGAGATCCACGGCCTCCGCCAGCGTCGCCGCGCGACGGACCGGCACCCCGGGCCACGCGGTCGTGATGCGCTCCGCACCCTCGCCGATGAGCACCACCAGCCGAGTGCGGCGGCGCACGGTCTCGAGGAGGGGCGCGAAGTCCTGTCCCTTGTCGCGTCCCCCCGCAATGAGCACCACCGGATCGTCGAAGCTCGCGAGCGCCACCTCGAGCGAACCGACGTTGGTGGCCTTGGAGTCGTTCACGAACTGGACGCCCTCCACGACGGCCACCAGCTCGAGCCGGTGCTCGAGGCCAGCGTAGCTCCGCAGCGTGCGACGCAGCAGCTCGGGAGCGACCTCGAGCGGCAGGGTCGTGGCCAGGGCCGCGAGCGCGTTCGCCAGGTTGTGCGGGCCGCGCAGCCGCAGCTCGCGCGACGGGAGCACGCGTTCGGTACCCCCGCGCCACGCCAGCGCGATCTCGCCGGCCTCGAGCCAGGCGCCCTCGTCCACCGGCCCGCGGCGGGAGAACGCGAGCGGCGTCGCGGCCCCGGCGCGCCGCCGGACGACCTCGGGATCGTCCGCGTTCCGCACCGCGTAGTCCCCCTCGCCCTGCCGGGCGAACAACTTCTGCTTGAGAGCCCCGTAGGTCTCGAAGTCGTGGTGGCGATCGAGGTGGTCGGACGTGAGGTTGAGCCAGGTGGCGACGAAGGGCTTGAGCCGGTCCACGGTCTCGAGCTGGAACGAGGACACCTCGACCACCAGCAGCCCGGTCGGCCCGACCGACTCCGCCACGTCGCACAAGGCGCGTCCGATGTTGCCGCACACCTCCACCTCGCGCCCGGCGGCGCGCAGGATGGCGCCAACCAGGTCGGTCGTGGTGCTCTTGCCGTTGGTGCCGGTCACGCACACCAGCGGGGCGTGCGCGGCGAGGAAGCCGAGCTCGAGTTCGGAGAGCAGCGGGAGGCCCGCCGCCCGCGCCGCGGCGGCGGTGGGGTGCGCGACCGGAATGCCCGGGCTCCACACCACGAAGTCGCGGCCCTCGAGCAGCGCCGGGTCGTCGCGCCCCCATCGCGTCTCGGCCCCGAGCGCCTCGAGGTCCCGCGCCGCCTCCGGCCGCTCGGCGGCGGCGCGGGCGTCGCAGACCCGCACCGCGAGGCCGTGGGCGCGCAGCAGGCGTGCCGCGGCCAGGCCCGAGCGCGCTGCGCCGACCACCAGCGGTCGGGTCCCGGGAAGCGGGTGGCGGGCGTCGATCGTCATTGGAGTTTGAAGGTCGAGAGCGAGAGCAGGGCGAGCAGCGCCCCAACGATGTAGAAGCGTAGCACCACGCGCGACTCCGCCCAGCCCCTGAGCTCGAAGTGATGGTGGAGCGGCGACATGCGGAAGACCCGCCGGCCCCACAGCCTGAAGGACGCGACCTGGAGCATCACCGACATCGCCTCGGCGACGAACACGCCGCCCACCAGGACCAGCCAGAATTCGCGCTTGATCAGCACCGCCACGGTGCCGAGCGCGCCGCCCAGCGCGAGCGACCCGGTGTCGCCCATGAACACGTCGGCCGGATGGCAGTTGTACCAGAGGAAGCCGAGCGAGGCCCCGAGCACTGCCGCGCAGAACACGGTGAGCTCCCCGCCATAGGGGAGGTAGCTGATGTTGAGGTACTCGGAGATCTTGATGTGGCCGCTGAGGTAGCACATCCCGGCGAAGGTCAGCGCGGCGATCGCCATCAACCCCGAGGCGAGACCGTCGAGCCCGTCGGTGAGGTTGACGGCGTTCGAGGCGCCGGTGATCACCAGGATCACGAAAGGAACGAACAACCAGCCGAAGTCGATGAAGCGGAACTTGAGGAACGGGACGTGGGTGGTCGTTCCCGGCAGCCCGGGCTCGGGCCACAGCACGAGAATCAGCCCGATCGCGAGCCCGATGGCGAACTGCCCGGTGAGCTTGTAGCGCCCGAGCAGGCCCTTGGGGAACCCCTTGACGACGCGCAAATAGTCGTCCAGGAAGCCGATCGCGCCGAGCCAGACGGTGGCGAGCAGCGCGAGCCACAACGGGCGCGAGTGGAGGTTGCCCCACAGCAACGTCGGCACCACGATGGCGGCGAGGATGAGCACGCCTCCCATGGTCGGCGTGCCCGCCTTGGCGAGGTGGCTCTGCGGTCCCTCGGCCCGCACCCGCTGCCCGAGCTTGACGCGCCGGAGCCATTCGATCATCGGCGGCCCCAGGACGAAGCACACCAGCAGCGCCGTGATCGCGGCGTACGCGGCGCGAAACGTGATGTAGCGGAAGACGTTCAGCGCCGAGAGCCCGGGCAGCTCGTGGAGCGGATAGACCCATTCGTAGAACACGCCGCTAACCCTCCGCCTCGAGGCCCTCGAGCACGCGCTCGAGCGCCACGCCGCGCGACGCCTTGAGCAGGACGACGACATCGCGCTCGAGGGCCCCGGCCACGGCGGCACGCAGGCTCGGCAGGTCCGCGAACTCGCGCACCTCGACCCCCGCGCTCCGGCCACCGGCCCCGTAGTCGCCCGCGTGGCGGCCCAGCGCCCACAGCTCCGCCTCGCGCACCGCCGCCCCCACCGCGCGATGGAGGGCGGGAGCCTCGGGCCCGAGCTCGAGCATGTCGCCGAGCACGGCGATGCGCCGGCGGGCCCGCGGCCACGCGGCCAGGGTGTCGAGCGCGGCGCGCGCGGACTCGGGATTGGAGTTGTAGCAGTCCACCAGCAACGTCGCGCCTCGGGCGCGTCGCACCTCCATGCGCCCGCGGCCGGGGCGGTGGGTCTCGAGCGCCCGCGCCACCGCGGCGGGATCGAGGCCGTATTCGCGAGCGACCGCGATCGCGGCCAGCGCGTTCGCGACCTGATGGCGGCCCACCAGCTGAAGCCGCACCGGCGGGAAACCTTCGACCTCGAAGCGGCTGCCCTCGGCGCCGAGGTCATCCACGTGCCGCGGGCGCACGTCGGCCGCGGGCGCGAACCCGTAGGTCACGATCCGGCACGGCGCCCCGGAGAGTGCCGCGAGCAGCCGCGGCGAATCCGCGCCCGCGAACGCCACCGCGCCGGGCGCGAGCGCGAAGGCCAGCGACGCCTTCTCGCGCGCGATCGCCTCCAGGGACCCCAGGTGCTCGAGGTGGGCGCTGCCGGCGTTGGTGATCACCGCGGCGCCGGGCAACGCGACCTGCGCGAGCGCGGCGATCTCGCCCGGGTGGTTCATCGCCAGCTCCACCACCGCCACCCGATGTTCCGGGCGCAGCCGCAGCAGCGTGAGCGGCACGCCCCATTGGTTGTTGAGATTCCCCTCGGTCTTGAGCGTGGGCCCCGCGCTGGCGAAGGCCGCGGCCACCAGGTCCTTGGTGGTGGTCTTGCCCGCGCTGCCGGTGACCGCGAGCGCCAGGCCCGGCCAGCCCTCGCGGTGACGCCGAGCGAGGGTGAGCAGCGCGCCGGTGACGTCCTCCACCACGATCAGCGGTCCGGGCTCGCGTCCGGCCAGGGCGGCGTGGCGCGACCGCTCGCACAGCGCCGCGGCGGCGCCGCAGCGAAACGCCTCGTCGAGGAAGTCGTGGCCGTCCGCATGCTCGCCGCGCAACGGCACGAACAGCTGGCCGGGCTCGAGCGCGCGGGTGTCGATGCTCGCGCCCTCGATGGCGGTGCGCAGGAAGGCCTCGCGCGCGGAGGCGTCGCGCGGCACCTGGCGCACGACGAGGTCGCCGTGCACCAGCTGCGCCACGCGGGTGAGCGTCAGCGCCGGCGCGGCCGAGCTCGCGGCGATCACCATCCCCCCCGCGCCAGGATCTCGCGCGCCACCGCGCGATCGTCGAACGGGACGATGCGCCCGCCGATGGTCTGGGTGGTCTCGTGGCCCTTGCCGGCGATGAGCACGCAGTCGCCGGCGCGGGCGGCGGCGATCGCCGCCGCGATCGCGCCACGGCGGTCGAGCTCGAGGCGCAGCGCGCCCTCCGGAGCGCCGGCCAGGACCTCGCCGGCGATCGCGCGCGGATCCTCGCCGCGCGGATTGTCGTTCGTGACCCAGGCCGCCTCGCTGCCGGTGGCCGCGACACGCCCCATTTGCGGGCGCTTGCCGCGGTCGCGCTCGCCGCCGCATCCGAACACCAGCAGCACGCGCCCGGCGGTGTGCTCGCGCAGCGCCTCGAGCGCGCGGGCCAGCGCGTCGGGCGTGTGGGCGTAGTCCACGATGACGCCGAAGGGCTGGCCGGCCTCGACCCGCTCGAGGCGGCCGGGGACGCCCGCGAGACGTCCGAGGCCGCGCGCCGCGACCTCCGGGGCGACCCCGAGGGCGCGCGCGGCGGCGAACGCGGCGGCGGCGTTCCAGGCGTTGTAGCGCCCGAGCAGTGCCAGCCGCACCGGCGTCGTCTCCCCGCCTTCGGCGAGCTCGAAGTCGAGCCCCTGCCGCCCGGCCCGCACCGCCGCGAGGCGGAGGTCGGCGCCCTCCGTCGCGCCGTAGGTGCGGGGCGCGAGCCCGCCCCGCGCGGCCGCGGCGAGCACGTCGCGCGCGCGCGGGTCGTCGGCGTTCACGACCGCGACGGCGCGCTTCGACGGCCGCTCGTTGTTGCGGCCGTCGAACAGCATGAGCTTGGCGTCGAGGTAGGCCTCGAGCGTGCGGTGGTAGTCGAGATGATCCTGGCTCAGGTTGGTGAACACCACGACGTCGCACTCCAGGTCGTAGCAGCGCCGCTGGACCAGGGCGTGGCTGCTGATCTCGATCGCCGCGGCGCGCACCCCGCGCGTCAGCATCTCGTGCAGCAGCGCCTGGAGCTCGGGCGCCTCCGGGGTGGTGAACGGCGCCGGGCGCAGCACGCCGGCGATGCGATAGCCGGTCGTGCCGATCACCCCGGTGGACCACCCCGCCTCGCGCAGCACCGAATCGAGCAGGTAGGTGGTCGTGGTCTTGCCGTTGGTCCCGGTGACGCCGACCACCGCGAGCGCGCGTGACGGGTGGCCGTGCAACGCGCCGGCGGCCTGGGCCAGGGCCTTGCGCGGCTCGGCCACGCGCACCACGGGCGCTCCCGGCGGCGCGGACTCCCCGCCCACCACCACCGCCACCGCGCCGGCCGCCAGCGCCTCGGGGACGTACGCGTTCCCATCGCGCTGGAGTCCCGCCAGCGCGAAGAACAAGTCGCCCGGGCGCACCCGGCGCGAGTCGTAGGCCAGCCCCGTGACGTCCAGCTCCACGTCAGCGGCCATTCCGGTCACCTGCACGTCGCTCAAGACCTCCTTCAGCCTCACGGCTCTCCGTTTCGCGCCATGATACCCGGCTGGGCCGGCGCGAGCCCGACGGCCCGCACGCCAGGCTCGCACCACAGGCGGCAGCCCGCGCCGGGCTCGAGCGCCGTCCCCGCCGCGGGCGACTGCCGCACCACGGTGCCGCTGCCGAGGATCTGGGGGCGCAGCTCGAGCCTCGTCAGCCGGCGCAGGGCCTCGCGCACGCTGAGACCCGCGAGATCCGGCATGCAGCGCTCGAGCGAATCCACCGGGGGGGCCAGCCACATCGTCACGCTGGAGCCGCGTCCCACCGCCACGCCGCACGCCGGCGACTGCGCGAGGACGCGCGCGCCCTCGCCCTCGAAACGGGCGCGTAGCTCGTGATCCGCGAGCCGCCGTTCCGCCGCGGCCGGCACCATCAGCCGCAGGTCGGGCACCGTCACCGGTGCCGGCGCCGGGGGGCGCGCGGCGACGCGGTTCGCGTCGTACTCGAACATGCCATGGGGCACGCGGCGCAGGTCCTCGATCACCTTGCGGAACACCGGCGCGGCCACCTCGCCCCCGTAGTAGTGCCCGCCCTTGGGTTCGTCGATCACCACCAGGCCGACCAGCACCGGATCCTCGGCGGGCGCGAAGCCCACGAACGAGGACAGGTACTTCCCGCGCGCGTAGGTGCCGATGCTGGCGTCGTACTTCTGCGACGTGCCCGTCTTGCCCGCGACGTGAAATCCCGGTAGCCGGGCCGCCTGCGCCGTGCCGCTGTCCACCACCGCGGCCAGCAGCGCCCGCATGAGCGCCGCGGTGCGCTCGCTGAACACGCGGTGCGAGGCATGGGGCGTGAAGCGCCGCACGACCTCGCCTTCGGCCGTGCGCACCTCGCGCACCAGCTGCGGCTGCATGAGCAGGCCGCCGTTGGCGATCGAGGCGTAGGCGAGCACGAGTTGCAGTGGGGTCACCGACACCTCGTGCCCGATCGCGATGGTCGGGGCGGAGCGCGCGGACCATTGGGCGGGGCTGCGCAGCCGGCCGCTCGCCTCGCCGGGGAAGTCGATGCCGCTGATGCTGCCGAAGCCGAGCGACGTGGCGTAGCGGTAGAGGCGTTCGTCGCCGACCAGGACGCCGAGGCGCCCCATGACGATGTTGCTCGACCAGCGCAGGGCGTCACGGAAGCGGTAGCGCGGCTCCTTGTGAACGTCGTGGAACACCGCGCCGGGCGCCACTTGCCCCACGCCGTTCGCGGCCGCCTCGAACCACTGGTCGGGCGTCGCCAGCCCCTCCTCGAGCGCGGTGGCGGCCACCACCAGCTTGAAGGTCGACCCCGGCTCGTACTGGTCGGTGATGGTCCAGTTGCGCGCCCGACCCGGGGGCAGGTGCGGCACGCCCACCGAGGCCAGCACCTCGCCGGTGCGAGGATCCATGAACAGGGCGAAGCCGCGCTCGGCGTTGAGCGTGTCCACCACGTGACCGAGGTGCGACTCGAGGATCGACTGGAGGTCCGCGTCCAGCGTCAGCACGACGCTGCGGCCGTCCTCGGGACTGCGCCGCAGGCCGCGCGGCAGCGAGTGGGAGTGGCCGCGCCCGTCGCGAATCAGGGTGGCCCAGCCCGGCCTCCCGCGCAGGTCACCGTCCAGCTGCAGCTCGAGACCGTCCACCCCTTCGTTGTCGACGTTGGTGCGGCCGATGATCTCTCCCGCCGCGGCGCCGAGCGGATACTCGCGCCGGGTCTCGATCGAGACGTACAGGCCGCGCCGGCTCCAGCCCGCCACCTCCTGCCCCGGCGCCGGGGGCACCTGACGCGCCACCCAGAGGAATCGCGGGCGGGAGGCGAACTGCCGCTCGAGCCGGCGGCGGTCGAGATGGAGCAGCCGCGCGAGATCGCGCGCCGTGCGGCGCGGGTCCTGCATCTCCGCGGGGGCGGCGGAAATGGAATAGGTGGGTAGGTCGCGCGCCAGGGGACGCCCGTAGCGGTCGAACAGATTGCCGCGCGCCGGCTTGATCAGGACGCGCTGCTCCTGGTTCCGCTCGGCCCGCTGCTCGTAGGCCTCGTGCATCACGAGCTGGAGCCAGCCCGCGCGCAGCCACAGCAGGGCCAGCCCGAGTAACAGACCGGCCGCAGCCACCAGCACCCGACTCCTGCGCATGTCCATGTGGGCCAAATCTTCCCTCCGTGGAACGGCGGTTCACGCAGACCGCCGGGCCGTCACAAGCGCGGTGCGGTGGTGCGGCCGGTCATATCCGGTCGTCAGGTCCGATCGTCTGGGTCGATCAGTGTCCTGCGCGATCGCGCGCCGTCGCTTCCGGCACGAGAACACGCGAAGCCCTTTCCGCCCATGCGAGCAGCGGTTCGGTGCGTCCCTGCCGCTCGCCCGGCCGCTCCGCGGCCAGGTACTCGGAGGGCAGCACGACGATCTGCTGCGCGTCGGCTGGCGCCAGCCCCAGCGCGGATGCGAGCGGGGCGAGTTCGGCGCGGGTGGCCTGGCGGTCGAGATCGGCGCGGGCGTACTGGTAGTGCGCCTGCGCCTGCACGAGCGCCGTGCGGGTGCGATCGAGCCCGAGACTGAGCTCCGTGACGCGCGAGCTCTGCCACACCTCGACCAGCAGCATGCCGACCACGGCTGCGGCGATGAGCCACAGCTCGGGTCGAAACGGGCGCGTCTCGGTGGCGCGCCACGACGGACGGGGGCGACGGAGTGCAGCTCTCATGTGGACTTCCTCCGAAAGGCCCGCAGCCTCGCGCTCCGTGCGCGCGGGTTCGAGGCCCTCTCCTCGTTCGAGGGGGTCACGACTTTCAGGGTGAGCTCTTGCCACGGCCCCTCGGGAGGCCGCTCCTCGGTCAACTCCGGCAGGCGACGCGACGGGCGGAGGCGGTTCCCGCCGCGCAGCGCGCGCTTGATCTTACGATCCTCGCCCGAGTGATAGGCGAGGGTGACGACCACACCGCCGGGCATCATCGCCCCCGGCAGCCAGGTGAGCGCGGCATCGAGATCCGCGGATTCGTCGTTGACCCAGATCCGCAGCGCCTGAAACACGCGGGCGTGGCGGCGCGGATGCGGCCGTCCACCGAGCGCGCGATCGATCAGGGCGGCGAGGTCGCGCGTCGTCGCCAGTCCTCCGCGCCGCGCCTCGGCCACCAGCGCCGGCGCCAGACGGCGCGCCTCGCGCAGGTCGCCGTGGGTCCGCAGCACCTCCGCCACCTCGTCGGCCTCCGCGCGTCGCAGCCGCTCCACGGCGGTCTCGCCGCGCGTCGGGTCCATGCGCAGGTCGAGCGGCCCGGTCGCCATGAAGCTCATGCCCCGGGCGGGATCGTCGATCTGTCGCGACGACAAGCCGAGATCGAAGAGCGCGCCGGTGAACGGCTCGCCTCCCGCCCGCGCGTGGGCGTCGGGCAGCTCACGGAAGCTCGCGTGGGCGATCACCAGCCGGTCCCCGAATCGCGACAGCCGCTCGCGCGCGAAGGCGAGTGCGGCGGGATCGCGATCGCAGCCGAGCACGCGGGCGCCCGGCTCGCGCTCGAGCAGCGACCCGGCATGCCCTCCGTCGCCCAGCGTGGCGTCGAGGTAGAGCCCCCCGCCGTTCGCGAGGAACGACAGGGTCTCGGCCAGCAGGACCGGCTCATGACGCGCGCTCACGACCGGGCTCGGGAGCGGCGGGCGGCTCGAGCAGCTCGGCGGCTGACGGCCAGCAGCGCATGCTCGATTCGCAGCCCGCGAGCCTGAAGAGGTCGCGGAGGTAGTTCGAGAGCCCGCACACCACGCACCCGCCCGCGCGCACCTCGAAGCGATCGAGGGCCGCGACCAGGGCCGGCACCAGGCGGTAGTCGATGTGGCGCACGGCGGCGCAGTCGAGGAGGAGCTGGGACACGCCCCGCAGCTCGAGGTCGCGCAACGTATCCTCGAGCCGGCCGAGTGCCACGGCGTCGAGCCAGCCGCCGAGCTGGACCAGCGCCACCCGTCCCTGGTCGCGCTCGTGAAGCTCGATCCGGGCCGTGGCGCCGTGGCGACCGTGGCTCAGATCGAGATTCATCACCAGGGCCACGCGCGGCTGGGGTGCGAACGTGCTGCTCACGACCGGCCTCCGATCACCCGCGCCGCCATGTCCTCGAGCTTGCCTTCGACCGCATCCGATTCGCCGGTGAAGCGCTCGGGGTTCCAGATCTCGATGCGATTCATCAAGCCTTGCAGGAGGGCTTCCTTGCCCAAACCCGCAAGGCTCAGCAGCGACGGTGGGATGGTGATCCGTCCCTGTGCATCCACCGCCACCTTGCACACGTGGCGCAGGAAGGCGCGCTGGAAGGCGCGGGCTTCGCGGTCCCCCAGCGGCAGCGCCTGCAGCTGCTCCTCGATCTTGTTCCATCCTTCGGGACTGTAGAGCGCGAGACAGCCGTCGAAGCCGGGCGCGAGAAAGAACCGCGGGATCGACGTCCGCTTCCCCTCGGCGCGACGCAGCGTCGCGGGGATGCTGACGCGACCCTTGTGGTCGATCGCGTGGATCTCTCCGCCGTAGAAGGACGACATGGTTCCCGCCTCGGTTCACGACTCTCTACCACTGGGCTCCACAATTCCCCACTGGTCCCCACGAGGCGGCACATTAGGCGCGCTGCAAGCCCCTGTCAAAGAAAAACGAGGCGGATGATTCCCGCGCGACGCGCGAATCCTACTGCACGCGCGTGCACCGATCAGCCCCCGACTCGGAGCGAGTCGTACGCCGACCAGCGGATCCGATAGACGGTGTAGATCACGGGGCCCGGCCGCGCGATGCCGAGGTTCGGCGCCTCGGCGTGACCGAGCGCGACCAGGCACGCCGCGTAACGCCCGCCCGCGAGCAGGCGGTCGGGCGCCGGGTCGCGATCCACCAGGAACGCCGGGCGGCCCACGGCGGCGAAGCCGAAGCCGGCGATGACGTCCTCCTCGGGCGCCTGCTCGAGCAACGGCACCATGCCGGGCGTCACCAGGCCTCCGAGGTCGAGCACCCGCCGGCCGCTGAAGTAGCCGATCGCCCCGATGTCGGGCGTCGCGACGGCGTCACCCGGCGCGGCGTGCTCGCCGAGCCAGCGCCCCCACCACACCAGCGTGCGTTCGAGCCCGGCGGTGAACGAGCGCACCTGCGGCACCACCACCGCGCGGTAGACCGTGAGATTGAGCGCGAGCGACAGCACCGCCACGATGCCACCGAGCGCCAGCGCGCGCCGCACCCGGCGCGGGTCGGGTTCCCCTCCCGTCCACCAGCCTTCGGCCGCGCGCCAGGCCAGCATCGCCAGCACCGGCAGCAGCACGAGCAGGTAGCGCGAGATCACCGGCACGCCGCGCGCGACGTAGAGCGCCGGCAGCCCCAGCGTCCAGGCCCAGGGCAGCAGCCGCGCCGGCTCCCAGCGCCACGGGCGCCGGCCGGCCGTGACCAGGGTGGCCGCAACCGCGGCCACCAGCAGCACCACCAGCACGCCGTCGCTCGCCCCGACGATGCGCGCCTGGCGCCAGAGGTTTCCGATCTCGTAGGCGAGACCGGTGGCGCCCGCGGTCTTGGCAGACAGCGTCTGCGGCCAGAAGGTCCCGAAGTAGGAGCGCGCGAACACCAGCCAGCCGCCGTAGATCGCGAGCGCGGGCAGCACGCCGAACACCGCCCGCCGCAGCCCGTCGCGTCCATCGGCATCGAGCAGCAGATACAGGCCCCACAGCATCAGCAGGAAGACCCCCTCCGGCCGCGCGAGCGCGGCCAGCGCCCACGACGTTCCGCTGAGCGCCGCTCGCGTGCCCCATCGCGGCCCGGAGGTGAAGGCCACGAAGCCGGCGAGGGTCAGCGCGACCGCGAGCGGGGTCTCCATCCCCGAGAGCGACCAGCGCAGCATCCAGGCGTGCGCGGCCCACGTCAGGGTGGCGAGGACGCGCAGTCCGGGCGTGCGCAGGGTGTGGCGCATGAGCTGAAAGAACAGCACGACCGACGCGAGGGTCGCGAGCAGGCCGAGTACCCGCGCGACCCGGAGGCCGTCGAGGCCGAGCGCCACGCCGGCGGAGATGAGCCCCACCCACAGCGGGCTGGTGCACCCGTACACGCGCTCGCCCAGGTTGAACACCAGGCCCTCGCCCCGAGCCAGGTGGCGCGCGTATTGGAGGTGGATGAAGGTGTCGTCGGTGAGGTAATGGCGCAGCGGCCACATCAGCACCATCACGAGCGCGAGGGCCCCGAGCAGGCCGATGCGCTCGACGCGGCTCAGCGGCGGCCGCGGGTCGGCGCTCACGCTCGGGCCTCCACCAGCGCGTCCAGGGCCGAAGCCAGCCGGACCGTCAGGGCCTCGCGCGTGTGGTCCACGAGCCAATCCGGCCGCGCCGAGGCGGCGGCGCCGCCCTCGCACCACGCGAGGTAGCGGCGCTCGATCGCGTCCGCGAGTGCGGAGCGGTCGCCGGGCGCGACGACGGTGCCGCCCGCCCGCCGCACCAGCTCGGCGACTTCGTCCTGCGCCTCGAGCAATCCCAGCAGCGGGCGCCCGGCATCCAGGTACTCGTAGACCTTGCCCGGCACCATGGTGGGGAACCCGCGGAATTTCCACAGCAGCAACAGGTCGGCGCGCCGCTGCAGCGCGCGCGATTCGCCGTGCGCCAGGGGTCCTGCGAAGCGCACGATCCCGGTGAGCCCGAGCGCGCGCGCGCGGTCCTCGTAGTGGGACTCGAAGGGGCCGGCGATCACCACCCGCAGGCGGCGCCGCGCCTCGGAGCGGCGCGCGAACAGGTCGTGGAGGGCCTCGAAGAACACCTCGGCGTCGGGCATTTGGGACAGCGTGCCGGTGAACACCACGAGGAACGACTCCGCGAGCGCCGCGGCGGGCGGCGCCGCGGTCGCGGCATCCGGTTCGTAGCCGTTCGCCAGGTGGAGCACGCGGCGCGCGCGCGCGCCGGAGCGCGCGCCGAGCATTCCGGCGTGCGTGGCGGAGGCGGTGAGCACGAGGTCGGCACCCTCGATCACGCGGCGCTCGAGCGCCGCCTGCCGCGCGCGGTGCCAGCCGCTCGGCGGCTCTCGGAAGTAGAGGGGAATCCAGGGGTCACGGAAGTCGACCACCCAGGGCAGCCCGAAGCGGCGGCGCACGTCGAGCGCCGCGAGGTGCACGCTGTCCGGCGGCGAGCTGGAGAGCACCGCATCGAAGTCGCCGGCGGCCAGCAGCCCCGCGGCCACCCTGCGCGCCCGCCGAGCCCAGCCCACGTAGGAGTCCGGCATCAGGAACCAGTCGCTCAGCCGCCGCAGCCCGGCGAATACGCCTCCCGGCCTCCGCCCGCGATCGCGCCGACGCCACGCCAGCCACGCCGAGAGCGCGCTGCCGCCCCGCACCCGCACGACAGCGGTCTCGGCCGGGACGCGCGCGAGCAGGCTCGAGTCGGTCACCCAGTAGTCGTCCTCCCCCGCGCACACCACGGTGCACGCCCAGCCGTGCCGCGGCAAGTAGCGGGTGAAGCCGAGCACGCGGTGCACTCCGCCCCCCGCGAGCGGCGGATAGAAGTAGCAGAGCACCAGCAGGCGGCGGGCGCTCACCGGTTCGCGCTCCGCCCCGCCGCGGGCTCGCGCGCCGCTCCGGCCAACTCCGCGAACAGCGCCTCGATCCGGGCCATGTTGGCCTCCCGATCCGCGCGTTCCGTCACGACCGCGCGATTGCGCGCGCGCGCCGCCGCGGTCCAGCCGGGATCGTCGAGCGCGCGCAGCGCCGCCGCGGCGAGGCCGGCGGCATCGCCCGGCGGGAACAGCCGCGCGCCGTCACCCTCGCCCACCCATTCGCGGTTGCCCTCGAGGTCGCTCACCACCGGAACGGCGCCGCACGCCATCGCCTCGAGCAGCGAGAGCGAAGTCGAGTCCGACCGCGACGCCGAGAGGTAGACCTCGGCGCGCGCCAGCCAAGCGGCGAGGGTGTCCAGCTCGAGCCGCCCGGTGAAGGTGACGCGCCCGCGCGGCAGCAGCTCCGCCGCCATCCGTTCGAGCGCCGGCCGCAGGCTGCCGTCGCCGGTCACCACCAGGCGCGCGTGGGGCAGGCGCGCGAGCACCACGGCCGCCCCGCGCAGCACCGTGGGAATGTCGTAGACCGGCTCGTGCATGCGCGCGCTCAGCAGCAGTCCCGGTTCGCGCGCGTCGCGGTCGCGGAAACGCCGCAGGTCCACGCCCCAGGGGATCTCGCGGACGCGGGCCGGCGCGGCGCCGAGCCGGCGCGCCGCGGCGGCGAGGTTGCCGCTGTCGGCGAGCACCAGATCCGCGCGCCGGAGCACGAACCGCGCGCGCGCCCGCTGCAACGCGTCGCGCGGGCCAACCACCAGCAGGTCGGACCCCCACGCCGTGACCGCGAGCGGCCGCCGGCCCGCCAGCGCGCCCAGGAGTCCGTAGTTGGGAACGAAGTGCGCATCCACCACGTCGGGCGCGAAGGCCGCGAGCTCGCGGCGCAGCGCGGGCGCGGCGAGCGGGTAGCGCAGGAATCCCGGGAGCGGCAGGCGCGGCAGGGGGCGCGCGCCGAGCCGCGGCGGCCCCGGCTCGAGCGACCACAGTCCCACCTCGTGCCCGCGCGCGCGGAAGTGCTCGACCCAGCGCTGCGTATGGACGACCGCGGCGTTGGACAGCGTGGCGATCCTCACGCCGGCTCTCCGCGGACTCGGCCGCGCCGCAGGCGCGCCTGGATCCCGGCGGCCAGGCGCCCGACCGGGGTCGCGTGACGCGCGTCGAGCCAGCGCACCGGGTAGCGCTGCCCCGTGGCCCCCAGCGCCCGCTTGAACGCCCAGACCGCCTCGCTGCCGCCGCTGGCGCCGAGGTTGAGGCGGGCGCGGCCCGCGCGCTGTGCCCACTCGGCGATGGACCACAGCAGGAAGCCGAAGGCGTGCCGCTCCCGGGCGTCGCGATGCGACCCGCTCCACCACACCATGGACTCGTGCCGGTGGTCGAGCACCAGCGCCGCGGTCAGCAGCCCGCGCGCGTCGCGCACCGTGAAGAGACGCGCCACGGGTGAGACGCCTGCGGCCGTCGAATGCATGAGGCGCCGCAGCAGCTCGAGTGGCGGCGGGCGATTCCAGGACCAGCCCCGCGACTGGCTCAGATGCAGCGCGTAGGCATCCGCCAGCATCCCCGGCTCCTCGCCGAACGTCAGACCGTTGGCCCGCGCGCGCCCCAGCTCCTGGCGGGTCTTGCGGTTCATGCGACGCCGCACGGGCTCGAGCCCCTGGTCGAGGTCGATCACCGCAGTCTCGAACATCCGGTTCTCGCCGCTCACGCGGGCCGCGGCGGCCGGATCGAGCGGCGGGCCCTGGGGACGGTAGAGCGCCCATTCGCCGCCGACCGCCCCCAGCTCGCGCTGCAGCGACGCCAGCCCCTCGGCGACGGCAGCATCCACCGCGCGATGGGCGCCGGGCTCGGCGAGGGGTGTCCCCGGCAGCAGAAAGGGCAGCGCGTGGAGCCAGTGCATCCCCGCCCGGCGCTCGATCAGCACCGGCGCGCCGCCGCGCATCCGGCCGTCCTCCTCGGCGGCGATGAAGCACGGGCGCATGCCGGGCAGCGACGCCGCGAGCGCGGCCCAGACCTCCGGCCGGTGCGTCGGCGAGGCATTGGGGTCGCGCTCGAGCAGAAGGTCCCACCCGGCGGGCGGGGCCTCCAGGCGATGGGGGGTCACGAGGTCCCTCGCCCGGTCAACGCAGCAGCACGACACGCGCGACCGACGTCCTCCCGCCCGCCTCGAACCGGATGAAGTAGATGCCCGGTCGCACCACCCGGCCGTCGCCGTCGCGACCGTTCCACACCATGCGCCGATTGCCGACTCCGCTGAAACGGCGCAGCACGCGACCGGAGAGATCGTAGATCTCGCCTCGGTAGTCCGAGGCGTTGCCGAGCACGCTGAGCGATACCCCGATCGCCGAGAGCGGGGCGGGATTCGGGTACACGCGCGCGTCCAGCCGGGCAAGCTGCGGGGGCGGCGGCGGCACGTACCCCGGATCGAACGAGTTGAGCCCGGCGGCGGTGGCGATCCACGCCAGCCCGGTCGAGGGGTTGATCCGGATGCTGCGCACCTCGTCGCTGGCGAGCGGCGAATTGGCCGTGGTGTAGTCGGCGCGCGTGCGTCCGTCCGGCTCGTAGACGCGGATGCCGCTGACGGTGCCGAGCCACACGCTGCCGTCGCGCGCCACGGCCAGGGGATAGATCGCGAAGTTGCCGGCCGAGCCGGCGGGCACCGGGAACGACCGCTTGAGCTGCGCGGTGGCGGCCGAGTACTGCTGCAGCTCGTTGTTGGCGAAGACCCAGAGCGTGTCGCCGATCGCCGCCATCCCCTGGACGTCGAGACTGGACGTGCCCGTCACCGGGTGGAGGTCGAGTTGATCGCCGAGGGCCGGGACGTCGAAGTACGCGACACCCTGGCCCGAGTAGCCCACCCACACCCGGCCCCGGCGATCCACGGCCAGTCCGCGGATCTTGCCGCCGGGCATGGAGGGAGTGTTCTCCGGCCGGTAGTTGGCGACCCAGGCGCCGGTGGCGTCGTAGTAGTCGAGCCCGATCGGCGCCAGCTCGGGATTGCCGAGATCCGGCGTGTCCATCCCGAACCAGTGCCCGTACGTCGAATCGAGCGCCGAGGCCACCGCGAAGGTGTGGCGCTCCGGGTTGATGCCTTCGCCGGGCGGATACGTGGGTCGCACGAACTGAGGGGGCGAGACCGAATCGTCGAAGATCTCCATCGCCACGGACCAGCACCCGATCCACTTGCGTCCCTGCTCGTCCACGAGCGCCGCGATGCTGAACAGCGGATTGAGGAATGTGGTGTCGCACCCGGTCTGACAGCTCGCCGGCGTCGGGAACCAGTTGCGCCACCGTGTGCCATCGAAGCGGCCGACGCCTTGATCGAACGTGATGGCGTAGATGCGCGGGCCGTCCATCGCCAGGTTGATGAGGACGTTTCCGGGCGGTCCCTCGGGCGTGTGCAGCATCCACGCCCCGGGCGCGGCGGGCTCTTCGTACAGACCGGCGCCGTTGGCGACGAACCTGCGCCCGGTGGAATCCGCCGCGGCCGCCAGGATGGTGGACGCCGCGTTCCCCGACACCGGCGAGCCGGAGAGCAGCGTCCACTGGATGCCGGTCCAGCGGTAGACGCCGAGGCTGCTGGTGAGCGTGATCAGGCCGTTGCCGTCCCGGATCCGATAGACCGCCCCGACGCCGCCGGTCTGCTGCCACTGCCCGGTCGAGAAGTTGAAGAGGTACGGCTGATCCTGGACCCGCGCGAACACCGCGTAGCCGTCGGAAGCGAGCCCCTGGATCGTGGTGGACAGCAAGCCGCCGTTGATCGTGCTGATGTCGTCGCCCCCGCCCGGAAGCCGGCGCCGCAGGTACATGCCCCCGCTGGTGGCGATGAATTGCGAGTCCGCGCGGACGACGATGCCGACGATGTTGTCGCTGGCGAACGGCGACGGATTGACGCCGTCGGGCAGCGCGCCCGCGATCTGCGATCCGTCCCACAGCGCGATGCCGGAATCAGTGCCGATCCATACCGAGTCGCCGTCGGCCTCGAGCACGTTGATCGCCACGGAGGGCAGGCCGTCGAACTTGTTCACCAGGCCCCAGGAGGCGTGGTCGGCGGACAGGCGGCTCACGCCCTTGTCCGAGGTGCCGATCCACAGCCGGCCCGTCCGGTCCACGGCGAGCGAGGTGAGGCGGTTGCTGGCGAGCCCGCCGGGCTCGCGCCGCAGGGCCGGCACGAAGTCGCTCGCCGTCCGGTCGAAGATCAACAGGCCGGCGTCCCCGGTCGCGCACCACACCGTGTCACGCGTGGCGAGCAGGTCGTTGTACACGGTGGCGTGCAGGTACGTGTTCCACGCGCCCGCGGCCGCGGCGGGCGAAGGCGCGGCCCCGAGCAGCAGGCCCGCGAGCAGCGCCGGGAGCATCCTCTTCATGTTTCACTCACTCCAATCGGCCGAACAGATCGCGCAGCCGCAGCTGCCACACCCTCCAGGCGGCTTCGACGATGATCCGCCGATTCATCTTGGACTCCCCGGCGCGCCGATCGACGAACATGATCGGGATCTCCCGGAGCCGAAAGCCGCGCTTCCAGCACTTGAACGACACCTCGATCTGGAATGCGTAGCCGTCCGATTGCACGCGGTCCAGACGGATGCCCTCGAGGGCCCGGCGCCGGAAGCACTTGAAGCCGCCCGTCGCGTCGTTGACCGGCATCCCGGTCACCACACGAGTGTACAGGTTTGCGGCGTACGAGAGGATCAGGCGTCGCAAAGGCCAGTTGACGACCGTCACCCCCTTGAGATAGCGGGAGCCGAGCACCAGGTCGACCTCGTCCGCGTGCCGCAGGAACTCGGGGATGGCATCGGGGTCGTGCGAGAAGTCCGCGTCCATCTCGAAGATGTACTCGGCGCCGTTCTCGAGGGCGTAGCGGAACCCCTCGCGGTAGGCCGAGCCCAGCCCCTGCTTGCCCGGGCGCTCGATGAGGTGCACGCGCGGCTCGCGGGCCATGCGCCCCCGGACGACCTCGGCGGTCCCATCCGGCGAACGGTCGTCCACCACCAGCACGTGAAGGTCGTGAGGCAGGGCGAGCAGCCGGTCGAGCATCGGCCCGATGTTCTGGCACTCGTCGTAGGTGGGGATGATGACCAGCTTCTCCATCAGTTCCCCTCCACCGCCCCAGGAGCCACGGGCCGTGCCGCGCGACGCCGGCGAACGAGATCCACCCCGAATGCCGCCAGCACCAGCGCCAGGCTCGCCAGCGACAGCAGCAGCCCGCGCCTCACCGCGGGGGAGCGGAACTCGAAGACGACGCGGTGCTCGCCCGCGGGCACCGGCACGGCGCGCAGCAGGTAGTCGGCCCGCAGCACCGGAGCCTCCCGACCGTCCACGGTTGCCCGCCAGTCCGGGTACCAGAGGTCGGCCAGCCGCAGCAGCGCGGGTCCCGGCGTGGTCACCCGCACCGCGACGCGGTTGAGATCGTAGGACTCGATCGCGGCCTGCGCCCCGTCCACCGGCCCGAGCGTGAGCTGCGGATCCGTTTCGAGGTTGGTGACGCCGGCCGGGTCCTCACGCCCCGACGCCACCGAGTCGAGGATGGCGCGGGCCGGCCGCACCACGCGATAACTCCCGACCACCGTCGCGCGCGGCAGGGCGAGCAGGTGCTCGTAGACGATCGCCGATCCGCGAAAGATCTCGCGCGCGAACGGTGGCACCGAGGAAAGCGGCTGCTGGACGATGATGTAGCGCACGTTGAGCAGCCGGAGCCAGGGCAGGTTGTCCTCCATGCGGTCGGAGAGGAAGTCCTGGAAGAGGCGCGGCTTGGCCGCGTGGTAGCCGCCGAGCGAGGCGATGCCGAAGCCGGCGAAGCGATTGCTCTGGAACTCGTCCATCGGGAAGACGCGAAAGGTCCCGGGCGGACCGGCCTTCTCGAGGAACTCGACGACATCGTCGCGTCCCGTCTCGAGGCCGTAGGTGTTCACGGGTCCGATGACGGGCCCCATCACCCGCCCGCTGACCGGCCACAACTCGATCAGCAGCAGCAGCAGCACCGCGACGCTCGCCAGCGACGGCGCGATCCGCCCGCGCGCCGCGAGCACCATGGCGCCGATCGCGATCAGCCCCAGCACGCCCGCGCGCAGGATGTCGCCGCTGACCCCGCGGAACGCGATTCGCGCGAGATCGGCGCTGAAGGCCTGCCGATGGGAGAGCGCCGCCTGCTCGTAGGCGTGGCGCCAGGCGCCTTGCAGCAGCACGCCGAAGACGAGCATCAGGCCCAGTGCCACGGCGGTGCCGACGAGCAGTCGCCCGAGTCGCCGCGAGGCGTCGGTGCGCGTGCCCCCCGCCGCGAGCACGGTGCTCCAGCCCCACGCCAGCCCCAGCGCCGCCGCGAGCTGGAAGAGGAGGATGACCATCACCGGCACGCGGAACTTGTTGAACAGCGGCAGGTGCGCGTAGAGGAAACCGTAGAGCGGGAAGTGGCTGCCGAAGGAGATGAGCAGGGCGAGTGCCCCGAGGATCAGGGCGAAGATCCGCACCGCGCCGCCGGCGAGGAAGGCGGGCAGCGCCAGCACCACGGCCACCATGCCGATGTAGGCGTTCGGGTAGTCGGTGAACGGCATCGCCCCCCAGTAGCTCCGGCCGCCGAAGCCCACCCAGCCGGGGATCACGGTCGCGGGCAGCTCGTAGGGCGCCATGGACCACTGGGTCGCGTAGTCCATGCCGACGCCGCCCCCCGCCCCCGCGCCGCGGATCGAGTGCTGGGCGTAGTCGCGCAGCGGCAGGTTGTAGAAGCCGGCGAGCCCGAAGGCCACCGCCGCCGCCGCCGCGATCCCGGCGCCGCGCGCGAGCCGCGGCAGCAGCGTGCCCGGCGAGCGCAGGGCCGCCCCCCATTCCACCGCGACGTAGAGCCCGACCGCGAGCCAGGTGTAGAAGCAGATCTGCACGTGGCCGCGCAGCAGCTGGAATCCGCCCGCGAGGGCGAGCCAGGCCAGGTCGGAGACCCGGCCACCACGCATCCAGCGGGTGGCCAGCCACAACAGGAGCGGCAGGTAGGCCGAGTCCACCAGCTGGCTGCCGTGGCCGTGCGAGCCCACCGCCACCAGGTTGGGCGCGAACACGAACGCGACCGCGCCGAGCAGCGCGCCCTCCGGCCGCGCCCCCCACTCCCGCGCCAGCAGGAACAGGAACAGCGCGCCGAGAAAATAGTAGAGCAGCAGCCAGGTCATGTCGGGCAGCGGCACCACCTTCTGCAGCAGCGCCAGCGGCCAGTCGGGAGGATAGATCAACGGATTGTAGGCGCCGCTCGCGAACGAGGGCATGCCGAGGAAGACGTACGGATTCCACAGGGGATAGACGTGGTCCTGGTAGAGCGCCTTCTCCCCCATGCGGACGAAGCCGGCGGGCGCGGTGGTGTCGGGGGCGACGAAGGTCTTCCCCTCCAGGAGCACCTGGTGGAAGAAGATCACGACGAGCAGCGCCAGCAGTACCGCCGCCCATCCGCTGCCGAGCGTGAAGGGGGACCTCGCCCCGCGCGCGCCCGGCCGCGGCGCCTCGCGGCGCACGTTCTCACGCTTTGCTGCCTTGCGATCGGCCATGCAGGATTCCGGGGTTGGAGGGGGTGGGTGGGCGGCCGGTCAGCCGGCCGCGGGGATCCGCCGCTCGATCTCCTCGACCATCCGGCTCGCGAGCCCTCCCCAATCGTGGGAGCGGGCCAGCGCCACGCGGGCCGCGCGATCCGGCGGTGCGTCCAGCGCCCGCTCCACCGCCGCCCGCATCGCGGCGGGCCCGGCGGCGAACTGAAGGTGCGGAGGGCGGGGTTCGAGATCGAGCACCGGGGTGGTTACCACGGGAAGGCCGGAGGCGAGGTACTGGTAGACCTTATTGGGATTGATACCCTGCACGAAGGGATCGTTCGCCCGAAAAGGAATGACCCCGACGTCCAGGGCCTGCATGGTGGCCGGGATCTCCGCATAGGGCCTGGGGCCCAGGACCGCCACCCCCTCGCGCCCGGCCAGCTCCCGCACCGCGGCGTCGGTGGCCGGGGTGCCGGGGCCGACCAGGACCAGCGTGCCGCCGCGGCGCGCCTGGCGCAGGGCCTCGAGCGTCTCGAAATCGAGGAAATGCGAGAGCAGGCCGACGTAACCGATGAGCGGGCGCGGCAGGGACGCCAACTCGGGCGGAACCGCCCGCGGGGCCTGGAAGTGGTCGACCTCGACGCCGTTACCGAGCAGGATCACGGGCCTCCGCGTCTGCGCGCTCAGTTCGCGCCGGTAGTACTCGGACACGACGAAGAACGCGTCCACCTGGTCGCGGGTGCGGCGCCAGTAGTCCGGGGCCCAGGCCGGCACCCCGGCGAACTGCAGTGGGCTGTCATTGAAGTCGTAGAATAACAACTTCCGGGGCAGCCGCGAAAGCGCTCCGGGGCAGTAGATGTTGGACGCCAGCACCACCGGTCGCGGCTCGACCCCGAGCCGCGCCAGCATCAGGCGCAGCCAGGATTCGGCGCAGCGCTCGACCGTGGCGCGCGCCGCGCCGGCCCGCATCAGCCGGTTGTACAGCGGCTGGGTGGTGCCGGGCTTGAGAAACGGCACCGTGAAGTAGGTGACGCGCCCCTCGCGCCGCGCTCGCCACGGGTCGTCCGTCCCCGCCGCGGGGGGCTGGGCGTAGAAGACGCGCCAGCGCTCGGGGAAGCGCGACAGCAGGAACTGCTTGCGGGTGCGGAAGTAGCTCCAGCGCACTTCCGACAGGACGACCAGGTCCACGAGGCTCCGTTCGAAAACGCCCGAGGGCTACGTTGCGCGGTCGGCTCCTCGCTCCGACGTGGCCGGGCACCACGCGCAGCGTGGTCGGCCACGGTCGTCCTCGCGCGACCGCGACGCCTTGCCCCCGGGCGTTTTCAAACGGAGCCTAGGCGCCCTGCAGCGCGCGCATCACCTCGACGTAGGACTGGTGCCTTCCCGCGTGGAGGGGGATCTCGGGCGCGCGCTCGGCCACCCGGGGGTCGCGTTCGAGGAAACGTCGCGCCCAGGCATCGAGCGAGAGCCAGCGCCACACCTGAAGCCCGATCGCGCGCCGGTCGGCGAGGTAGTCCTCGAGCTCCGCGCCCAGCGTCTTGGGATCCAGCCACTCGTGGAGCGGCCCCGGCGTGAGCAATCGCCGGCGCACCTCTCCGGCGAAGCGGCTGCGCAGCCAGACGTCGGTGGGGGTCTCGAAACCCATCTTGTCCTGGCGCTCGAGCACCGCGCGCGGGATGCGGTCGCCGAGTGCGCGGCGCAGGATCGCCTTGGTCGTCGCCCCTTCGAGCTTGACGCCGTCCCTGAGCGAGAAGGCGAACTCGACCAGGCGGTAGTCCAGGAACGGCAGCCGGGTCTCGATCGAGAACGCCATGCTGTTGCGGTCCTCGTAGCGGAGCAGCGAGGGGAGCAGGCGCTGCCGGGCATCGAACGCCATCTGTCGCGCGACCGCGGTGCGGAAGCCGCCCGGCGGCCGCGGCAACGCACCGCGCTCCAGCGCGCGCAGCGTGGGGGAGAGCACGCGGTCCTTCCCTTGACCGAAACGCCGCCGCAGCGGCGCCACGACCGCGGGCGGCAGCCAGGGCTCCAGCGCGAGTGCCAGGGTGGTGGTGGCGCCGAGTCGCGCGGCGACCGGGCCGAACAGGCGCGCGAACGAGATCAGCCGCGCGCCGGCGAGCAGGTCGCGCAGGCGCAGCGGCAGGTAGCGGGGATAGCCGGCCAGGGTCTCGTCGCCGCCCTGGCCGTCGAGCAGCACCTTGAGTCCGGCCTCGTGCGCCAGCTCCATCACCTTCCACTGCGAGTAGAGCCCCGGCCCGGCGGTGGGCTCGGCCTGATGCTCGGCGAGCCGGTCGAAGACGCTCCAGAAGTCCGCGCCGTCCGGGATCACCACGTGCGAGGCGGCGCGGCTGGCCTCGACCGCGGCGCGCATGTAAGGCCGCTCGTCGAAGGCGGGACCCTCTTCGTAGGCGCAGGTGAAGGTGTGGAGCGGCCGCGTGGCCAGCCGCGCGGCGGTGGTCACCACCGCGGTGGAGTCCAGCCCGCCCGACAGGCAGGAGCCGACCTCGACGTCCGCGCGCAGCCGCAGCCGCACGGCATCGGTGAACAGGCGCTCGAACTCGCGGTCCCAGTCCTCGGGATCGCCCGGCGCGCTGGCCGAGGGATCCAGCTCCCACCAGCGGTGGACGGCGAAGCCCTGCTCCCCCACGGTGAGCGCGTGTCCCGCCGGCAGCTGGAACAGCCCTTCGAAGAAGGTGTGCGCCTCGTGGTCCACCCAGTCGAGCGCCACCAGATCGCGCACCGCCTCGAGGCGCGGCGCGATGCGGCGCGGCTGGGTGAGGACCAGCGCGCGCGGCTCCGAGGCGAAGACGAAACGCTCGCCGTCGTACTGGTAGTAGAAGGGCTTGATCCCCAGCCGGTCGCGCGCGCACAACAGCTCGCGCCGCTCGCCGTCCCACAGCGCGAAGGCGAACATGCCGTTGAACCGCGCCAGGCAGCCGCGCCCGAAACGGCGGTACGCGGCGAGGATCACCTCGGTGTCGCTGCTGCTGACGAATCGCTCGCCCAGCCCCTCGAGCTCGGCGCGCAGCTCGACGTGGTTGTAGATCTCTCCGTTGTACACGATCCAGCTGCGGCCGTCGGCGCGACTCATCGGCTGGTGGCCGGACGGGCTCAGGTCCACGATCGACAATCGCCGGTGCGCGAGCCCGACCCCGTAGCTGGCGCGCGCGATGTCGCCGTCGTGGCGCCCCGGGGCGTAGCGCACCGCACTGGCGTAGCCGTCGGCGGGCGTGTCCGCCCCGCCCAGGGTCAGCCACGCGCCGCTGCGGGCGTCGAGCAGCACGATGCCCTCGTCATCCGGTCCGCGGTGGCGCAACAGCGTGGACATGCGCTGCAGCCGGCCGAGGTCCGCGCGGCCTCCGCGATCGAGCATCCCCGCAATCCCGCACATCTCCAGCGTCCTTTCTAGTCGGAGGGCCCGCCCATCGCCCTGGACGCCGGCGGACCGGGGGGCCCACCCTCCCCGACCGGGCTCCCCACCGACCCCCATTCGGTCCAGATCCCCACCGCCACGCACAGCACCGCGAACAGCAGGCCCAAACCGAGCTTGATCGCCGCGCCCGTGGCGCCCTCGGGCGCCAGCGTCTGGCCCAGCCAGGCGAGGATCACCGCGACGGCGTACAGCGCCACCAGCCTCGCACCGCGATACGGCAGCCGGTACACGCGCTGCGACACCGCGTAGGTGAGCACCGCAAGCGCCACGTTGCCGGCCAGCGTCGCCACCGCCGCGCCCATGACCCCGTACCGTGGCGTCGCCACCACGTTGGCCCCGATCGCCACCACGGCGCCGGCCAGCGCGGTCCAGATCAGGTGCGGGGTCTTGAGCGCCAGCTGCACGCCGAGACAGGCGACATAGTAAGCGCCGTAGGCGACCGCCGCAAAGCCGAGCACCAGCGCCGGCCGCGCCGCCTCGCGGTAGCCGGGCGGCACCAGCACGGCGAGCGCCTCGGGGGCGAAGAGCCCCACCAGCATCGCGGCCAGGCTCCCGAGCGAGACGTAGAGCGCGAGCACGCGCGCGTAGAGCCGGGGTGCCTCCGGCTCGTGCGCCCGGGCGTGGGCGAAGGGAAAGAAGGCGAGCGAGAAGGCCGAGACCCCGAGCATGGCGGCCGAGAAGAACTTGACCGCCACGGCGTAGACGCCGACCTCCTCCAGGCTGCGCGTGCGTTGCAGGAAGAAGCGATCGGCGGCGGAGATCACACCGTAGGCGAAGGCGGTGGGCACCAACGGCCAGCCGAAGGCGAGCATCCGGGCGAGCGCCCGGAGGCTCAGGCGCGGCGTCAGGTTGAGCCGGATGAGCGCCAGTCCGGCCAGCGCCGCCACCGCGTCGCCGCCGAGCTTGCCGTAGAGCACCCCCGCCACGCCGATGTCGCGCGGCACCACCAGCCACCACGACAGCGCGGCCGTCACCACCGCCTGCAGGGTATTGAGGGCGATGAACTTCCAGGGCTGGAACGTCACCCGCAGCACGTCGTTGGAGAACAGCACCAGCAGCGAGAACGGCAGCGTGAGCGCGCCGATCGTCACGTACTTGCGGTAGACCTCGGAGCCGATGAGCGAGCCCGCCATCGAGCGGCTGAGCACCACGAACAGCAGCGAGAACAGCACGCCGCTCCCGATCCGCCAGGCGAGCGAGGTGGACACCATGCGGCGGCGCGCGTCGCGGTCGGGCTCCTGGTAGAAGAAGCGCACCAGCGCCCCGTCCATGCCGAACACCAGCACCAGCACCACGAATTGCGAATAGGCGAGCACCAGGTCGGCCACCCCGTAGACCTCGGGGAGCAGCGCGCGGGTGAAGATCGGCACCAGCAGGAACTGCACGCCGCGGCCCAGCGCCTGGCCGAAGCCGTAGATCACCGCGTCGCGGCGCAGGTGCCCGAGCGCCTCACGCACGCGCCGCACTCCCGGGGAACGAGCGGTAGAGGGCGACCAGGCGCTCGGCCACCGCCGCCGCCGCGTGCTCGCGCTTGGCGTAGGCGCGACCCTGCTCGCCCAGGCGCGCCCGCCGCGACGCGTCGCCGAGCACCGCCTCGAGGCGCGCGGCGAGGTTCTCCACCGTGCAGCGCACCACCGGGCAGTCGCGCAGCCGCGGCTCGAAATCCTCGCGGATGAAGCACAGCACCGGCTTTCCGAGCGCCATGGCCTCGACCGCCACCATGCCGTACCAGCCCATGAAGAGCTGGTCCACCACCACGTCGGCGTCCGCCATCAGCTCGCGCAGCCCGCTCCACGGCAGCCCTTCGACGGTGAGAAAACGCACGCCGGGGAACCGCGGCCGCAGCCGCTCGAAGGCCGCCTCGACGTAGCGCGTGCCCTTGATGAGGCGGTTGGTGGGTGCGTGGAGCACGAGCCGGGGCTCCGCCCGCGCCGTCGTGAACGGATAGAGCGCCAGGTCCACCGCGACCGGCAGGTGCTGCGCCCGCGGCGCGCTCTCGAGCAGGTCGGGCGTGGACACCAGCTCGGCGTCGGCCCAGCGGCGCGCGCTCGCGAGGATGGTCTTCTGGCGCGCGGGACGGCAGAACGGATCGCACTCGGTGCAGGTCGCGCGCGCGTGGCTGGCGAGCATGTGGGCGCGGTCGCGCACGTCGCAGCCGTGGTAGTGGAAGACCACCCGGCGCCCCAGCGCGTGGTAGAGCGGCAGGTCGACGTTGTGCGGCGGGATGAGCGTGCGTCCGAAATGGAAGTGGTAGACGTCGTAGCGCGCGAGGTGGCGCAGCGTGCCCGCCAGGTAGCCGGCGTAGCGCGGTAGCGGCGGCCACGCGTCGTAGGGGCGCATCTCGTCGGGCTGGTACTGGGGGAAGCCCGGGTTGTAGGCGAGCGAATGCGCCTCGACCCCGAGCCCGCGCAGCGCGCGTGCCAGGGTCGAGGCCTGCCCGGCGATCTCGGCCGGGGCGTGCAGCACCCTCACCGCGGCCTCCCGAGGGGATTCTCGGCCCCGCACCAGGGACAGGTCCATGCCGTGGGCGAGGGCGCCGGCGGATCGAGAACGGCGTGCTCGCCGCAGGCACGGCAGACGTGGCTCACCCGGCGCACGCCGCGCGTGCCCGTCTTACGCAGCGCCAGGACGAAGTTGGCGTCGCGCGCGAGGTCGAGCCCCAGCGCGCGGTGGATCCAGGCGAGAACGCGGGTGAAGCCCCCCTGCCAGGGCTTGGTGCGCGGGTCGTTCATCCACGAGAACCCGGCGGGCACGCACGCGTAGGCCTCGAGGGTCATGCCCCGCGCGTAGAACAGGTCGAGCGATTTCTGGAGGTCGAAGCGCTGCTGGTGCTCGAGCCGCTTGCCGAGCTTGAGCAGCGCGTACTTGGCGAACAGTCCGGCGAAGCGGTAGAGCCGGTCGTCGAACGAGGCCGAGCGCGGCACGGCGAGGTAGAGCGTGCCCCCGGGGCGGGTCACCCGCGCCAACTCGTCGCAGCACGGCGCCAGTGCCTCGACGTGCTCGAGCACGTAGTGGCACACCGTGAGGTCGAAGCTCTCCGCCCTGAGCGGCAGCCATGCCAAGTCGCCGCGGAAGGCGGCCACGTGCGCGGCGCGCGGCGGGGGTCCGGGCGGGAACTTGACGTCGAAGGCGGTGATGCGGAGATCGGTCCGCTCCGGGTAGGGCCAGGAGCCCGGGCCGCAGCCCGCGTCGAGCACGCGCGCGCCGGAGGGCGCGGCCGCGATCAACTCGCGCAGGAAGAGCGGCGGCTGATCGGGCCCGCGCTCGGGCTTGCGCGCCCAGGGGGTTGGCGTGCTCACGGCGCCTTCCGCCCGCGCGGCGCCCACAGCGCGATCCGGGTGCCAAGCCTCATCCCCGCACCTCGGCCGCGGGGCGTCCGCGTGCCGCGTCCCACAGCGCGCGCGGGATCGCGGCGGCGGCGGCGGCGCGGCCGCGCGCGAGCAGCCAGGCGGCGAGTGCGGCCTGCTGGAGCAGGAACGCCGGCAGCCAGGTGAACCGGCCGATGCCGCGCGCATGGAGGGCGAAGAGCGTGAGGTTGGCGCGCAGGCGCTGGTAGATCTTCCACGCGCTGGCCTCGCCCGCGCTGGAGGACACCTTGTGCCACAGGCGCGCGGTGGGCACGAACAGCAACCGGTAGCCGGCAGCGCGCGCGCGCAGGCTCCAGTCGGCGTCCTCGGCGTAGATGACGTAGCGCTCGTCCAGCATCCCCACGCGCTCCCACGCCTCGCGCGTGGCGAGCAGGCAGCAGCCGGTGAGGTAGCCGGTGGGCTCGACCGCGCGGTGCTGGCCGCGGTCGCGCGTGCGCAGGCCGCGGTGCGCGGCGAGCCCGAGCGCGGGCACGCAGCGGCCGCCGGCGTACCAGATGCGGTCCGAGGGCGGGGCGAAGTAGATGAGCGGCGCCGCCGCCCCCGCGCGCGGGTCTTGTTCGAGCGCCAGCACCAGCCGCTCGTAGAGCCCGGGATCGGCCTCGGTGTCGTTGTTGAGCAGCATCACCGCGTCGGCGCCGGCCGCGAGTGCGCGCTCGAGCCCGGCGTTGTTGCCGCCGGCGAAGCGCCGGTTCTCGGAAAGCGCCAGGATCTCGGCGGCCGGAAATGCCGCCCGCAGTGCCTCCACCGAACCGTCGGTCGAGCCGTTGTCCACCACGAGTACGCGCGCCTCCCAGCCCTGCGGCGCGCGGCAGTGCTCGAGGCTGCCGAGCAGGGCGCTGGTGAGCGCATGTCCGTTCCAGTTGAGCACCACCACCGCGAGGCGCTTCACGGGCCGCGCGCTTCCGCGACCAGCGCGGCACGGAGCCGGACGACCGACCAGGCGCAGGCGGCGAGCAGGGCGGCCACCAGCGCCAGGATCGCGGCCGGCGACACGCCGGCGTAGCCGGCGTAGGCCCACCAGAAGTCGAGGCCGTGGAGCAGCCCCGGCACCTCGGCCGCCGGCACCCCGAGTCGCGCATCGGCCTCGCCGCCGCCGCCGAGCCGCGGGAACTCCCCGCGCAGGTGCTCGCCGGCGTTGCGCGCCAGCATCCGCCAGCTCGCGACCACCGGGTTGAACCAGGGATTGAAGTGGCTCTCGCTCATGAAGCGCGGATCGCCGAGCGGGCGGGTGTAGGGATAGTCGCCGGCCTCGCGCATCTGGGCGCCGAAGTAGATCGTGACCCCTCCCACCTGCACGAACAGGCCGGCGAGGGCGAGCGCCCAGGCCAGGAGCCGCCGCGCCCGCGTCGCCTGGTACGGCGCGAACGCCACGGCGAGCAGGCCGAGCGGCAGCAGCGGCACCAGGTAGCGCGGTCCGTAGGAGCCGTCGCCCGCCCAGTGCTGGAACGTGCCGTAGAGCGTGAGCCCCACCAGCCACGCCGCCGCGATCCCGCGCGCGGCACCGGCCGCCGCGGCGTTCTGGGCGCCGCCGCCGCTCCCTGCCCAGCGCATCGCGCCGAATCCGGCGGGCGCCAGCCACAGCGCCGGGGCGAACCACATCAGGCCCTTGCCCGAGGAGAACAGCAGGCCGTAGAGGCCGACCAGCAGCGGCGTGGAGTAGGCGGCGAGCGTGGCCTGCGACCCGTAGCCGGTCTCGAGCGGCGCGCCGAAGCGCGCCAGGTTGTAGGCCAGGTGTCCGGCGAGTGCGGCGCCCAGCCCCGCGAGCGGCAGCGCCCAGCGCCCGGGGCGCCTCCCGAGCGGCACCAGGCAGGCGAGCGCCAGCGGCAGCATGCTGAGCTTGGCCGAGACCGCGAGCAGTACCCCGAGTGCCGCCGTGCGGCCCGCGCGCTCCTCTCCCGCCCCGGCCCGCGCGGCACCCCCCAGGGCCAGCAGCAGCCCCAACCCCTGGAGCGGCTCGGCCATGAAGCTCTTGGCGTAGACCCAGAGCGGCGTGGTGAAGCCGAGCAGCAGCGTGGCCGCGAGCGCGGTCCCGGGCCCAAGGCCGAGCGCGCGGGCCAGCCGAAAGAACGCCGCGAGCAGGATCGCGGCGACGATGGCGTTGAACAGCGAGGCCGGCACGCGGGCCAGCAGCGGGCGGCGGGCGGGCGCCAGCGGAAGCACGCGCGCCGCCGCCTCGCCCGCGGCCACCAGCGGGAGCGCCAGCACCGCCTGGGCCGCGGCGTTCTTGGTGTAGGCGTGTCCGTCGCGGCCGGCGAGGGTGGCGCCGGCGGGCACGTCGATGCGGCCCCGCAGCATCGAGCGCGCGAGCTGGTACATCGAGACCTCGTCGCTGCCGACGATGCGCCCGCCCCCGCCGAGCGCGTAGACCAGGAACGCGGTGAGCGCGATCCAGCGCGCGGTGCGGCGGGTCGGCTCGCCGCTCATCGCCAACCCCGCGCCGGCTCCAGCGCGTCCACCAGCCCGATGGTCTGGTCGGCGAGCACCTCCCACGACTGCTCGTGCCGCAGTCGCTCCACGCCGGCGCGCAAGCTCGGCCCCAGGTTCCGCTCGAAGAAGGCGATCACCGCGTCGGCCAGCGCCGCGGGATCCGCGGGCGGCACCACCAGCCCGGTCTCGCCCGCCCGCACGGTCTCGCCGAGGCCGCCGACGTCGGTGAGGATCACCGGCACGCCGAGCGCGAAGGCGACCTGCGTCACGCCGCTCTGGGTGGCACTCCGGTAGGGCAGCACCACGACGTCCGCCGCCTTGAACAACGCCTCGACCTCCTCGTCGGGGATGTAGCGGTCGAGCATCCGCACCGCACCCGCGCCCGCCGCGGCGGCGCGGGCGCGGTAGGGCGCCGGCGGCTCGTAGAACTCGCCCGCCACGATCAGCGTCACCGGCCGGCGCGCGCGCACGCGCGGCCAGGCCTCGAGCAGCACGTCGAGCCCCTTGTAGGCGCGCACGTAGCCGAAGAACAGCGCCACCTCGCCCTCGAGGCCCAGCCGTTCACGCGCGCTCTCCCGGGTCCAGCGGCCGCGGTCGAACTGCGCGTAGAGCGGGTGGGCGACGCGCCGGTGGGGCGCCCCCGGCTTGAGGCGCGCGAGGTCGCGCTCGACGCTGTCGCTCATCACCAGGTAGCCATCCGAGTTCCTCAGCATCCAGCGCGTCAGGAGGCCGTCGAGCGGGCGCCGCTCGTGCGGCACCAGATTGTCGCACACCAGCACCACGCGGGTGCCGCGCCGTCGCAGCGGGCCCACCGCGGAGGCGAACGCCGGGGCGAAGAACGGCATCCACCACTTGAGGATCACGGCACCCGGCGCGAAGCGCTCGAGGTGCGCGGCGGTGCGGCGCCAGCTCAGCGGACCGATCGAATCGAGCAGCCGCTCGACCGGGAAGCCGGGCAGCGGCGCCTGCGGGTCGAGCTGCGTGCGTCCCGGGAACAGCGGGCCGGGATACTGGCGGGTGAAGGTGACGCCGCGCACCTCGGCGCGCCGTGCCAGCGCTTCACCGAGCAGTCCCAGGTACTGGGCCAGTCCCCCGCGCCAGGGATGAACCGGCCCGACCACCGCGATGCGCATCTCAGCGCGGGGACGACCAGCTCAGGAGCCCGTGGCGCTCGAACTGGAACGGCACCACCTGCGCTCCGTGCTTCTCGAGCACCGCGGCCACGCGGTGCTTGCGGTCGAAACGCGTGAGCAGCAGGAAGTACCCCCCGCCGCCCGCGCCCGGCATCTTGCCGCCGATCGCGCCCTCCTTGCGCGCGAGCTGGTAGAGCCGGTCCACCTTGCTGTTCGAGATCCCCTCGTCCAGTCGTTTCTTGTTCTCCCAGGCCTGGTGGAGCAAGTGGCCCATCGCGTCGAGCTTGCCGAGCAACAGGGCTTCCTTCATCTCGGAGGCCTCCTGCTTGAGACGGTGCAGCGCCTCGACGGTCTCGGGCTGGCCTTCGCGATAGGCCGCGGTCTGGCGCTCGATGATGCCGGCGGATTCGCGGGTCTGGCCCATGTAGGCCAGCAACAGGCGGTACTCCAGCTCGCGCAGGATGTCGCTGCGGATGCGCAGCGGTGTCACGACCGTCGAGTCGCGGTGGAACTCGATGAAGTTGAAGCCACCGAAGGCGGCCGCGTACTGGTCCTGGCGGCCTCCGGCGAGCCCCATGTCGATCCGCTCGATGCGGTAGGCCAGCTCCGCGGCATCGTAGCCCGAGACCGGGCGTTTCAGCCATTCGCTCAAGACCCCGATCAGCGCCACGACCAGGGTGGACGAGGAGCCGAGCCCCGAGCCCGGCGGCGCGTCGGAGTGGACCCACAGATCGACGCCGCGCTTCACCTTGAGCGCGCGCACCACCGCCTTGATCAGGTCGAGGTTGCCGTCGAGCTTCATGCGGCGCGGGTGGTCGTAGCGCGCGACGACGTCGTAGTCGAGGCTGGCGATCGTCAGGCGCGAATCGCGGCGCGGGCGCAACGAGGCGTAAGCGTACTGGTTGATGGTCGCCGACAGCACCGCGCCGCCGTGCTCCTCGGGGTAGGGCGACACGTCGGTCCCGCCGCCGCAGAACGAGAGCCGCAGCGGGGCGCGCGCGCGATGGTAGACTGGGACGGTCACGCCGTGAACCTGCGCTCGGCCCGCTCCCACTCCTCGGGCGTGCCGATGTCGTAGAACTCGCCGCCCGCCGCGAGCCCGACCAGCCGATCGGAGGCCGCGAGCCGCGGGAGCACGTCGCGCTCGAGCGAGCAGGGACCCGCGGCGGGCAGCTCGCGCCAGAGCCGCGAGGAGAACGCGTAGAGCCCGCCGTTCACCCAGGCCCGACCGCGGTGGCCGGGGTCCTTCTCGATGAAGCCGCGGAGGCGCCCGCCGGGCCCGAGCTCGACCCGGCCGCGAGCCGCCGCGTCGTCCACCTCGTAGAGCGCGACCGCACCCAGAGCACCGCGCTCCCAGCGCGCGCGCTCGACCGACCACGGATCGCACTTGAGCAGCGTGTCGCCGTTCACCACCAGGGCGGGACCGTCGAGGTGGCGCGCGGCCAGGCGCAGCGCGCCCCCGGTCCCGAGCGGCTCCTCCTCGATCGAGTAGTGGACCCGCACGCCGACGGCCGAGCCGTCACCGAGCGCCTGGCGCAGCCGGTCGGCGCCGTAGCCCGCGCACACCACGGCCTCGCGCACGCCCCGCTCCGCGAGCCACTCGAGCTGCCGCACCAGGAACGGCCGGCCGCCGAGCGGCGCCAGGGCCTTGGGCAGATCGCCGAAGCGGGGCTTGAGCCGCATCCCCAGGCCGCCGGCGAGCACGAACGCCTTCATGGCGCGTCCAGGTTGTAGCGCCCGCGCACCGGGTACTCGGAGCGCGCCCCCATCGCCGCGATCATCTCCCCCAGCAGCCCCATGAGGATGAACTGGAGGCCGACCATCACCAGCCCGGCGCCGAACAGCATGATCGGGCGCACGCGCATCGGCTCCCCGCCCAGCCACTGCGCGACGAACCAGGCGCCGATCAGCACCCCGACGCCCAGGAAGGCGAGCCCGATGCGGCCGAACACGTGGAGCGGCTTGAGCGCGCTGGTCGAGATGAAGGCGGCCGCCATGAGGTCGAGGAATCCGTTGACGAACCGCGCCGCGCCGAACTTGCTGCGCCCGAAGCGGCGCGGGCGGTGGTGGACCGGCAGCTCGCCGACGCGGAATCCGCGCCAGTGCGCGAGCGCCGGCATGAAGCGGTGCAGCTCGCCGTAGACGTCGAGGGCGTCGGTGACCTCGCGGCGGTAGATCTTGAACCCGCAATTGAAGTCGTGCAGGCGCACGCCGGCGACGATCGAGGTGACCGCGTTGAACAGTCGCGAGGGCACGGTCTTGCTCAGCGGGTCCTGGCGGTTCCGCTTCCAGCCCGATACCAGGTCGAGGCCGCCCTCGAGCGCTTCGATCATGCGCGGCAGCTCGCCCGGGTCGTCCTGGAGGTCGGCGTCCATGGTCGCCACCCATTCGCCGCGCACCAGGCGGAAGCCGGTGGCGAGTGCCGCCGACTTGCCGAAGTTGCGCCGCAGCGAGGCGCCCCGCACCCGCCGGTCGCCGGCCGCGAGCCCGGCGATGACGCGGTCGGTTCCGTCGCGCGAACCGTCGTCCACGTACACGATCTCCCACGGCTGGCCGAGTTTCTCGAGCACCTGGACCAGCTCGCGGTGCAGCACGGGCAGGCTCTCCGACTCGTTGAAGGCCGGGATCAGCACCGAGAGCCGGATCGCGGCGCTCACGAGCCGCTCCCGGCGTAGAGTCCGCGCGCCCACTCGGCCTCCGCCGCCAGCCCGCGCTCGATCGGCACCGCGGCCGTGAGGCCGAGGGCTTCGCGCATGCGCGTGGCGTCGGCGCGGGTGCGCGGCGGATCGCCCGGGGGCAGCGCCTGGTGGCGCAGCTCGACGCGGGCGCCGAGCTCGCGCTCGAGGATCCGGATCGCCTCGAGCACCTCGACTTGCGAGCCCCCGCCGACGTTGTAGACGCTTTGGGGCGCGGCGCGCTTCCAGGCGCGCAGGTTGGCTTCGACCGCGTCGTCCACGTAGGTGAAGTCGCGCGACTGGCGCCCGTCGCCGTACACCGTGATCGGCTCGCCGCACAGCAGGGCGCGGCAGAAGCGGTGGAACGCCATGTCCGGACGCTGGCGCGGCCCGTAGACCGTGAAGTAGCGCAGTGCGGTGACCGGCATGCCGAAGTTGCGCCCGTAGAGCAGCGTCAGGTGCTCGCCCGCGAGCTTGGTCACGCCGTAGGGCGAGAACGGGCGCGGGAGATCGTCCTCGCGCGTCGGGAAGCGTTCCGCGTCCCCGTAAACCGAGGAGGAGGACGCGTAGACGAAGCGCTCGAGCGGCGAGCGGTGGTAGCGCTCGAGCAGGCGCTGTGTGGCGAGCACGTTGTGATGGACGTACGGCCCGAAGTGGGCGCCCCACGAGGTGCGCACCCCGGCCTGCGCGGCGAGGTGGAACACGACGTCGACCTCCGGCAGCGTCGCGAGGTCGCCGGCCCCGAGGTCGAGCTCGAGCAGGCGGAACCGCGGCGATCCGGCGACGGCGGCCAGGTTCCGGCGCTTGAGCGCCGGATCGTAGTAGTCGGTCAGGCAGTCCACGCCGGTCACGGTCGAGCCCTCGCGCAGGAGCCGCTCCACCAGGTGCGACCCGATGAACCCGGCGGCTCCGGTGACCAGGGCGTGCGGCGCCGACATGGACTCTCCCGCCGGCTAGGGTAGCGCCGGGGCCGGCGGCCGCGGCAGCGGGCGGCGCTCATCCGTCCTGCCGCCGAGCTGGCGTCGTTGCGTCTCGAGCAACTGCTGCGCCTGGTCGTCGGTCGGATGGAGGCTCACCCAGCGGTCGAGGTATGCGAGCGCGCGCTCGTGCTGGCCGTCCTCCCACAGCGAGTAGTACGCCGCGTAGTAAGCCAGGTTGTAGTTGGGGTTGAGCCGGATCGCCGACTCCAGCTCGCGGATGCCCTCCTCCAGGCGGTGCTGGTAGACCAGCGTGACGCCGTAGTAGTAGAGCGCTTCCGGATCGTTGGGGTTGCGGGCGGCGACGCGCTGGAACAGCGCCGCGGCACGGGTGGTGTCGCCGACGTCGAGGTAGAAGCCGCCGAGCGGGATCAGCACCTCGAGGTAGTCGGGGAACATCCGCGCGACGCGCTCCATCTCACCGATCGCGGAAGCGATCTGCCCGCGGCGCCGGTAGTGGAACGCCAGCTGCAGGTGCGCGGCGGCGTAGTTGCGCGAGAGCGTCGAGGCGTTCTCGTCCTTGTAGACCGTGCTGTCCCAGGAACCGTCCGCGGTGAACAGCCCGCGGTACTTGAACACCTCGTAGAGATTCTTGCGCGTGGCCGCGACGTCGATTTCGGGACCGGTCGTGTCCGGGTTGACGCGATAGACCAGCGCCTCGAGCGTGAAGTTCTTGTCCAGGCCCATGTGCTCGGGGACGGTCACCGCGAAATAGGGCTGCTTCTTCCATCCGCGGTTGCCGTCGCGGTCGACGTCGACGATATGCCGGACCATGAACTGATTCGTATAGAGGAAGCGGCCCTGTTCGTCCAGCACCCCGCCCTGTCCCAGGGACTGGATGTCGGCGTCCGAGAGCGCCATCGGCACCTTGGGCTCCTCGTCGCGCAGCTGGCGGATGTACCAGTCGGTATTGAGCAGGCTGAGGTTCACCACCCGCACGTCCTTGCGCAGGTTCTCGACCTGCTGCATGTACCATAGCGGGAAGGTGTCGTTGTCGCCGTTGGTGTAGACGAAGCTGTCGCGATCGAGCGGCTCGAGCATGTTGTAGGCGTAGTCGTGCGCGACGTAGTTGCCGCGGCGGTCGTGGGTGTACCACATCGACTGGAGCAGCAGCACCGGCGGGAGCAGCATCAGCCCCGCGGTCGCCCCACCCGCGGCGAGCCGCACCGGACCCTCTTGGAACGAGTCGCGCACCCAGGTGATGAGCCACGCCGTCCCGAGCCCCATCCACAGGGCGAAGGCATGGTATCCGCTCTGGAAGAAGTAGTCGCGGTCGCGCACCTCGTGGTCGGTGAAGTTGAGGAACACGATCATCCCGGCGGTGGTGAGGCCGAAGAAGCACGCGGTGGTGAGGAACGAGGTGCGCTCCCGTCGTGCCTGCCACACCGCGCCGGCAATCCCGAGAAAGAGCGGCAGCACCGCGCCCAGCGGGAGCGCCCGGTTCTCGTCGCCGGGCATCTGCCACAGCGGCCACTGGCGCTTGAAATAGCGCCAGAACTCCTTGTTGATCTGGGCGGACCACGGCGCGCGCCGCACGAACATGTTCATCTGGCCGTACTGCTTGCGCTCGAGCAGGTCGCGCAGCCGGTCCCAGTTGGAGGGATCGCCCTCGTTGATCGCCGGGTGCTGCGCGGCGCGGATCGGCAGATAGACGTGGGTCGAGTAGCCCGCGATCATCAGCAGCAGCGCCAGCGCGAACACTCTGCCCTCGGGCGCGCGGCGGGCGAGCAGCGCCAGCGGCACCGCCACCGCCAGCACCGCCACCACCGCGAGCAGCGGCGTGATCGGGGCGTCCCCGAAGGCGGCCGGCATCACGGACAGCCCGGCCACCGCCCCCGCTCCCGCCACCCAGCCGTTGAGCTTGCCCTTGCCGGTGTAGATCAGGAAGAACAGGCTCGACAGCAGGATCAGGCCACCGGCCATGCGCTCGAGGCCCATGGTCACGAGCAGCACGGTCAGGTACGGCATCAGGAACACCAGTGCCGCGCGGCGATCCACCAGCGCGACCAGGAGCAGCAGCGGCAGGCCCATGATGCCGACCCCGAGGTGGAGGCCGACGCTCAGCCACATGACGTAGACGCACAGCAGCAGCGGGCCGACCGTCGGCTTCTTCTCGTGCGCCTCCCACCAGCGCAGCCCGAGCCAGAACACCAGCACTTGGGCCAGGCTCATCATCGAGTAGACCTCGGCCTCGATCGAGTTCTCCCAGAAGGAATCGGAATAGGCGAGCAGCAGGGCCCCGACGATCGCCGCGATTTGCGCGATCCAGGCGTCGGAGATGCGCGGCCCCGTTCCGGACCCCGCCGGCGCGGGCGCGGGCGCTGGCCGGCGCTCGCGCAGCGCGGGACTCTCGATGGCCGAGGCGAGCCGGTCGCGGCCCTGGGACAGGCGCACCAGCCGGAGGATCGTGAGGTAGGTGAGCAGGATGGCGAGCGCCGAGGAGATCGCCGAGAGCGCGTTCACCCGCTGGGCCACGGTGGCCCAGGGAATGAGCGTGGCCACCCGGCCGATCAGCACGTAGAAGGGCGTGCCCGGCGGGTGGGGAACCCCGAGGATGTAGGAGACGGCGATGAACTCGCCGGAATCCCAGAACGGGACGGTCGGCGTCAGGGTGACGAGGTAGACGATGGCGGCGGCGAGAAAGACGGCGAGAGCGAGCCCCAGCGCGGCGCGCCTTCCGAGCTCCATCAGGGAGACCTCCGTAGTGTCCGCGCCTCGGCCCGCCGGTGCGGGATCCGCAAGAGAAAGACCATCCCCCCGAGCAGGCTCACCGCCAGTGCCACGAGGTACGTCGTGAACTGCAGCGCGAACGCATGCGCCCGCGCCACGCCGACCAGACCGAACAGGACGATGCCGGCGCCCTCGCGCACTCCGATGCCGTTCAACGAGATGGGCAGGGAGACTATCACCGCGAGCAACGGCACGAAAAGGAAGAAGTAGGCGACCGGTATCGCCAGCCCCAGCGACCGCGCCACCAGCACGTGGACGAAGATCCGCGACACCTGAACGACGATGGCGACCAGGAACAGGCCCATGAACATCCGGCGGCGGTCACGAAAACCCTGGAGCCGGCCGGCCAGATCGTCCAGGTGCGGCTTGAGCCCGCCAAGCCCGATCCGGGCCAGCAGGCGCTCGAGTGCCGGCAGCAGCGCGGGGTGGAACACGATCCACACCACCCCGACGCTCATGGCGAAGAAACCCACCAGCGTCGCGTAGATCAGCGACAGGTGGAAACGGTCGATCGCCGGCAGCGTCGTCACCAGCGCCAGCCCGGCAAGGGCGACGGTGCCCACCAGCCGGTCCATCAACACGGTGGAAAACGCCGTTGCCTTGCTGGTGCCGTAGCGCGAGGCGTCGACGACGCGCGCGATGTCGCCGCCGATGTTGGCCGGAAGGAAGTTGTTGAAGAACAGCCCCACGTGGTAGTAGGAGCATACCTTCCAGAAGGGGATGCGGATCTCCACCGCCCGCAGCAGGCGGCTCCACTGGAAGGAGCCCAGCAGGTTGCTGGCGACGAGCAGCAGGAACGCCGCGGCGAGCCAGACCGGGTCGGCCTGGCGCAGCGTTGCGCCGACCCCGCCGATCGGGATGCGCGTGAAGAGATAGGCCATGAGCCCGAGGCTGAAGGCGATCTTGGCCCCGAACACCAGGACGGTTCTCCGCCCCGGGCGCCCCTCC
>MFFQ01000025.1:51912-66328 GCA_001780165.1 Candidatus Eisenbacteria bacterium RBG_16_71_46 | reverse complement strand
GAATTCGACAGAACTCTACTACTGCATACACTGCCCGGCCTAGTTCGGGCCGCAGGCGAGTCCCTTCGGCGGCGAAGTTCCCTCATTGATGTCGTTTCCCCCCGGGTCGGCCGTGCGGTCCAGACCGGATAGGCTGCGAGAGGGGTTGCCGGGGCACCGGCCCCCTCCTCACAGACGGTCGGCCGGGCTCAGGACGCCTCGGCCGCCGCGGTTCAGGACGTGGGTGTAGATCATGGTCGTGCTGACGTCCTTGTGGCCGAGCAGCTCCTGCACCGTCCGGATGTCGTAGCCGTCCTCGAGGAGATGCGTCGCGAATGAATGCCGGAGGGAGTGGCACGTCGCGGGTTTCGCGATCGCGGCCTTCAGGACGGCGGCCTTCACGGCGCGCTGCATGACGGTCTCGTGCAGGTGATGGCGCCTCTTCTGGGTCGTCTCGCGGTCCACGTAGTGCCGAGTTGCCGGAAACGCCCACTGCCAGGGCCACTCTCGCCCTGCATTCGGGTACTTGCGCGCGAGCGCGCCGGGCAGCTCGACCCAGCCGGCGCCGCGCGCCAGGTCCTGGTCGTGCTGTCGCCGGGCTGTCTGGAGATGCGTTTCGAGGCGTTCCTTCAGGCTACCTGGCATCATCGTGCGGCGGTCGCGGTCGCCCTTGCCGCCGCGAACGGTGATCTCGTTCCCGCCGAAGTCGATGTCCTTGGCGCGCAGCCGCAGGCCTTCGAGGAGCCGGAGCCCGGACCCATACAAGAGCCCTGCCACGAGTTGCGGGGCGCCATCGAGCTGCTCCAGGACCCGTCGCACCTCGCTTCGCGTGAGGACCACGGGCAACCGCTGCGGGCGCCTGGCTCGGACCACATCGGCGAGCCAGTCCAGTTCCCGCTCCAGGACTTGCTGGTAGAGGAACAGGATCGCGCTCAGCGCCTGATTCTGGGTCGAGGCGCTGACGTGCCGCTCGGTGGCGAGACTGGTGAGGAACGCCGTGACCTCGGCCTCGCCCATCTCGGCGGGGTGGCGCTTCCGGTGGAAGAGGATGAACCGCGTGATCCAGCCGAGGTAGGCCTCCTCGGTTCTTCGGCTGTAGTGGCGGACCTGGATGGCGTGCCGAACGCGATCGAGGAGCCTCGGCGGCTGAATGGAGTGTTCTCGGGCAGGCGAATCGGCGCAGGAGCCTGGCTGAGGCGCTGGCGCGTGGGCATGCGCGAGGGCGGCACACGATCCCATGATTGCACTCCGGCGGTTGGGCGATGCGGAGGCGACCGCCAAGATACGCCGCGCCCCGCGTCGGGACAACGCGGAAACCGCGACGCACGAGAACCCCCTTCTCCAGCCTGGGCCGATGCACCATTCTACGCGCATGTACCGGTCGGGTAACGGGGTGGCATGGGGGCCGGCCGCGAGGGGAGCGAGGATGCGCCGCTCGACCTCGCGGAGATCGAGCGCGATAGCCGAGGCGCGCTCCCGCCGGTCCCGAACGGAGTGACCGATGAGCCATCCCGACCTGATCCTCCGCTCGCGCCACGTGGTCACCCCTCGCGGCGTGGAGGAGGTCCAGGTGGTCGTGCGCGAGGGCCGCATCTCCGCCGTGCTTCCGCGGGGCGCAGCGGCCGAGGCTCGCGAGGTCCTCGACCTCGGAGAAACCTACTTGCTGCCGGGCCTGGTACGAAGCCACGATCAGATCCAAATGGTCGGGTCAGGCAGCTTCTTCGGTGATTTGGACCGCACCGCCGAGATCGCCTCGGGGCAACCGGCTTCATGCATCGGGGTCGGCGTCGACCGACGGGAGACTCGCAAGGCCGCGCCGACAGGGCGAATCCGTGACGCGCGCTGGGCATGCGGGGCGCCTAGGCTCGCGAGACGTATTCCGGAGGCCCGCGGGGCTCGGGCTCGTGACTCGCCCCGCGGCCGGCCGCCGCGCCGGGGATCGCCCCCGGCGGGCGTTCACTCGAGGTGGACCAGCGGCCGGGTGTAGCTGCCGGCCTCGGTCCTCACGCGCACGAAGTACACCCCCGCCCCGATCCGGTTGCCGTCCGTCCCGCGACCGTCCCAGCGCACCACGTGGGGTCCGGGATCCATGCGCTGCGCGCGGGCGAGGCTTCGGACCTGACGGCCGAGGATGTCGTACACCACCACGTCCACCGCGCCGGCACGGCCGAGGGAGAACTCGATCTCGGCGTTCGAGCGGAACGGGTTCGGACGCACCGAGCGCAGGCCGAACGCGCCGCCCGCTCCGCCGGGCGCCACGTCCGCGGTCGGGGCCGGGAACGAGGCCGGGTCGCCGGGATCGGTCGCGGCATCCAGTTCGTCGCCGTCGAGCGCGCCATCGCGATCGCGGTCGATGCCCATGCGCGTCCCCGCGCCCGTGGGCACGGCGGTGAAGGTCAGCTCGCTGCCGAGTCCGGCGAGCGCCAGGAGCTGGTATTTCGTGAGCACCGCCTCGGTGGACTTGTCCGGGCGCCACCAGCCGCCGTAGAGCCATCCGCGAGGCTGTCCGCCGATCCGGCCCTTGGCGAAGAGGTCGCAGTTCCCGGCGCTCGCCTGCTGGATCAGCGAGTCGAGCCGGGCCTCTCCGGTGGGATTCGAGGTCCCGTTGAAGGTCACTTGGACGCCGACCGCGGGCGCGATGCCGGTGTCGAACGCCAGGAGGTACGCGGCGAGGTCGCGGCGGTTGGCGTCGGCCACCGCCTGCGGCGAGCCGAAGTCGAATCCGGCGCTGTCGTGCACCGCGATCAGCCGGTCCACCGAGCCGTCGTGGGTGTAGCCGAAGCCGCGCTTGTTCACCGCGCCGGCCGAGTCGCGGAAGCCGGTCTTGGTGTAGAGGTTTCGCAGCTGGGGCACCTTGAAGTCCTGGAATTCGCCCAGTCGCTCGTAGGGGATCATCGTCCCGTTGGTCCCCGGGGCGAAGCCGGCGGCGGTGTGGCACGAAGCGCAGGTCAGGCCGCCGGTGTCCACCGGCGTATTGAAGAAGAACTGCCTGCCGCGCTCCGCGCTGGGCTGGCCCGCGGGGGCGTCGGGAAACGTGCGGTCGAGGTGCTGGTTGGGGTTCGGCGGATACGTGAGCGACATGACGAAGTCGGTGAGCGCCGTCATCTCGCTGTCGGGGAGCGAGGTCGAGCGTCCCATCAGGCTCACGAACGCGGGGTTGAACGCGGCGAAGTCCGCACGATCCCCGCGCCAGTGGAGCACCCCGGTATTGGCGATCTGGCGCAGACTCTGCGTCATCAACGGCCCCTTCATCGGGTCGAACCCGTGGAGCGGGGGCGTCCCCGGAATGAACGCCCCGCTGGGCTCGCCGAGATTCCAGGCGATGCCGTCCGTGTCTCCGAACACGTGACAGGAGGCGCAAGCCTGATCGCCGTGCGCCGAGGTGAATCCGCCGTAGAAGAACTTCCGCCCGTTGACGATCTCGTCGGGGGTAGGGTCGAAGCCGATGCTCGCGAGCGCCACCTGCGAGAAGTCGGCGGTCGAGAGCGTCTGCAACTGGTTGTGGTATCGCCCGACGACGTAGACCCGGCCGCGCAGGCTGTCCTCCAGCACGCCGGTGGGCCCGGCGACCGTGGTCACGCGGGCCTTGATCGTGCTGGCCGCGCCGCCCACCGGGTTGAGCACCGCGAGCTTGTTGGTGGCGAACGAGGTCACGTAGGCGCGCCCCCCGCCGCCCGAGAACGTCACGCCGGTCGGAATGCCGATCGCGGAGTCGACCTCCGCCTGGGTGCCGGGAACCACGTCGTAGTTGACGTGTGGGTCGAGCACCCGGATCGTCACCGTTCCGGAGGCATCGTTGATGAAGCCCATCTGGGTCTCGACCAGGTAACCGACCAGGCGCGGCTCGAAGCGGAACTGGCTGCGCGCGTGGGTCCCGGTCGCCGCGATCTGGCCGCTGACCGGGTTCACCGCCAGGCCCATGACCGTGCTGGCGATGGTGGTGCTGGCGGCCTTGCCGAACTCGCGGCTGACGGTGTTGGTCGCGGTCTGGATCTCGCTCACGTTCGCGTCGCGCAGCGTGTACTTGGCCTTCGAGCTCCAGAAATTGCCGTACATGTCGTACCAGCCGGGTCCGTTGCTGCCGAAGCCCTGCCACAGGACCATCAAGCCCACCCGCGGCGGTGTCGCGGGCAGGCCCGGATCGCGCGGAAAGTCGAGATCCTCCGGCATCGAGTCCGCCGGCACCTCCGACGCCGACAGCACGGTCGTCTGATTGCCCGCCACGAACTGGCCCACGTAGACCTTGCTGCCGGCGGCGTTGCGCGCCAGCGCGCGCGGCACCCGGCCGTTGACCGGGATCGTGGTGGTGCGGGTCAGGGTGACCGGGTCGTAGACCTTGACCACGTCCTCGCCTCCGACGCTGACGTAGGCGCGCAGCGGGCTGCCCGCGAAGACCACGTCGCCGGGCTCGTCGCCGACCCTGACCGTCGCGCGCACGTGCAGAGTGTTGAGATTCACCACGCACACGTCGTCCGAGAGCAGATTGACGACCCACGCCGTGCTGTCGTCGAGGGCCGAGACCGAGATCGGGTCCAGGCCAACCGGGATCTCGCCGATGCGCACCGGCGCCGGGCCCGTGATGTCGAAGACGGATAGGCGCGCATCGGGCGTGTTGACCACCAGCAGCCGGTCGCGACTCGGTGTCATCGCGATCGGATGGACGTGCGGGCTCTCGAAATTGACGAGATCGGGACTGGTCGCCGGCCGCGACGTGAGGAGGCGAGGCGCGACTGAAACGCCTATCGCGAGCACGATCACGGCGAGCACGAGCGAGATGCGACGCATGATGCAGTCTCCCGGCGGGCTGGGCTGGCTCGAGGTGAGGGAAGGCGGTCCCCGAAGAGGCACGAGGTCCGCCCCAGTCTAACATCCCCGGGAATCCGGCGAACAGGATGAATCGTCCCCCCTGGGCCGGGCACGACCTTGCAGCGCAACCCGTTGTGCCGCGCCCCACGCCCGCCGGCGGGCCGCAGCAGGCGGGGAGCGGAGCGCGGGCTCCGCAGACGCGCAGCTAGCGCGTCACGACGCCCGCCAAGAAACCCGGCCCCGCGCGACCCACCGCCGCCGTGAGGGTGCTGTCGGCCACCGACCGGTCGCAGACCACGTAGGCCCGCTCCTGCGCCAGCCGCACGTCCACCGCGGTCACGCCGCCAACGCTCGCGATCTCGCTTTGCACCGCGGCGGCGCATCCGGAACAGGTCATGCCCGCGACCTCGAGCGTGATCACCCGTTGGTCCGCTCGCGCGGCGAGCGTCCCACTGCGTGGCAACGTGCGGACCTGATTCACCAGCCATGGCCCGCCCATGGCGAGCACGATCACGCCCACCACGATCGCGGCCACATTCCAGACCTGCGCCTTCACGGGTGCAATGCCTCCTCCGGCCAGGTGATCGCCGCCTGGTCCGCGCGCCACTCCGGCGCCGCGGACGACGCTCAAGACGTGCGGTACGACGTGACCAAGGCCACCGCTCGGCGCACGCTGGGGGGCGGCGCCTTCGCGTGACCGAGCCGAACCAGCAGCAGCGGTTCCTCGCCCTGGGCATCGAAGCGGCGCACCAGCTCGTCGCGGATGCGAGGCACCTCGAGCGGGACGATCAGGGGCTGCTGGGCGATCCCGAGTTGAGTCGCCTTGAGCGCGAGGCGCTCGTAGGCCTGCCCGCCGACGACCCACTGCGGGTTTCCCGCCACCGGTGTGGTGAGCAGGACCAGCGACCCGCCGGAGCGGATGGCGTCGCGCGCCTGGTGCGCCGCGCTCTCGGCGCCGAAACGCAGGAACCAGCTGTTCGGGTCGAAGTAGCGGCCGGCGAACCAGTGCGCGAAACCGCCCATCTCGAGCGCGTCCACCATGACTCCGTCGCCGCGCTCCAGAGCGGAGTCGCCGAAGCGCATCCAGCCGTAGCGCTCGGCCTCGGCGCGCGCGTCGAGCACCTGGGACTTGGTCGCCTCGTAGGCCAGATCGGCCAGCGGGCGCAGCGCGTCGCGGTCGTCGATCCAGTGCAGGCGCACGGACTCGGGAACCTGCGCCGAGATCTGGGCCCGGTTCTGGGGAAACAGCGTGCGCCCATCGTAGCCACGGCGGTTGGTGCGGCGCCGAGGCAGCGCGCCGAACAGCGAACGGTCGCGCGGCGCATCGCCCCCGGTCCACGACACCTGCGCCACCACGTCGCCGGCGCCCTCGAACGGGAAATAGTCCACGGTCGGCCGCAGGCCGTAGGCGCGGGCCGCCACCAGCAGGTTCTCGAGCGCCGCCCCGAGCGAGGCCATCATCCAACGGCCGTCAGGGTCGGTGACCGGCAGCGCGCGCCGAGTATCGGCCAGCAGGCGGATGCTGGTGTCCTCGACCTCGAACCTCCACGGCTGGCTGTTCCAGTGGCTGGGAGCGAGAATCGCCGCCCCGATGAGGGCACGCGCGGTCTCGAGCGCGCTCTCCGGCGCACGGTCGGGCAGGGTCCAAGGCTGCAGCGGCGGGCGAGCGCGCGGGGGCTTGCGCGCCGCCGCGAGTCGCGGCCGCAGCGCCATGTAGGCCGCCGTGCCGCCGAGCACGATCAGGAAGCGGCGGCGGTCGATTCCGACGGTGGTGAATCCGGTGGGGGGTTCCCGGGACGCCTGGCGGCGCACAGCGTTGCTCTCCATGCGGGCGACAGGTTGCGTCAGAGCCTCCCCCAGCGTCAACCCGGGGCTGGGAACCCGGCCTCGGACGCGGAGTTGTGGATCCGGGCGCGGGCCGCGCCCGACCCGCGCGGCCGCCCCCCCGCCTTGTCGCGGCGGTGGCCTCCCGATACCGTCCGCGCGTGCCTCCCGCCCGTTTCGCGACCGATACCTCCCTCGAATTCCTCGCGCGCCGGCTGCGATTCCTCGGCTACGACGTCGTCACCCACCGCGGGGCGCGGCTCGAGGAACTGTTCGAGGCTGCGCGCGGCGAGGGCCGCACCGTGCTCACGCTGAGCCGGCGCCACCCGCGGCGTTTCGCCGACGTCCCGGCGATCACCGTGGCCCGCGCCGACCCCGAGGGCGCGCTGCGATCCCTCGCTGCGGCGTACGAGCCTGCCGGGGCCCCGTTCACGCGCTGCCCCGCCTGCAACGGCGCCCTGCAGCGCCGGCAGCGGATCGAGGCGAGCGGCGAGGTGCCGGGCCGCGTGCTGCGCGGCGCGGCGCCGCTGCGCTACTGCGCGGACTGCGGCAAGTGGTACTGGGAGGGCAGTCACACTGCTCGGCTCCGCGAGTGGCTGGGGCGGGCGCTGGGGCGTCCGTTGCCGGCCGAAGAGGCCGAGGGCGGCCCGACCCGTTGAGCTCATGCCAGGCTCCGTCCGCAAACGCCCGCGGGCAAGGCGTCGCGGTCGTGCGACGAGCGGAGTCGTGGCCCCGGGCCACGTCGGAGCGAGGAGCCGACCGCGCAACGGGGCCCGCGGGCGTTTGCGGACGGAGCCTAAGGGCAGTTGATGGAGGTCGCGAGCTGGCGCGCCTTGCGGGCCAACGACTCGGCCCGCCACAGCTCGTCGCGGGCGAGGGCGGCGCGCACGTCCGCGAGCAGGCTCGCGGTGGCCTCGACCACGCTCTCCTGATCCGGGAGCAGGCGGCGCCCCTGGCAGCCGCGCACCGCCGAGGACGCTGCCGTGGTGTCGGCCGTCACGCGGCTCAGCAGTTCCCGGCGCTCCTTGTCGGAGAGTACCCCTTCGACCTTCACCGGTTCGGTGGGAGCGACCTTGGCGTCCCCGCTGGGGGCGGGCGGCTGCGCCGGCGTCGGGCGTGACTCGATCGGCACGCCGAAGCCCGGCAGATGCGCGCAGCCGACGAGCGAGAGCGCGGCCGCGAGGGCCAGGACGCCGGACATCGCGGAGGCGCGGCTCATGCCACCCCCAGCGCTTCGAGCTTGCGCGCCGGCAGCATCAGCGTGATGCGCGTGCCCTCCCCGCGGGTGGAGCGCAGCTGGACGCGGCCGCCGTGAAGCTGCGCGACGTGTTGCACCACGGCGAGCCCGATACCCGAGCCGCCCGGGCGGGTGGTGAAGTAGAGATCGAAGATCATCGTCTGCAGCTCCTCCGGGATCCCGATGCCCTCGTCGCAGACGGTGATCTCGAGATGGCCGTCGTGGAACATCGCCTCGACATCGATCACGCCGCCGCCGGGCATCGCCTGCTCGGCGTTGGCGATCAGGTTCGACAGGGCCTGGCTCAGCAGCGCAGGGTCGCCCCAGAATCGCTCCGGCAGGTCGCCGAAGTCCAGCCGCACCTCGATCCGGCGGGGCTGAAGCGTGGCGCGCGCCCGCTCGGCGACGTCGGCCAGCAGGGTGCGGGGGTCGAACCACGTGGTCTTCAGCTCGCCCAGCATGCTGAACGGACGGAACCCGACGACGATCTGTTCGAGGCGCTTCAGCTCGTTCTCCAGCACGCGCAGGTGGTCCGCGGCTTCCGGGGTCGGCGCCAACCACTTGCGCTTGAGGTGGCCGAGATGGAGCGCGGCGGCGTTGAGCGGATCGGCCATCTCGTGCGCGAGTCCCGAGGCCATCTTGGCCCACGCCGCCACCCGGCTGGTGGCATCGAGCAGCTCGCCGGGCGCCGCCTCGCCGATCGCCACCCGCGCGCGGGCCGATTGCAGCCGCTCGCCGAGCGCGTTGATCGACGAGGCGAGGCGCGCCAGCTCGTCGCGGCCCTCGACGCTCGTGCGGTAGCCGAATTCCCCCTCGCGCAGGCGCTCGAGGCCGGTCACGACGTTGCGCATGCGGCGCGAGAGCAGCTGGGCGAAGGCGAGCGCCATGGCGATGGCGAGCAGTAGCGCGACGAGCGAGGTCCAGAGGCCCGCGCGCAGGGACTCCAGCAGCTGTGCGCGCAGCAGGGCGCTCGAAACCCCGACCCGCACCTCGCCGAAATCGCGGTCCCCCGCCCGCAGCGGCACGGTCTGCTCGTAGACCTGGGCCGGCCCCAACAGTCGCAAGGCCTGCCGCACCAGCCCGCCCTCGACCAGGCCGCCGAGCGGCGGGCGGTGCGGCAGCGCGTCGCCGACGCGCGCCGGCATGCTGTGCGTCAGCACGTGCCCGCGGGTGTCGTAGACGCCGAGGTCGATGATGGTGGGGTCGCTGGCCAGGGCGCTCTCGAACAGCGCGGCCAGCACGCGGTCGGCGGCCACCGCCGCCTCGCCGCGCCCGTGGCCCGCGGCGGAGGCCGCGCGACCGCTCAGCACCGCCGACTCCTGGGCGAGGGCCAGCGAGCGGGCGGCGGCGGCGGCGATGGTGGACCGCAAGGCGAGGCCGGTCTGGATCCCGAGCGCGACCATCGAGACCACCAGCGCCAGCCCCACCATCGACGCCGACAGCAGGGTGCGGATGCCGAAGCTGAGCCTCATGCCGCGGGTCGCCTTCCCGACGCGAAGACCGTCGCCCGCGCCGGCGCGGGGAAGCGTCGCGCCCGGCCCCGGCGACGGGCGCGGGCGGGCACGGGGGCGCGCGGGCGGAAGGCCACGCTCACGCCACTTCTTCGCGCGCGTAGCGCTTGAGCTTGTTCTGCAGCGTCTTGAGGCTGATGCCGAGCGCGCGGGCGGTGCGCGTCTTGTTCTGGTCGAAGGCCTCGAGCGCCCGCAGGATGGCCTTGCGCTCCAACTCCTCGAGCGGCTCGACCGGTGCGGAGCCGTGGCGCGCGTGCACCACCACCTTCTTCATGACGCTCTCCGGCAGATCGGACAGATCGATCACCGGGCCGCGGGCCAGCACCACCGCGCGCTCGATGGCATTGCGCAGCTCGCGCACGTTGCCCGGCCAGTCGTGGGCCTCGAGCGCCCCCATGGTCTCGTGCGACAGCCCCTCGACGGCGCGCTTCTCGATCTTGGCGAAGTGGGCGATGAACCGCGCCGCCAGCGGGGCGATATCCTCGGGCCGGTTGCGCAGCGGTGGCACCTCCATGCGAAAGACGTTGAGCCGGTAGTAGAGGTCGCTGCGCAGTCGCCCTTCGTCCACCGCGCGCTGCGGATCGCGGTTGGTCGCGGCGAAGATGCGGAAGTCGGCGAGCTTCTCCTCGCTCCCGCCGACACGCCGGAAGCGCCGGGTCTCGAGCACGCGCAGCAGCTTGACCTGGAGGGAGGGGGCCATCTCGGTGATTTCGTCGAGGAACAGGGTCCCGCCCGCGGCGTGCTCGAACAGTCCGGCATGGTCGGTGAGCGCCCCGGTGAAGGCGCCTCGCTCGTGGCCGAACAGCTCGGTCTCGAGCAGCGTCTCGGGGATCGCCGGGCAGTTGACCGCGACGAAGGGCGCGCGCGCGCGCCCGGACATCTCGTGCAGCATCTGGGCCACGAAGTCCTTGCCGGCGCCGCTCTCGCCGGTGATGAGCACCGAGGCGGAGGAGGGCGCGACCCGTTCCATGAGCTCGATCAATCGACGCATCTCGGGCGAGCGGCTGACGATCACGCCGGTCTCCCCCAGCGAGCTGAGCTTGCGGCGCAGCCGGGACACCTCGCTGCGCATCTCGTTGCGCTCGCCCAGCCGGCCGAGCAGGAGCTGGAGCCGATCGATGTCCACCGGCTTGGTGAGGAAGTCGAAGGCGCCCTCGCGGATCGCCTTCACCGCCTCCTCGATGGTGCCGAAGCCGGTGAGCATGATGAAGCCGATCCAGGGATCGCGCCCGCGCACCTCGCGCAGCAGGGCGAGGCCGCCGGGGCCGGGGGGCATCATGAGATCGGAGACCACGGCGTCCGGCCGCCAGGTGTCGAGCAGCTGCGAGGCCTCCGCCACGCTGGCGGCGATGCTGACCTCGTGCCCCCACTCCTTCAGATAGTCGCGCAGGCCCTCGGCCGAGGCGCGGTGGTCGTCCACGACCATGACTCGAAGCGACATCGTGCCTTTCACCCCGGCTGGGTCGTTTCTTCCCGGGTGGAACATTTTACGCAGTAGGCCCCCAGATAAAAGGCCTGTTTCGCGGTTGGATTTTGGCTTGGTTCGCATGCTCCAATCCGTTGCAGTATATGCCGTTATTGGCTTGTAACCTGGGGTCGTGGCTGGTTCGGGTCCGCTGGCACCAAACTGGCATGGGGCAAGTATCGGACCTCTCGCCGAAAGGCCGGAGGTTCGCAGCAGCCGAGGGACCCTGCCCAGGGATGGGGCACTGGTCGAATCCGGGGAGGGGCGTGATCGTCGCGATGCGGCGGTCCGTCCCGCCTCCCGGGTCCCGAGAACCCGCCCGACACGGAACGGAAGCGGGATGCACCGAGGGTGGAACGTGTTGAGGAGATGGGAATTTCCGGAGATGTCGCGATGAGCAACGTGCCGCGGGAGGGCGTCACGGGACTCATCCGCGGAACCCAGCGTGAAGAGGTGGTGTGGTGGCGCTATCGCGCTTCCGCGATCAAAAGGTCGCCACTCTCGACGCGCGCACGCAAGGAGCGTCGGCGCCGGATTTGGCGCCGCATGGTCCTGATCACGGGAGTGATCACGACCGCCGCGGCCCTCTGGGTCTGGGCGTGGCCTTCGATCGCGGGGCGTCCGTAGGGAATACCGCATCGCGGGGGGGCTCTTCGGGCCGCCGACTCGCCCCAGACCGCGCCAGGCAGGCAGCCGAAGCACCGTGAACCACCCGGCGGGATTCGCCGGCCGAGGCGTCACCGTCGGACACGTCGGGGCGCCTGGCGGCCCCGACGGAGCGGCGACCGCGTCTTCCACCGCCTGCCCCAGATAGCCGAGCGAGCCGACGCGCTTTCGTCCTGGTCCGGAGCGCACTGTGGGGAGCGGCCATGCCGTGGCGCCCGGCTCGCCGGCGATTGACGCCGTCCGCCGGTTCGCGGCGCGCCCATCGCGCCGTGGACGGCGGGGGCGTCGTCACCTCCCTCCTCCGAAGCGGCGCCTGAGCCCCGTGCGCAGCCGGGCCCGCGCCGCCCCGGCCGAAACCGAACCTCACCCACGCCGCCCGGAGCAGGTCCGCGGAAGGCGACCGGGCCGGGCCCGAACCGCCGTGGCTTCCGCCACGATGCGCGACGATGCTAGAGTCCGCGCGCTGAGGCTCGAGTCCTCCCCACCCGCGGAGCGCCGCCCGGCCCGCATGGACCTCTCCATCGTCATCGTCGCCTACCAGTCCCGCGATCGGCTGCTGCAGGGCCTGGCCACGCTTCCAGCCGCCTGCCCCGGACTCGAGATCGAGATCGTGGTCGTGGACAACGACTCGAAGGACGGCACCTGCGAGGCACTGGCGCGCGCCTTCCCGGCCGTCCGCCTGATCCCCAACCGCGAGAACGTGGGCTACGCGCGGGCGGTGAACCAGGGACTGCGAGCCACCGCGGCCCCGTTCGTGGCCGTGATGAACCCCGACTGCGAGACCCGCCCGGGGGCGCTGCGGACGCTGGTGGACCACCTCCTCGCCCATCCGCGGAGCGGCATCGCGGCGCCGCGGATCCTGAATCCCGACGGCTCGCTCGAGTATTCCGCGCGCGCCTTTCCCGACCACCTCACCTTCCTGTTCAACCGCTACTCGCTCCTCACCCGGCTGTTCCCCGGCAACCGCTTCTCGCGGCGCTATCTGCTCACCGACTGGGACCATGCCACGGTGCGCGACGTGGACTGGGTCTCGGGCGCCTGCATGGTGGTGCGGCGCGAAGCGATCGCGGAGGTCGGGCCGATGGACGAGCGGTTCTTCCTGTTCAACGAGGACGTGGACTGGTGCCGTCGCATGAAGCTCGCGGGCCGGGCGGTGACCTACGTGCCCGACGCCGTGATCGAGCACCGCGTCGGGGTCAGCCGCCGCCGGGTGTCGGCGCGCGTCATCTACGCCCGCCACCGCGGCATGATCCTCTACTTCCACAAGCACCACTCCGCGCCCCCCGCGCTCGCCTTCCTGGCCGACGCCGCGATCCTGCTGCGTGCCGGCCTGATGATGGCGGCCAACGCCCTCCGTCCGCGCTGAGATCCCGGTGCCCTATTCCCTCTCGCTCGCCCTCGCCGCCCTGGCGGTGACCTGGGGGCTGACTCCCGTGGTGATGCGGCTGGCGCGCCGCCTCGGAGCGCTCGACCGTCCGGGGCCCCGCCGCATCCATCACGAAGCCGTGCCCACGCTCGGCGGCCTCGCGGTGATGGCGGCGGTGCTCGGCGTGGCGTGGGGGGCGCGCGCGCTTCCCGGACCGGCGCGCCTGCTCGATCTACACCCGCTGCTCGGGCTCACCGTCGCCTCGCTGCCGATCCTGGGGCTGGGAGTGGTGGACGACCTGCGCGGGACCTCGCCGTGGGCCAAGCTCGGCGTCCAGATCTGCGCCGCGCTCGCCCTCACCACCTTTGGCTTCGGCATCCCGGTTCTGACCAACCCGTTCGGCCCGGCGTTCGACTCGGGCTGGCTCAACGTGCCGCTCACGGTGCTCTGGGTGCTGCTGGTGACCAATGCCATCAACCTGATCGACGGCCTCGATGGACTGGCCTCCGGCGTCGTGCTCATCGCCTCGGGCGCGCTGTGGTGGGCGTCGCACGCGCACCAGGATTTCTACGTGATGTTCTTCACCTCGCTCCTCATCGGAGCGACCCTGGGCTTCCTGCGGTTCAATTTTCCACCCGCGCGCATCTTCATGGGAGACACCGGCAGCCAGTTTCTGGGCTTCGTGCTGGCGGCCGTGTCGTTGCTGGAGAACCGCAAGGAGACCGCGACGGTGACGCTGCTGCTCCCGCTGGTGGCGATCGGCGTTCCCATCGCGGACGGGGTGCGGACCTTCATGCGGCGACTGCTCCGTGGCCGCTGGGTGTTCAAGGCCGACACCGGACACATCCACCACCGACTGCTGAGGCTCGGGCTCTCACAGCGCGGTGCCGTGTTGGTGCTGTGGACCGTGTCCGGCGTGCTCGGGCTGATCGCCGTGGTGCTCGCCGGCCTGCCGCGGCGCTTCGCGATGCCGACCGTGGGCGTGCTCGCGCTGCTGATGTTCGTCGCCGCCGAGATGCTGGAGGCGTTCGCGCCTCGCGGCGGCCGGCGGGCGGGCGCGCGCGACGAGGACGCGCCGGGCGCGCCCGGAAGCGGTGCGGTGCCCGAGCGGCGCGCCACGCCCAGGCGCCGCGGCCGGCACCGGCGGCCGCGCTGACCGGCCGCGCGGCGGAGCGCCCGGGACCCGGGGGCCACCCCACCGCCACCCGCTGACCCGGTCCCAGGGCACGCCATCCGACCCGCGGCGCGCACGCGCCGGCGCGGGCCCCGCCGGCGGCCGGGAGCACGGGAGCCTGATCCGCGGGAGCACGCGGCATGCCGCGCGGGAGTCGCCCCTCGGCCGGGCCTCGGCGCGTGAACGCGCGGGGGCGCCCGCACCGGGCGGGGCGGGCGAGCAGGTAGGCGCACCGCGGTGGCGGATGGCGGAACGCGGGTGCGCGGCCGGCGTCGAAGGCGTGGCGTCGCTCGTCGTGGGGGCGACGCCGGGCGCAGCGGAGGAACGGACGCGGGCTAGTGTCCTGTCCCAGGAGTAGCTTGCCAGTCGGCGACCGCTGCATCCCGGC
>MFFQ01000025.1:32536-51805 GCA_001780165.1 Candidatus Eisenbacteria bacterium RBG_16_71_46 | reverse complement strand
CACTAGTAGATGATCGAGTAGTTGAGCTTCACGCTCAGGCGCTTCTCGCTCCCGGTGTCCTTCACCGCGCCGTAGCGGGTGTCGAGCCCGAGGGTAGTGCGTCCGCTGATCGGGACGTTGCCGCCGAACACCACGTAGCCACCGTTGCGCGCGGCCGTGGGCGAGCCGGGGGCGCGGTAGAACTTGATGTGGTACGCGCCGTAACCCGCGCCGATGTAAGGCCTGAACGCGGTGGCCCACATCGAATGCCGCACCAACTCGACGGTCATCGGCACGTCCACCAGCGTGGCGCTCCCGTACTTGCCCTCCAGCTCGTGGTGAACGTAGCCGCCGATCGAAAAGTGGCTGAACTTCCACCAGCGCGGCAGCATGCGCATGTAGCCGAAGCCGTAACCGACGTTTCCGGGCGGGGCGACCTGGTCGCTGACGTGGGCGTAACCGGCTCGCAGGGAGAGCCAGTTGCTCCCGGGGGCCCAAAAATCCCCGGCCGCTCCCGCCGGCGCGGCGGGCGCGATCGAGGACGCGAGGACCAGCATCGCGGCTAGTGCGGTCGCGCCCGCCCACCCGCTCCGGATCTGCTCCACGACGGCGCTCCTTCCGTTCGGGACTCCCGCCGCCGCGGCGAAAGCCAAGGCGGGAAGCTAGCAAACGGCCCCACCCGCGACAAGCGCGAACCTCTCGGGACGCGGGCGGGGCGGCCCCGGGCGAAACGGGCTTTCCCAATCGCCGGAGCTTCGCTAGTTTGTCACCCTCCATGAGCCCCCCGCGCGCCACCCGCCAACCGCCGCTGCGATACCGCCCGGCCCGCCGCACCGACGTCGAGACGCTCGCCGACCTGGCGACGCGCGCCTATCGCGTGTCGAGCGTCGAGAAGCGCCGCGAGTTCTACACCGACCATCCGCGCTTCGGACTCCGCGACGTGAGGGTGGGGGAGCTCGACGGCGAGGCGGTGGCGTCGCTCGTGCTCTATCCGCTCACGGCCTACGTGCGAGGCGAGAGCGTGCCGATCACCGGCGTCGGCTCGGTCGCGGTCTCGCCGGAGCACCGCCGGCGCGGCGTCGCGGAAGCGCTCATGCGCGCGGCACTCCGCGAGATGCGCCAGCGCGGCAGTGCTTTTTCGACGCTCTACCCGTGGCGTGGCGCCTACTATCGGAAGCTCGGGTACGGGGTGATCGAGATCGTGCAGCAGCTCGCGATCGCCCCCGCCGTGCTGCCCGAATCCGAGGAGGCCCGGCGCGTGCGGCGGCTGATGCTGCCCGACCGCCCCGCGGTCCAGGCGCTCTACGAGCGCGTCGCCGCCGAGGGACATTTCGCGCTGCATCGCAAGCCGGAGTGGTGGTCGCAGCGCCTGTGGTCCTATCCCGGCGACTGGGTGGTCTACGAGGGCAAGCGGCGCGGCCAGATCGAGGGCTATCTCCACTACGAGGTGGACACCACGCAGGGGCCGTTCAAGCTCGCGCTCACGCTGAGCGAGTTCGTCGCCGCCTCGCCGCAGGCGCATCGCGGGCTGGTCGGCTACCTGGCCTCGCTCGCCGACCAGGTGATCGAGATCCATTACGCGGCGCCGGCCGACAACGCCTGGCCCATGCTGCTCAAGACCGCCCAGAACCTGCGCCCCGGTGCCGAGATCGGCGTGTTCAGCGACACCGGCGGGATGGCGAACGGGTTGATGCTGCGCGTCACCGATGTCAAAGCCGGCCTCGAGTGCCTCCCGGTGGCGGGCACGGCACGCGGCGAGTTCGCGCTCGAGGTCGATGACGCCGTCCTGCCGGCGAACGCGCGCGCGTGGCGCGTGGTCGCGCGCGACGGCCGCCTCACGGTGTCCGCGGGCCCGCCGCGCCCGGGCTCGCGCCGTCGCCTCCCCAGGCTGCGCGTCGCGGCCGATGGGTTGGGCCCGATCCTCGCGGGAACCATCTCGCCGACTCGGGCGGCCGAGGTCGGGCTCGTGGAATCGGTCGCGGGCGCGGCCGAGCTGATCGAATCGTGGTTCCGCACCCGACCGGCGTTCCTGTTCGCCCACAACCTGTTCTGACCCCGAGGCCCCGTGGCGACCTCCGCCTTTCCCGTGACGTTCGAGCTGCGGCCGCGCTTCCGCGATACCGACGCCATGGGCCACATCAACAACGCGGTGTACGTCACCTACCTCGAGGTCGCGCGCCAGGAATACTGGATCCGTCTCGACCGGACGCTTGACTACGGCCGCGTGCCGTTCATCCTCGCCAGCGTGACGTGCGACTTCCGCACCGAAGCGCTGGTGAACGAGGTGCTCGAGGTCGGCATCCGCTGCGAGTGGATCGGCGTGAAGTCGTTTGCGTTTCGCTACGAGATCGTGGAGAAGTCCAGCCGTCGGGGGGTGGTCGATGCCACCTCGGTCCAGGTCTGCTACGACTACGCCGCGAAGCGCAGCCGGCCGATGCCCGACCCGCTGCGTCGCGCGCTGGAGAGCCTGGAAGGGCGCCCCCTGACAAGGACGGTGAGCAGATGAGTCGCACCCGAGTTCGCAAGCGCGCCGTGCCGCGCGCCTCCACCGGTCGCGCCGGCGACGCCCGGCCTCCCGAGGCTCCGGCCCCCACCTCGCGCCGCCGCTTCCTCCGCCTGCTCGCCGCCGGATCGGCGGCCGCCCTCGCCGCCCCCCTGGCGGCCCCCGCCGCGCGCGGTGCGGCGGCCCCCGAGCGGGCCGCGCCGGCGTCGGTGCAGGCGGAGATCCGCAAGCAGAAGCGCCAGGTCACCGCGACGCTCAAGGCAATCCGCGCCTTTACGCTCCCCGTGGGCAGCCCGCAGGCCGGGACGTTCGCGCCGCTCGGACCGGGGCGGCGGGGATCGCGATGAGCGCCCTCGGCGACGACGTCCTGTACCGCCCGGTCACGGAGCTGGCGTTCCAGGTTCGCGGACGCAAGATCTCCTCGGTGGACCTCACGCTGGCCTACCTGCAGCGCATGAAGTGGTTCGACAGCCGGCTCAACGCGGTGGTCACCGCGACCTCGGACCTGGCGCTGCGCCAGGCCCGCGCGGCCGACGCCGAGGTGCGCCGGGGGCGGTATCGGGGGCTGCTGCACGGCATCCCCTACGGCGCCAAGGACCTGTTCGCGACGGCCGGGATCCCCACGACGTGGGGCGCGGTGCCGTGTCGCAACCAGGTGTTCAACTACGACGCCACCGTGGTCAGGAAGCTGCGCGACGCCGGCGCGGTGCTCACCGGAAAGCTGGCGATGGTGGAGTTCGCCGGCGGCCTCGGGTACCGCTCGGCGGGCGCCTCGCTCACCGGAGCCTGTCGCAACCCCTGGAACCCGGCGCGCTGGGCGGGGGGATCGTCCTCCGGCTCCGGCGCCGCGGTCGCGGCGGGCCTGGTGGGCTTCGCGCTCGGCACCGAAACCTGGGGCTCCATCCTCTGCCCCGCGGCGTTTTGTGGAGTCACGGGCCTGCGGCCCACCTACGGGCGCGTCAGCCGCGCCGGCGTGATGCCGTGCGCCGACACCTTCGACAAGGTCGGACCACTGGCGCGTTCGGCCGCCGACTGCCGCATCGTGCTCGAGGCGATCGCCGGCGACGACGACGACGACCACACCGCCGCGAGCGAGCCGGTCCAGCTCGCACGCGGGTCGGGGAATCGCGCCTCGCGGCTGAGGGCGGCGCTGGTGGCCGACGACTTCACGGTCAAGGGCGCCGAACCGGAGGTGAAGGAGGCCTTCGGGCGCGCGGTCGGCGTGCTCCGCTCCGCCGGCATGCGCATCGAGGCGGTGAAGCTGCCCGAGCTCCCGGCCAGCGAGGTCGCGGGCACCTTGATCGCGCTGGAGGCGATCACCAACTTCGAGCCGTTCTTCCGCGACGGCCGGGTGCGCCAGCTCAAGGATCCCTACGCCCCCTACCAGCCGGAGATCAACGCCGAGGTCAGCGGCGCCGACCTGGTCAAGGCACAGCGGATGCGGAGGACGCTGCAGGAGCGGATGCGGGACTTCTTCGCCACCTACGACGTCATCGTGGCGCCGAACTTCCTCTCCGTGGCCCCGACGATCGACAGCGATCTCTACCGGGCCCTGCCCTACGCGGATCCGCTCGGGGCGATCGGGAACGCCTGCGGACTTCCCGCGATCGCCTTGCCGTGCGGTTTCGGCCGCGATCACATGCCGGCCGGCCTGCAGATCGTCGGCCCGCCGTGGTCGGAGGGCCTGCTGCTCGACCTGGGCGAGCTGTTCCAACAGCGCACCGAGTTCCATCAGCAGCGCCCGCCGCTCCGCTCGACGGCGCGCTAGCCTCCGTTCGCAAACGCTCGGGGGCACGGCGTCGGGGGCGTGGCTTCGATCGTGCTCCGTGCCCGGCGGGCCGCGGGCGTTTGCGGACGGAGCCGGGGGCCGGTCCGCCGTGCGCTCAGATGATGTCGGCCAGTTTCAGCTTCAGGGTGCTCGATTTGCCGCCGCGCAGCACCTCGAAGCGCACCCGGCTGCCGACGCGGCCCTGTTCGAGCAGCGGCAGCAGCGAGTCCGGCGTGTAGGAGAGCACGGGCTTGCCGTCGATGGCCGTGACCACGTCCCCCTGCTCCAGGCCCGCCTTCTCGGCCGGCGAGCCCGGGATCACCTGCATCACCTGCACGGTGTCGCCGAAGCGGGCGAGCTGCATGCCGGCGCGCGAGAAGCGATCGGTCGCGCGATACCGACTCCCCGGCTCGAGATAGAGCCTGCGGTGCTCGTAGTCGAAGGTGCACTTGAAGCGGTCGAGGATCTGGTTGCCGACGTTGCCCGCGTAGTCTTCGCTCGCGAGCGCCCCCGTGGTGGCCGCCGACAGCCCGACCAGCGGGCGCTCCCAGGCGTAGGGGCCGATCCGCAGGCTGTCCATGCGACACAGCCGGCTCTGGAACGTGCCGCCGAATCCGCCGCCCGTGATCTCGATGGTGCGGCCGACCTTTCCGAGCAGGCCGTGCTTCTCGACGAACGGCGTGTGTAGGTCCAGCGTCGCGCTGCTGCCCACGTCCACGCGGAAGTCGCCATCGTAACGGCCATCGAGGGTCATGCGCACCGCGGGCACGGTGCCGGCCAGGGTCATCGGGATCGCGGCGCCGGGCCCCCGGTACTCGAAGGTCGCCGGGTCGTAGAGGGTGAGCGCGCCGGCGTCGTAGTCGATCTCGTTCACGAACTGGTGGATGAAGTTGAAGCCGAGCACGCCGGCCACGTCGCGCCAGAAGAACGGGGCGATGAAGGGGTTGATCCCGAGGACCGCCACCTGCTGGTCGGCCATCTCGACGCCGTCGCCGTCCTGGCCCCGCACCGCGAGGGACTTGAGCGTCGCGAACGCGGCGCTGCCCACCGAGCCCGCGCCCTGGCCTTGGAGATGCCCTTCGCTCGCGAGCCCGATCTTCGCCGCGTAGGCGCTGTCGATCACGGTAATGCTGGCCCCGGTGTCGAAAATGAAGTCCTCGGGCGGGCCGCCGTTGACGCTCACCTTCACCCACAGGTGGCGCGAGCCGTAGTCGAAGGGGATGCGGGCCCGCCCCGGCGTCTTGAGATAGCGCACCGTCGCGGCGATCGGACCGGGCGGGGCGAAGCGGCTGTCGGAAATCTCGGGGTTCACCCACAGCGAGTCGACGGCGACCGTGGCGTCGTTGGCCGGCATGCCCTCGACATGGATGCGGGTCGCGAAGGCGAAGCGGCGGCCGTCCACCGCCCGGTAATCCCACAGCGTGGTGACGACCGTCTGGCGGTCGCTCGTCCCCACCACCCGGTCGAGCAGCCCGGTGTCGCGGTGGACGAACAGCCGGCGCGATCGACCGGCAGGCGGCGTCACCTCGAGCACGTCGTAGGTCCCCGCGGAATCGCGCTCGGTGCCCGCGAGCACGGCGTTGCCGCCGCCCTGGTCGGGCTCGAGCCAGCGGTCGTTCTCGAACCAGGCGGAGCCGACGGCGTTCTCGCGGTCCTTGCCGTCGAGCACCACCAGCTTGCCGCCGGGATCGGTCCGCCACGCGGTCCGCCCATCGAAGCCCTCGCGCAGGGTGAGCGGGCCGAGCGCGGTCTCGCTCGCGCGCCGGTCGGGAAGGCGGGTCCACGACTCGGTGCGCCCGATGAGCCCGAACGCCGAGAGCGTGGCCTTGGCGCGCACCGCTCGGACGCCCTCGACGGCGGCGCGCCCGCCCAGGGCCTCGACATGGCGAGCGATCACCGCGGCGGCCTCGGGGGTGACCGCGGCGCGGACGGCGGCCGGGCAGGAGATCGCGGCGACTGCGGCCGCGGCGAGGGCGAGGACGCACGCGAGGCGGCGCGGCGCGCGCGGGGCACGCCGGCGTCGCGTCAGGCGCCGGCGCCCGAGGGGAGCCGTCGACCTCGACCGGGCATCAGGCACGGAGGGTACCGCCGCCACGAGTTCCACGAAGAACCTCTCGAGATGGCCAGGAGGGGTGATCGATCGCGTTCGGTCCGAGGGGGGCGGCCCCGCCGACGCGAACTGCGGAATGTGCCATCGGGAGCATCATGCCGCAAGCCGGCCTCGCGCGATTCCGCGGGCGCTCCTCGATCCCGAGCGCCGCGCGCGAGGCCGGCATCGCCGGAGCAACCGGCCGGAGCCCTAGGTCGTGCACGCGCATGGGGATGGATCGATGCGGCGCGCCGCCCTGTTGCGCGCGCTGCCGATGCTCGCTATGGTTTCGCGCTACCCACATCGGGCGCTCCCATTCCCGGAGGACATACCTCATGCTGAGACGGACACTCGTGATGGTGGTACTAGCGGCCGCGCTGCCGGCGGCCGGATTCGCGGCGACGGCGGTGGCGACGTCGGTGGGACCCCGCGTCGGCTTCAGCGTCGACCCCAACCAGATGGTGCTCGGCGGCCATCTCATGATCGGCGGCGTCGCGCCGGACGTGACGTTCGACCCCAACCTCGAACTCGGCTTCGGCGACAACGCCACCGTGATTGCGGTCAACTTCGACCTGCACTACCACTTCGACATCCAGAACTCGAGCTGGCGGCCCTACGTCGGCGCCGGTGTGGGGGCCAACTTCATCGAGTTGGATTCCCCCGGTCCTTTCAAGGACGCCTCGAGCACCGAGGTCGGGGGCAACATCATCTTCGGCGCGGGGGTTCCGACCCGCGCGGGGAGTCACTTCTTCACCGAGGCGCGCTTCGGCCTCGGCGACATCCCCAACTTCAAAGTCATGGCGGGCTGGAACTTCAACCTCTAGGCGCGTTCTCGAGCGGGGAGGCCCGCGCGCTTCGCCTCGCGGCGGAGATCGCGCGGGCCTCCCCGTTCTTGGGGGACCCGGACGCCAGCGGTGCTCGGGCTGCGGGCCGGGTCGATCGCGCTCCGTGCTTGGCGGGCTTCCGCGTGCGGGGACGCTCCCGGTGCGGCCACCCGCGGCGCCGCCGACCGCCGCGCTACTCCGACGCGCGCCGCGCGCCCCCGGCGGCGAGGCGCACCCGCTCGAGGAACGGCCCGGGGGGCAGGAAACCCTCCACCCGTGCGGCGCGCAGCTCGCGGCCCTCGCGGGTGAGGAACACCACGGTCGGCACACCGGTGATCTCGTACTCGCGGCGCCAGCGCTCGGCCTCGGGCGAGTCGTAGCGCGTGAGGTCCACCCGGAAGCGATGGAACGGGCGCAGCGCCTCGGCCACGCGCGCGTCGCTGAAGGTGATGCGCTCGAGTTCGTGGCACGGCACGCACCAGTCCGCGGTGAAGTCGAGCACCACCAGCGCCCCGCTCCCGAGCGAGGCGTCGAGCGCCGCCTGGTCGAACGCGTCGAAGCGGATCGCCGGCCGCGGCGCCAGGGACGCCAGCAGGATGCCGGCGACCACCGCAGCACCCCCGCTCACCCGCTTGAGCCGGGTGAAGCCGCGGCGACCGGCGGCGCTGCGCTCGAAGAAGCCGAGGTAGGCCCCGCCCACGATCAGCGCCACCGGCGCCACCCACTCGGTGAGCTTGGGCGCCGCGGCGAGCAGCAGGTAGAAGGCGCCGACGGCGAACAGCACGATGCCGAACACCTTCTTCACCCACACCATCCACTCGCCCGAGCGCGGCAGGGTCTGGAGCAGGTTGGAGAACGTGCCGAGCACGAGGTAGGGGGCGCCGAGCCCCATCGCCAGCACGAAGAACGACCAGAAACCGAACCAGGGGTCGCCCTTGGCCCCGACCACCGCGAGCAGCGCCACCACCGGCGGGCCGATGCAGGGGGCGGCGAAGATCCCGACCACGAGCCCCGAGGCGAACACGCCCAGCGCGCTGGTAGTACCGCTGCCGCCGAGCCGCGCGAGCAGCGCGGGCGGGAGCTGGATCTCGTAGAGCCCGAACATCGAGAGCGAGAGCGCCACGAGCAGGAGGCCGATGCCGCCGAGCACCAGCGGACTCTGGAGCAGGCCCCCGAACAGGCCTCCGGTGAAGGCCGCGATCAGCCCGAGCGCGCTGTACATCAAGGCCATGCCCAGCACGTAGACCAGCGCCAGGCCCGCGACCTGCAGCGGCGGCGCGGCGCGGCGCGCGCCGAAGATCGAGACCGTGACGCCGATCATGGGATAGACACAGGGCGTGAGATTGAGCGCGAGGCCGATGAGGAACAGCGTCAGGAACGCGGTCCACGAGCCGCTCGCGAGTTGTCGCGCGATCGGGTTCTCCGGCGCCGCGGCGCGCGCGCCGGGCGGGGGCGGCGCCGTGGTGAAGCCAGCGCCCGGCGCGGGCGGCGTCCCGCCGGGCCCTCCGTCCGCCGGCGGCGCCACCCCGCCGGCCGCGGTCGTGGTGTCCGGCGCGGGCGCTGCGGATCCCGAGACGCCGCCCGTGACGTTCACCGTGAGGGCGAAGGGGCGTTGCACCGGTGCCAGGCACAACTGGTCGTTGCAGGCCTGGAACCGCACCGTGCCCTGGAGCCGATGCGCCCCCGGCGCGGTGCCCGCCGCCGCGCTGAGCGGGATCCTCACCACCGTCTCGCCGTCGTAGACGAGGATCTGGCTCTCCTCGAAGCCGAGGCGCACCACGTGCGGTGCCGGGTGGCGCGCGGGCCCGTCGGCGATGCCACCGGCCTCGAGGATGTCGAGGTCGGTCGGGATCATGTATTCCGGCGACGACGGATTGGCGTTGATGTGCCAGCCCGGCGCGATCTTGAGGACGATGGCGGCCTCGGCCGTCCCGCCGGCGGCGATCGTCACCGGCGCCGCGCTCACCCGGACCAGCGCGTCGGGCGGGGGCGGTGCCGCTCCCGGCTGGGCGTGCGCCGGGCGCGCGGGCAGCGCGAGTGCCGCCGCCAGCAGCGCGCCGAGAGCGAGGCGCGACCTCATCGCGCGGCCCCCGCGGGGGCGCGTCCCGGGCGCTCGTCGAGCTGGGCGGCGAAGGCGGCGCGCTGGGTGGTCGGCAGCCGGCAGGCGTAGTCCACGCACACGTAGGCCGTGGCCTTCCCCCGCTGCGCGGTCAGCGGCGCGATGAACGGCGCGAGCTTGGCAAGGGCCGCCTGCCGGGCGCCGCCGTCGGCCACCAGCAGCTCGTCGTGGGGCAGGAAGCGCCGGTTGAACTCCCCGACCATCGCCCGGGTGTCCTCGCGCCCGGTATCTCCCGCGATCACGATGTGGCGCGGCGTGGCGCCCTCGAGATCCATCGCCACCAGCATCTGCGGCATCGCCATCGGGTGCCCGCGCAGCCGGGCGGCGTAGAAGTCCAGGGTGCGCCGCGCCTTCCCGCGCCAGTCGGCGTCGTCCAGCAGCACCGCCAGCGTCTGCAGGTTCAGCGCGGCGATCGAGTTGCCGGCGATCTCGGCGCCGTCGAAGTCGTCTTTCATGCGCAGGCTCAGGTACGGGTCTCCGGCCGGGCTCTCGAAGAACCCGGCGTTCTGCTCGTCCCAGAAACGGGACATCTGCGCCCGCGTGACCTCGATCGCGCGCTCCAGCCAGCGCGGATCGAACGTCGCGCCGTAGAGGTCGATCAGCCCCAGCGCGTAGTAGGCGTAGTCGTCGAGCTGTCCCGGCTCCGCCGCCTCGCCCTCCCGCCAGCGGCGGCTGAGCGTGCCGCTGCGCGGATCGCGCAGCGTGTTCCACACGAACTCCGCCGCCCGCTCGGCGCGGACCCGGAGCGCCTCGTCGCCGAGCACGCGGTACCCGCGCGCGTATGCCGAGATCATGAGACCGTTCCAGGCCGTGAGCACCTTGTCGTCGCGGTGCGGACGCACGCGCTTGGCGCGCGCTTCGAACAGCTTCCTGCGGGCCCCCTCGAGTCGTTTCGCGGCCTCCGCCGTGCCGAGCTTGAACGCCTGCGCGGTCTCCTCGAGCGTGTGGGCCTCGTGGAGGATGGTCGTGCCGCGCTCGAAATTGCCCTGCGCCGTCACGCCGTACCGGTGATCGAAGAGCGCGGCGTCCTCGGGGCCCAGCACCTGTGCGATCCCCGCCGGAGTCCAGACGTAGAACGTGCCCTCCTCGCCCTCGCTGTCGGCGTCCTCGGCGGAATAGAAGCCGCCCTCGGGCGCGGAGAGGTCGCGGGCGACGTAGGCGAAGAGGTCGCGGGCGGTCGCGGCGTACTCGGGCCGGCCGGTGACCTGATAGCCCTCGAGATAGGCCCAGGCGAGCTGCGCCTGGTCGTAGAGCATCTTCTCGAAGTGCGGCACCAGCCAGTCGGCGTCGGTCGAGTAGCGGTGGAACCCCCCGCCGAGATGGTCGTGAATCCCGCCCGCGCGCATCGCGTCGAGCTGGCGCAGCACCATCTCCCGGGCGTGGGCGTGACCTCCGCGGTCATGGTCCCAGTAGCGCAGGAGGAAGTTGAGGTTGACGATCGACGGGAACTTGGGCGCGTTGCCGAAGCCCCCGCGGGTCGCGTCGTAGGCGCGCGCGAGACCGTCGTAGCATCCGGTGAACAGCGCATCACGCTCGGTGCTGCCGGCCTGCGGGGCGCCGAGGCCCGCGAGCGCCGCGATCACCTTGGCGCCGGATTCCTCGATCTCGGCGCGCTGCTCCATCCATGCCTGGTGCACGCGGGGCAACAGCTGCAGCAGGCCCGGGCGGCCCAGGCGCGTGTCGGGAGGGAAATAGGTTCCGCCGAAGAACGGCTGGCGCTCGGGGGTGAGGAACACGTTGAGCGGCCAGCCTCCGCCCATGCCCATCGCCTGCATCGCGGTCATGTAGACGCGGTCCACGTCCGGCCGTTCTTCGCGGTCCACCTTGATCGCGATGTAGTAGCGGTTGAGCAGCTCCGCCACGGAGTCGTTCTCGAACGACTCGCGCTCCATCACGTGGCACCAGTGGCACGTGGAATAGCCGATCGAGAGGAAGATCGGCTTGTCTTCGCGCCGCGCGCGGTCGAACGCCTCCCGGCCCCACGGGTACCAGTCCACCGGGTTGTAGGCGTGCTGGAGCAGGTAGGGGCTCTTCTCGTGGATCAGGTGGTTGGGCTTGCGACGGTGGGTCGGGGATTCGTTGGGCATGACGTCGGTCTGTTCCCGGGCCGCCGGCGCCGTCCCGGCGCGTGGCTGGTCGTGAGTGAACTGGCCGAGCGCGAACCATGCCGCCGCGGCCAGAGCGAGGACGACCAGGATCGTGCCCCCCGGACGGCGAAGCAGGCGAGGGTAGCGCATGGGCATCACCGAAGCCTAGCAGACCGCCCCCCCGCCGGATGTCAGCGAACGCGCGGCCGGCGGGGAAACGCTCGCTTTCGAGGCCGCGCCCGCGGGGCTCCGCAGCCGGAGCGCGAGCGCCGCCCGAACGACTGCCGCAACCCGCCCGACGGATTGGGGTTGCGCGTCTGCGATTGCCTCGCGGCCCCGTGGGAGTAGACTCGCGCGAGCGGCGCCTGCCGGTCCCGATTGCCGCTTCCCGCTCGCACCTCCACCCCCCCGTCCGGCAGGCGCCGCCTGCGGACGGTGACCATGCGACCTTCGCGAACCACTCCCGGCCCGACGGTGCATTGCGGCACGCCTCGCATGCGGCGGGGCGCTCCCGGGCGCGACGGCATGCGCGAGGCCACCACCCGCTCCGCCTCGGGCTCGCGGCCCGAGACGACCCGTCAACCGCCGGCCGCGCAGCCGGCCACAGCCTGAAGGGAAAGGACCATGAAGGACCAAGTGCATCGCATCGAGTACTTCGCGCTCCCCTCGAGCGACAAGCCGGGCGAGGGCGCGAGCCTGCATCAGAAGCTGGCGAAGGAGGGCGTCAACCTGCTCGCGGTCTCCGCGTTCCCGGCCGGGGACGGATCGGTCCAGGTGGACCTGGTGCCCGAGAATCCGGACGCGTTCGGCAAGGCGGCGAAGAAGCTGGGTCTGAAGCTCGGCGCGCCGAAGACGGCTTTCCTGTTCCAGGGCACCGACCGCGCCGGCGCGCTGAGCGAGGTGCTCGGCCGGCTGGGCAACGCGAACATCAATGTGCGCGCGACGCTCGCCGTGGCGGCGGGGGGTCATCGCTACGGCGGCCTGCTGTGGGTCGCCCCGGCCGACGTCGAGGCCGCAGCGCGCTCGCTCGGAGCCGTGAGCGGCGCGACGCACCGCGCCTAGCGCCGCGCCCCCCGACCACGAGTCACGCACGGGCCGCGTGCCGGCGGGCCGGTCCCCGGTGGGGGATCGGCCCGCATCCGTTTCGTCCGGCGCCTCCCTCCCTCCCCCCTACGGCACCCGCGCGCTCACGACCGGCACCATCCACGCCGCGTAGCCCCGCGGATCGCGGATGTTCGCGATCATGTGATCGAAATACGCCACGGCCTCTTCGCGGCTGAAGCGCGAGTGCGCGGCGGCGGCATCGGCGTAGCCGTCGCGCCAGGCCGTGAGGATCTCGGCGAACGTCTCGCGCGGAACGCGCAGGGTGTCGACGACGACGTAGTCGATGGTGATGTCGTGCAGTCCGAGCCCGACCAGGATTCCGTAGGTGTTGCGTCCGATGAACAGGTCGGTGCCGGTGGCCTGTCCGAAGCGGTCCGGCACCTCGTGCCAGAACTCGCGGGGATCGAGCGCGCCGCGCTGGAAGTGCAGCATCCCGTAGTCCTCGGGGATCAGGTGCAGCCGCCCGCCCCGGCGCGTCACGCGCGCCAGCTCGGCGTAGACCCGTTCCGCATGCGGAATCGAGTGCACCACGTGCCGGCACGCGGTCAGGTCGAAGGATCCGTCGGGCAGACCCAGATCGAAGACGCTGCGGCTCTCGAAGCGGAGCCGCGGAGCCAGGTGCGCGTAGCGCGAGCGCGCCAGCGCGAGGCTCTGGTCCAGCACGTCCACCCCCAGCACGCGCGCCTGCGGGAACAGCCCGGCGAACCGCGACGCCCCCTCGCCGGTGCCGCATCCGGCGTCGAGAATGTCCATCTCCCCATCCAGCGCGTAGCGGCGGATCAGCTCGATTTCCTGCGGCCAGATCGCCCGGGCCTGCGCGTCGAGCGTGCGGACCATCGACTCGTCCGCCATGTGGCTCATGTGGGGATTCAGGTCTTCCATCGGGTGCTCCACGGGGTCGGGGCGAGGATCGCCCGCGCAGACTCGACGGGCGAGCGGCGGGGCGGGTCGCGGAGAGTATCCGCCGTTCCGGGCTCCGTCCAGCGTCGATGCGGACGCGGCGGGATGGAGCGGCGCCTTGCCGGTCGTGGGGCGCTCCGCGCCGCGCGAGGACGCGGATCCGGCACTTTCGGCCGGCCTTGCAGGCGGTGGACGGTGCGCGAACGGTCCCGGGTGGACGCCGGGCCGACGAGGGCTCATGCTTGCGCGGTGACCGGGTCTCGATCGCGATCCCGGTCGTGCGCCGCAGGAGTCCCATGATCCAACGCGTCCTTGCCACCCGCATCGCCGGGCTTCGGACGGCGTCGATTCCCTCGATCCTCCTGGCCGCCGCCGCGGCCATGGCCTCGTGCGCGCCGCTCGACGATCCTCCGCCCGGCGGCGACACCGAGAGCTTCCGCGCGCAGCGTGAGGCCCTGGTCGGCGCGATCGCGGCCTCGGGCGTTCGCGACTCGGCCACGCTTGCCGCGATGCGCTCGGTCCCGAGGCACGAGTTCGTGCGTCCCCAGGATCGGCGCCTGGCGTACGACGACCAGGCGCTCCCGATTCCCGAAGGGCAGACGATCTCGCAGCCGTCGGTGGTGGCGATCATGACCGAGGCCCTGCGGCCGAGCCCGGGCATGAAGGTGCTCGAGATCGGAACCGGTTCGGGCTACCAGGCGGCGGTTCTCGCCGCGATCGGGTGCCGGGTGCACACGATCGAGATCGTCCGCGTGCTCGCCGATAGCGCCCGGACGCGGCTCACGCGCCTCGGCTACGGCAACGTCGTGGTGCGGCACGGCGACGGCTACCTGGGTTGGCCCGAACTCGCGCCGTTCGACGCCATCGTGCTCACGGCAGCGCCCGAGACGATGCCGCAGGCCCTGGTGCAGCAGCTCGCGGCGGGCGGCCGCCTCGTGGCTCCGGTGGGCGCCGAGCACGACGTGCAGAGCCTCGTCCTGCTCGAGAAGGACGCCACCGGCCGCGTGACGACGCGGCATCTGCTGCCGGTCCGGTTCGTGCCGATGCGCGGGGGGCCGCATTGATCGCCGCTCGGCCGCGTGGCGATCGTCTCCGCTGACCGGCCCGAGGGCCCGCTGCTGCAGCCGCGGGTGGTGGTCCATCGCGCGGGGAGACGCCGCTGGGCAGGCGCCGCTACGTCGCGGTCATCTCCATCCGGTCCGGCAGATTGGGCACCACGCAGAGGAACTCGAAGCGCTCCTCGCCCTGGACCTCGTACCAGTGCGGGACCCCGGCCGGGATGAAGACCACGTCGCCGGCCTTCACCTCGAGCACGCGCTCGCCGAGACCGATGCGGGCGCGGCCGCACAGCACGTACTGCTCGTGCTCTACGGTGTTGGTGTGCGAGGGAATGCCGCCCCCCGGCTGCATGATGAACCGGCGCAGCGCGAAGTGCGGGCCCTCTTCGGGACCGATCAGGACTTGCCGCGTGGTGCCCTGGCCGGCGGTGACGGGCTCTTCCGGAACGGCGGCAGCGTGCTTGACGAACATGCGCATGGACCTCCGGCGGCGGGTTAGACGCGGTGTCCCAGCCCGGGCCCCGGCGGGCATACCAGCCGCTCGGACCAGCGATAGAGCGCCCAGCCCGCCCACGCCGCGAAGGGCAGCGCGGCCAGCGCCAGGCCGAGCTGCACGAGCGGATCGCCGTAGGGGTGCGGGAGCGTGGGCAGACTGAGCCGCGGCGTGGAGATCGCACCCTGGAGCCACGCCAGGGCCGCCGCCGCGGCCGATTGGAGCGCCTCGGGCTTCCACACCACCAGTCCACCGAGCACGCAGGCCAGCGCGGTGGCGGGCTGGGCGGCGGCGCGCACCCACCACGGCAGCGCGGCGTCATCGAGCGCCCAGGCCGCGACACGCGCCTCCTCGAACGCCGCGATGCGCGCCATCACGCGCGGCGTGAAACCGGGCGGGGCTGGAGTGACGGCCGGACCGTGCGCCGTTGCGAGCGCGGCCTCGAGCTCCAACGCCGCGCGCTCGGCCGCGGCACAGGAGGCGCAACCGCCGGCGTGGGCGCGCGCGTCGAGCGCTCCCGCCGCGGGGCTGCCCTGGTCGAGCCAGCGTTCGAACTCGTCGCACGATCTCATGGGTCGCTCCGCTCCTCTCGCAGCCAGCCGGCGCGCAGTGCGGCGCGCGATCGGCTCAAGTGCGTCTTCACCGTGCCCTCGGGCATCCGCAGCGCCTTCGCCACCTCTTCCACCGAACGGTTCTCATAGTAGTACAGCGTCACCACCGCGCGCTGCGCCTCCGACAGCGTCGCCATCAGCGCCTCCAGGCGGCGCGCGCGGCTCCAGGCCGCGGCGGCGTCCGTTCCGCCCCCCGGCGCCGGCAGCGCTTCGGCCGACTCCACGCCCACCTCGCGCCCGAGCCGGCGCTTGAGCGCCGCCGCCCGGTCCAGGGCGCGGCGCGCCACGATCCGGTGGATCCAGGTCGAGAAGCGCGCATCGCCGCGGAAACGCGGCAGAGCCCGCCACGCCCGAACGAACGCCTCCTGCGCCGCCTCCTCTGCCTCCTGCGGGTGGCGCAGGATCCGCAGCGCCAGGGCGTAGGCACGGTCGCGTTGGTGTTCCACCAGGTCGCGAAACGCCTCTTGATCGCCGCTTCGCGCCCGGGCCACGAGGAACTCCTCGGCCGCCTCCTCCGCGGGGGGACGGGCCGGCGCGGCGGTCTCCATCGCCGGCTTGGACCGGGGCGGGGTGGCGGGAGGTTTCAACTTTCCCTCGCGGCCCGCGCGCGGGCGCTTTGCTGAAACCCCGGGGCCCGGCGGGCGGTCCAAGCCGGGGAAAGGCGGACATCCGCCGCCGCAACCACCACCCCGTCGCACTCGAGAGGTATCGCCATGATCGCCATGAACCTGGGCCCCGATGTGATCGTTCCGGTCGTCGCCTTCGCCATTCCCATCGTCGCCATCGTCGGTGGCATCACCGCGGGCATCGTCCGTACCCTCGGCCAGCAGCGGATGATCGAGCTGGCCCAGCGCGAGCGCATCGCGGCGATCGAGAAGGGCATCGATCCCGCGAAGCTGCCGCCGATGGGCGGCCTGGACACCGACGCGCTGGGCGGCCTCTACCTGTCGCCCGCGGACCGCGACCGCCGCCGATCCCAGGGCCTGATGGTCGGCGGGATCATCACCCTGTTCGCCGGAATCGGCGTGTCGATCTTCCTCTTCATGCTCATCTCCCACGAGAGCGAGCCGGTGTGGGCCGCAGGCCTGATCCCGACGTTGGTCGGCATCGGGTTGCTGCTGAGCGCCTGGCTGGTGCGACCGCGCGGCTAGGCTGCGCTTGAATACGCCCGGGGGCAAGGCGTCGCGGTCGTGCGACGAGCGGAGTCGTGACCCCTGGGCCACGTCGGAGCGAGGAGCCGACCGCGCAACGCAGCCCTCGGGCGTTTTCAGGCGCAGCCTGGGCGGCGCCCGCCGTCAGGGCGCCGCGGCATGCTCCAGCGCCGTTGCCGCGCGCTCGAGCGCCTCGCGGAGCGGCGCGGCGCCGGCGGCCAGCGCCGCGGGATCCTGGTCGAGCAGCGCCTGGCCGAGACGCGGCAGCGGCACCGCCGCGTAGCCGGTGTTGAGTCCGGGCGCGTAGATCTCGTGACGGAACCACGGGCGGCCGGGGAGCCCCGCGCCCAGCAGCGCGCGCTCCGCGTCCCGCAGCGAGGCGTTCACCGCCGCGAGCCGCGCGGGCGGCCAGGCGTTCGCGTCGAGCCCCTCCGCGGTCGCGCGCTCCAGCGCCTGCGCCGCGCGCAGCATCCGGCTCGCCGCCTCGCGCGCCGGGGCGAGATCCACCTCGAAGCGTGGCCGGCCGGCCTCGAGCGTGGCGTTCATGTCCTCCACCCGGTCGGCGACCGCCTGGAGCTGGTCGAGCACGAAGCGCGCGGCGTTCGTATAGCGCAGCGGCAGCACTTCGGCCTCGGCCAGGCGCAGCGCCACGCGCGTCCACAGGTCGGTGAGCGCGACGTGGTAGTCGTAGCCGGGGTCCACCACGCGGTCCATGTATGCGAAGTCGTCGTAGATCGAGTGGTAGATCCCGTTGAGGCCGCCGAAGCGCATGTCGAGCGCCGGGATGCCGAGGTGGTCGACGAAGGCGGTGTAGTCGGAGCCGCTGCCGAGCGTCCCCAGGTCGGCGGCGAAGGGCGCCTCGGGCTCGCCCCGCAGCCGCCGCTCGCGGTTGTCGCGCGTCCACTCGGATTTGCCGGCCTTCCACGCCGCGTCGGCCCAGGACTGGTAGAGGCTGCCCCGCGTGCGCGGGTCGCGCACGTCGGCCATGGCGGAGGCCACGAGGTCCCGCAGGGCATGGACGCCGCTCGCCGCGATGTCCTTGCCGCTCACCGCCACATCCACGTTGAGGTAGGCCACCACCTTGCGCTGCAGCTCCTCGGCATTGGCCTCGCACCATTCGGTCGATCCCAGCAGGCCGTACTCCTCGCCGTCCCACGAGCACAGCACGAGGGTGCGGCGCGGCCGCCAGCCGGCGCGCGCCAGCCGGCCCACACCGCGCGCCAGCTCGAGCATGCAGATGGTGCCGCTGTTGGGATCCACCGCACCGTAGGTCCAGGCGTCGCGGTGGTTGCCGCACACCACCCATTCGTCCGGTCGTTCGCGTCCGCGCAGCGTGGCGATGACGTTCCAGATCGGGCGCACCGCGTAGTCGTGCCGGGTGACCAGGTGGAGCTTCGCCGGTCCGGGACCGACGTGGTAGGTGAGCGGCACGCCACCCTGCCACCCGGCCGGCACCACCGGGCCATCGAGTGCTTCGAGGATCTTCTCCGCCTCGGCCCAGGCGATCGGCAGCGAGGGCGTGCGCGGGATGCCCTTCATCTCCGCCGGCTTGAGCCGCCGCCCTCCGGCGCGCGAGGCCCAGCCCGGCGTGCTCGGGTCGCCCGGCCCCTCGGAGAGGAACTGCACGCTACCGCGCTGGATCGCGTCCGACGGCCGTGCCGGCCCGCGCGGGTAGGGGTCGTCGCGGGCGAAACCGTCGTCGGCGGGGTCGCTGAAGATCACCACCGCCGCGGCGCCGGCTTGCTCGGCATTGCGCACCTTGAGCCCACGAAAGATCTTGCCGTAACGCACCAGCAGGATGTGCCCGCGGACGTCGATGCCCATCTCGGCGAGCTTGCGCAGATCGTCCACGTCGCCGTAGTTGGCGTAGATCGCCTGCGCGGTGACGTCGCCGCTGGCCCCGTAGCCGTGGAAGGCATCGAACACCGTGCCGTCGTACGCGTCCTTGTCCCATGCCACGCCGCGCTCGCGCACCGCGAGCGGTTCGCGGTCGGGCTCGATCAGCTCGAGCCGCGATTCGGTCGGATAGTCGAGGTAGACGGGGATCGCCTCGATCCGCGTCTCGAAGCCGTAGGACGAGAGCCGGTCGCGGACGTACTCCGCGGTCGCGCGATCTTCGGGGGTGCCGGCGACGTGCGGTCGCTCGGTGAGGATGCGGAGGTGCTGGCGCAGCGTGTCCGGGCGCAGCGCCGCGGCCACCAGCGCTTCGCGCGCGCGCTCGGAGTCGGCGTCCGCCGCACGGAACCCGGGCAGGGCGGGGGCCGGGCCGGGCCCGGCGAGGAGGGGTGCCACCGGCGCGAGCGACAGCACCACCAGCGCGGCGACCAGAGTCCAACGGGAGTCCATCGGTTCACCTCGCGCGTGAAAGGGGCGGCCACCCGGCCGCGCGCGGCGCCCGGGAACGGACACCGGGGCAGTGTATCGGGCGGCGGGAGGAAAATCACGCCCGCGCCGCGGGCGTCGCTTCCATCGGGCTCCGTGCTCGGCGGGCCTCCGCGGGCGGGGACCGGAGCGTGGGCTCCGCAGACGCGCAGGAGCCAGGGAGGGCGGGCGCGTCGAGGACAAGCGCCCGCCAGCGGGCCG
>MFFQ01000025.1:6757-32521 GCA_001780165.1 Candidatus Eisenbacteria bacterium RBG_16_71_46 | reverse complement strand
CCGGTGCATATCCTCGGCGCGCCCGCCAGTCCCTGGCTCCTGCGCGCCTGCGGAGCCCGCGCTCCGGTCCCCGCCCGTTCCGGCCCGCTGGCAGCCGTGGTGCCCGGCCACGTCGGAGCGAGAAGCGACCGCGCAACGCAGCCCGCGGACGTTTGCGGACGGTGCCTACCGGGCCTGGGTCGGGGTCTTGGCGCCCAAATCCTGCCAGCGCACGCGCTCGGCGTAGAGTTCGGGATCGAGCGCCGCGAGGGCCTCGTGGCGCTTGCGGTGACAGGTCACCACCACGATCTGGTGCTGCTTCGCGAGGTGCTCGATGAGCAGCCGCATCCCGGCACGAGCGCGCTCGTCGTCGCTGGTGGCGAAGGCATCGTCGATGAGCAGCGGCAGCGACTCCTGGTCGCGAGACAGGTATTCGCTGATCGCCAGCCGCACCGCGAGGTGGAGCTGGTCGCGGGCTCCGCTCGAGAGCTGGAGCACCGCCTTGCCGCGCGCGATCTGGTGGCCGTTGGCGAGCCGCACCGAGAAGTCGAGATCCTCGCCGAAACGCAGCTCGCGGATGTCGGTGCCGATCGGACGCAGCAGCTCGATGACGCGCGAGTTGAGATGTTCCGCCCAGCGCCGGTGGGTCTCGAGCGCCACCTTCTGGATGGTCTCGCGCGCCAGATCGAGCGCCGCCTTGTAGCGGCGCGCCCGTTCGAGCGCGGCACACGCACGCTCGAGCTGCCCGCGCTTCTCCGGGTACCCGATGTGGTGGCGGCGGAACGACTCCTCGACACCGACCCGCAAGTCGGCGTGCCACTTCTGCAACGACTCGAGCTTCTCGCGATAGCGCCGCACCTCGGCGTCGATCTCCACTTGGCCGCGCGCCGGCTTGTCCCCCGCCGGGCCCTCCGCGATCGGCTCCGCCTCCACCATCGCCAGCTGGCTGCGGCGTTCCGCGACATCCGGATCGGACAGGACGCGCTGCTCGGCCTGCGGGATGAGCTGGTCGATCAGCAGCGTGTAGCGCGCGCGCCCGCGCAGCCGCTCGGACAGCTCCGTCACGTGGTCCGCCCACGGCCGCTCCGGATCGTAGGTGAGCCCCGCGGATTGCAGGATGCGGATCGCGCGCTCGCGCAGCCCGCTGGCCGCGGCCTCGGCGACGCGCTTCTCGTCGTCGATCCACGACCAGCTCGCTTCCAGCTCCTCCAGGCGCTGCTGGAGCATGACGCGGTGGCGGATCGCGGCCGAGATGCGCTCCAGGTTGGTGGGGTCGGGCGAGCCGCCGCCGACGCGCCCGAGCAGTGCGCGCGCCTCGTCCAGGACCTGGCGCCGCTTGGCTTCGATCAGGGCCAGGCGTTCCTGGGCGCGGATCGCCGGGGCGCTGTCCTCCATCAGGCGGTTGAACTCGGTCCATTCGCGCATCAGCTCGACCGAATCGCGGTAGCCGAGGGTGCGGCACAGCTCGCCCAGGCCGACCTCGGCCTCGTGTCGCCGGGTGCGGAGCTGGTTGAGCTTGCGCTGCGCCTCGGCCAGCGTCCGCAGCGCGGCCTCGCGGTCGGCCAGGCCGGTGAGGGCGCCGCTGCGCAACAGCAGGAGGCCCACGACGACCGCGATGCCGCTGATCACCACCAGCGAGTACGACAGCACCGGCAGCCCGTTGAGCGCCAGCACCACGATGCCGGCGAGCGCCCCACCCAGTCCGAGGGCGAGCGTGAACCAACCGGGCAGGCGGCGCGCGTTGCGGGCCGCATCGATCTCGCGGAGCGCCTCGGAACTCGCGGTGCGGGTCTGCTCCAGGGTCGCGACCTCGGTCTGAAAGCCCAGCGCCATCTCCGCCTGGCCGCGCAGCAGCACATCCTGATCCTCGGTCACGCCCGCGAAGCGCTGCCGCAGCTGCTGAATCCGCTCGGGCTCGTAGCCCCGGCTGGCGAGCGTCTCGCGGTGGCTGAAGGCCGCGTCCTTGAGCCGGCTGTCTTCCTCGCCCAGCCGGCGGATCTCGGAGGCCACGGCCACGAAGCGGTCGGCGTCGTCGGCCGTGCAGTTGACGTAGGGCTCGAGCCGCTCCGCCTCCTCCTCGAGCGCGCGGCGCTCGCGATTCTGCTCGTCGCGCCGCCGTGTTTCGAGCCCCTCGAGGTTGCGCTGCGCCTCCTCCTGGCGCGCGATGGTCTCGCGCAGCTCGGACTCGGCGCCCTCCGGCAGATGGGAGACGCTCGACAGCGACTCGGCCTCCTCGCGGAGCTGCGCCAGCTCCGCGCAACGGCGATCGTTCTCCTCGAGCGCGCGGCGCATCTCGCCCGAGATCGCGGAGCGGCGCTCGGCGTCGAGCCGCGCGAGCGCGGCACGCACGCCCCGTTCCTCCTCGCCGCGACGGGCCAATTCCTCGAGCGGGCCGCGAATCTGCTCGAAATCGTGCTCCAGGGTCTTGATCTCGCTCTCGAGCAGGACCCGCCGAGCCTCGAGCCCCTTGATCGCATTGTCCACCTTCATCGTGGAGCCGAGCTCGTCGCAGGTGTAGGCGGCCGCCGCGGCGTCCAGCACCCGCACCGCTTCGGTCGCGTTGGTGTCGCCGACGCGCGTGTCCGCCGCGCTCTCGAGCCGGGCGTGCAGCGTCGAGGACCGCCGCGCCTTCTCGTCCCCGGGCACCACCAGGTCCAGCTCGCCCTGCCGCACGAACGCGCACTTCTCCCACTCCGTGACGTCCAGGCCGAAGAGCTTGGAGCCCACCGGATAATCGTCCTTGCCGTGGAGGAACTCGGCCGTCACTTCCTGGCCGCGCGAGTTCCACACCTCGACGGTGCCGCGCTCGAAGTCGCGTTTGGTCGTGTAGCGCTCTCCACCGCTCTCGAATTCCAGCTCGACCCCGAAGGGTCCGTTGTTCCACGGTCGCCAGCGCTCGAGCGGGGTCAGCGTGCGGTGGGTGCGCCGGTCGCCCTCCAGCCCGTAGAGGGCGGCGCTCACCGCCGCCAGCAGGCTGGACTTGCCGCGCTCGTTCTCGTCGACGAGCAGCGTGAGGCGGTCCGGGTCGAATGCGAACTCGCCCTGGAGCGGGCCGAAGCCCGCCACGCGCAGACAGAGGAGCTTCACGGGCCGAAGTCCTCGTAGGCCGGCACGACCTCGCGCAGGCGGAAGGCATCGAGCCCGTAGTAGAGCGCGCTCTCGATCGTCGTGCGCTCGTCGGGGTCGTTCGCGCCGTCGAGCCGCTCGAGCAGCACCTTGGCGAAGCGCTCCTCGGTGGTCGAGGCCTCGGCGTTGCGGTAGGCGGCGAGATCGTAGTCGGGCCGCACCCCGCGCAGGTCGGTGCGCACGTGGAACGCGCGGGCGGCGAGCGATCCGCCCGGCCCGGAATAGCGCACGCCCTTGACCAGGCGGCCGCGGAGCCGAACCGTGGCGATGTCGAACGCGTCGATCTTCGCCTCGTCGAGGGCCTTGAGCGCGCGGCGGTCCACCTCTTCGGCGCTGGAGCATCCGGTCACGTCGGCGACCACGTCGAGCACGTTGCGCAGGTCGAGCTCCACCTCCTCGACCGCGACGTGGTGGCGGCCGGGCCCGAACTCGATGGTCACCTCGAGGGCGCCGTGCTTGCCCAACTCGGTGGGATCGAGCGCCACCGCCGATCCGGCGTAGGCGAGCTGCACCCCTCCCGCGCCGGCGTCGTGGCTCTCGATGCGCGAGGCGGCGTGGTAGTGCCCCACCGCGATGTAGGCGAATGGCGTGGAGCGCACCTCCTCATCGGAGAACGGGGCCACGACCTGTTGCCCCGGCGGGCAGCGGTTCTCGCGCGAGCCGTGGAACACCGCGATCTCGATTCCGCCCGGCGCCGGTGGCCCCACGGCCTGCAGCGCCTCGGGGACGAGCGGCCGCTCCACGGACGCCATCCGCGGCGTGTAGCACCGTCCCCACACCCGGACATCGGCCAGGTTCGGCAGGGCCTTGGCGCTCCACGCCGGAGTGGAGAACACGTGGACGTGATCGGGCCACGCGAATCCCCGCGCGTTGAGCATGCGGGGGCTCCAGTAGGGGCTGGCGTCGAACCAGGGGTCGTGGTTGCCCGGCGCGATCAGCACCGGGGGGCAGCCGGCGACGTCGAACGCGTGCAGTGCGAACGCCAGCGATTCGGCGTCCACCCCTTCCTGGTCGAACAGGTCTCCGGGAATGAGGATGGCGTGCGCGGCGCGTTCGATCGCCTGGGTGACGACCAGCGACAATGCTTCGCGCTGGTCCTTCCGCCGCTCGAGGCGGTGCTCCGCGTCGAGCCAGCCGAAAGGACGTCCGAGGTGCACATCCGACACCTGGAGGAAACGTAGGACAGCCATCGGTCGAGGAGGGCTCCCGATTGGGGTGGCGATAACGCGGATATCGGCCGGGGCGCACACCACCTTTATTGCATTCTGCAACATAACAGGACGACCCAAGCCCGGCAACGGGTTGCGGGAACTGCTAGGCTGCGCGCGTGACTCGGATGATGGAGCCTGGCGGCCGCGCGCGCGCGCCGCTGCCCGCGGATGAGATCGAGCGGCGGTTGCAATGGCGCGCCGCGCCGGTCCTGGTGTTCCTGGCCATGCTGGTGGGCTTGGCGGTGCTCGCGGCAGTCTCGCTCTTCTCTCGGCCCCTGCTGCCCAGCGGCCTGCCCGACGACCCCGACGTGCTCGCCGCGCGCTCCCTGCTCGAGCACCGCGTGGCGGCCGCCCCGGCGGACCTCCGCTTCGAGAACACGCTGCTCGGTGAGCCCGCCCACGCGCCGAACACGGCCCGGCAGCGCGCGCTCGTAGACCGCGCGGCCGGGCTGCTGGCACGCGCGCGGGCACGCCATCCGCGTGACGCGCGGATGATCGCCGCCTGCGCCCACGTCGCGCTCGCCCGCCGCCGCTTCGCCGAGGCCGAGCGCGACTACCGCGCGGCGCTCGACCTCGCACCCCACTACGGCGAGGCCCGCCTCGGGCTCGGCGTGCTGCTGGCGGAGCGCGCCGAGCGGGAGCCGCACCCACTGCGCGCGCGAGGACTCAGGCTCCGGGCCACCGCCCAGTTCGCCGCCGTGGATCCGGCCGACTCCGCCTACCTGGCAGCGCTCTACGACCGCGTCGTGATGCTCGAGCGCGTGGGCCGGCGCCAGGAAGCGCAGCAGCGCGCGCAGGCCTATCTCGCGCGCGACGCCGCCAGCGCGTGGGCGCAGCGCCTGCGGCAGCGCGCCGCCCCGGGGGCGTCATGAAGCTGCTGATCCTCGGCGGGACCCGCTTCCTCGGCCGCCACCTCGCCGACGCCGCGCTCGCGCGCCGGCACCGCGTGACGCTGTTCAATCGCGGGATCGCCGACCCCACGCCGCGCGACGGGGTCGAGCAGCTGCGCGGCGACCGCGACGGCGGGCTCGGCGCGCTCGACGGCGGGCGCTGGGACGCGGTGCTCGACACCAGCGGCTACGTCCCGCGCCTGGTGCGCGATGCGGCGCGGCGGCTCGCGCGGGCCGCGGGGCACTACACCTTCGTCTCCAGCCTCTCGGTCTACGAGACCTACGACCCCCCCGGGCTCGACGAGGGTGGGCCGCTGCGGGTACTCGCCGATCCGACCACCGAGGCCGTGACCGGCGAGACTTACGGCGGGCTCAAGGTGCTGTGCGAGCGCGAGGTCGAGCGCGCGTTCCCGGGACGCGCCCTGCGGGTGCGCGCGGGGCTGCTGGTGGGCCCGCACGACTATATGGACCGCTTCCCCTATTGGTCGCGTCGCATCGCCCGGGGTGGCGAGGTGCTGGCGCCGGGGCGCCCGGGCGCCCCGCTGCAACTGGTGGACGCGCGCGATCTCGCGGACTGGATGGTGCGGATGGCCGAGGCGAGCGCCGGCGGAGTTTTCAACGCCACCGGCCCCGAAGCGCCGCTCACCATCGGGACCCTGCTCGAGACCTGCCGCGCCGTCACCGCGAGCGACGCGACCCTGACCTGGGTGGACGACGACTTCCTGCTCGCCCGCGGAGTGGCGCCGCTCGACGGCCTGCAGCTGTGGGTGCCACCATCGTTCACGGGGTTCAACGCCGTGAGCGTGGCGAAAGCGGTCGCCGCCGGGCTCGGCTACCGCCCGCTCGCCGACACGGTGCGCGACACGTTCGAGTGGGACGCGCCGCGCCCGCCCGCGCAGCGGAGAAAGCCGACGATGATCCCGCTGCCCGAGCCGCTTGGGCCCCAACGCGAACGCGAGCTGCTCGCCGAGTGGCACGCCGCCCGGCACGAGCCGGCCTGAGCCCGGATGGGGGGCGCCGGGGCTCCGTCCGCAAGCGCCCGCGGGCCCACAGCCACGCCTGTCAGCGGGCCGGAGCGGGCGGGGACCGGAGCGCGGGCTCCGCAGGCGCGCAGGAGCCAGGGACTGGCGGGCGCGCCGAGGATGAGCGAGGTCCCGCCAGGAAGGCGGGACCGAGCGGCCCGCGCGGAGGTCCCCGCCCGCGGAGGCCCGCCGGGCACGGAGCACGATCGACGTGACGCCCGCGATGTCTTGCCCGCGGGCGTTTGCGAAGGAACCTAGCGGTAGACGCGCCGCAGGCTGTCCACCACCGCCTGCGGCATGGTGTTCACGACCTCGAGCAGCTGGTGGGCCTCGAGGCTGTTCGGCTGGCGCTTGAGGATCTCCTGGGCGGCCTGCCGCGCCTGGTCCACGTCGCCGATGCGCGAGGAGACCGCGCCGAGCCCGAGCCACGCCATGACGTAGTCGGGGCTCTTCTCGAGCAGCCGGCGGTAGATCTCCTGCGCCTTCACCAGGCGCCCGCGGCGGGTCTCGGCCAGCGCCCACTCGTGCAGCACGCGCGGGCTGGGCGAGGTCTCGGCCGCGCGGGTCAGCGCCTCGGCCGAGGCCTCGAAGCGCTCGAGCCTGAAGTTGCGGATGCCGAGGAAGTCGAAGGCCTGCCCGCGCTCGCTGCCGGTACGGCGCGGCGGCTCGGAGACGAACGCCTCGACCCGCGCGAGCCCGCGGTCCACGTCGGCGTGGAAGATCAGCCACTGCATGGTCGGGGCCGCCGCGCCGAGCGCCGCGGCGATTCCGAGCCAGGCGAAGCGCGGCGCGGCGCGCAGGGTCTCGCCGGCCAGCCACGCCGCGAGCAGCGACAACGCCATGCCGCTGAAGGCGAAATCGTCCCAGTCGCGGAACAGGCCCCCGACGGGGTGGATGAACGGCATGACGCCCAGCAACGGCAGGGCGAGCGCGCCCAGGTACAGCGCTTCGCGGCCGCGCGGTAGGCCGCGGCCGAGGGCGAGCGCCATCACCGGCACCGCGAGCGCCAGCGGGGAGAGCATCACCAGCAGGTTGAGCAGGTCGGCGGGGCGCGTGCCGGCGAAGGCCGCGCGCAAGGCGCCGCCCTGCGCTTGCACCTCGGCGGGATCGAAGTGCTGGGCGTCGAACCGCAGCACGGTGGCGACGATGCGGGGCAGCATGACCGCGAGGGCGGCGAGGGGGATCGCCAGCGCGGCGAGCACCGCGGGGCGGCGCCACGCGCCGCCGCCCGCGTGTTCGCGCAGCCACCCCGCCCAGGCGAGGGCCAGCGCGGGCAGCAGCCCGAGCGCCGAGCGATGGAGGGCCAGCCCCGCCGCCACCGCGATCCCGAGCGGGAGCAATCCGCGCCCCTCGCGCAGGACCCGCAATCCACTCACGCCCACCACCGCGACGATCACCACCATCTCGGAGAACGCCTTGCTATAGCCGGTGAACATGCCGAGGTAGCCGCCGAAGAACACCACGCACGCCGCGGCGGCGGCCGCGCTGCCGCGCAGCGCGAGCGCGCGGGCGAAGCCCACCGCGAGGGCGGCGAGCCCCGCGGCCTCGAGCGCGCCGAGCGCGCGGGCGGCTCCGTTGGCATCGAGCGCCCCGCTCTGGCTGATGCGGAGCGGCAGCGTGTAGTGGAGCAGCACGTCGAGCGGCAGCGCCTGCGGGAACAGCAGGCCCGGTTGATCCGCCTCCTCGACTGTCCCCTGTCGCAGCAGGAAGTCCCCGACGAATCGCACTTGGTCGGGAAACGCGAGCGCCAGGGCGGCTGCACCCGCGACCAGGCCGAGCGCCACGCCCCACCGTCCGCTCGCCAGCGCGTCGCCGATCCAGCCGAACGCCGGCGCGGCGCGCCGGGCGAGCGCCGGGATCAGCACGATGGCGGCGAGCGTCCACCAGGCCCACGCGGGCAGGGGCTCGAGGAAGCGCTGGAGGTTGAGCGACCAGGCCCACATCGTCGGCACGAACGCGAGCGCGAGCCGTGCCACGGCGAGCACGGCGAGCGTCGCCCACAACGCCCGGGCGGCGCGGCGCGCGGCGCCGGCCTCGGCGGGCGCCGGCGCGGCGGGCGCGGGGCGCGGCGCGACACCCGGCGGCGCGCGGCGCGGACGTCTATCGCGTGCCGGGCCGCCGGCACGCCTACGGCGTCCCATGGGTCCGCTCCCGCGCGGCGAGCGCCGCGAGCACGCTCCGCGCCTCGGAGTCGCCCGGACGCAATCGCAGGCCCCGCTCCGCGGCCCGCCGCGCCTCGGCGAGTTCGCCCAGCCGGTAGCTCGCCACGGCGAGCCCGATCCACGCGTCCGCGATGGTCGAGTCCTTGGCGATGGACCGCTGGTAGGCTTCGCGCGCGCCACGGTCGTTGCCGCGCTCCGCCTCGGTGATGCCCCACTCGAGCAGCAGCCGCGGGCTCGGCGCCAGCTCGGCGGCCCGCCCCATCGCCTCGGCCGCCGCGTCGGGTCGCGCCAGGGCGAGGCTGCGGATGCCGAGATACGCCCAGGCCAGGGCGCGGCTCTCCGCCGGGCGCGCCGGCGGCCCGTCGACATGGGCGGTGACGCGCGCCATGCCGCGGTCCACGTCGTGCTGCAGCAGCAGCCACTGCACCGTCGGTGCGGCCGCGCCGAGCGCCACCGCCGCCGCCAGCCAGCGCCAGCGCGGCGCGGCGCGCAAGCTCTCGCCCACCAGCCAGGCGGCGACGAGCGACAGCGTGAGCCCCGCCGCGGTGAAGACGTCCCAGTCCCGGAACACTCCCTGCCGCGGATGCACCAGCAGCAGGATCGCGACGCAGGGGGCCGCCAGCGCCGCCATCACCGGCGCTTCCGGCCGGCCACGCAGCCCGGGGGCGACCCATGCCCCGAGCGGTAGCGCCGCCAGCGCGAGCGGCGAGAGCGCCGCGACCACGTTGGCGAGGTCGAGCAGGTGAAGCGGCGCCAGCGCCGCCGCCAGCGCCCCGCCCGCGCCGCCCCCAGCCGGCAGCAGGTGCGCGCGATCCACCTGCCGTAGCGCCGCGGCGATCCGCGGCGTCATCGCGGCCAGGGTGACGAGCGGCAGCGCCAGGCCGGCCACCACCGCCGGCCGCCGCCAGTCCGCCGGGCGAGAGAGAGCGCGCCCCCACACCCACCACGCCGTCGCCGCGGGGAACAGCAGCAGCGCCACGGAGCGGTGGATCGTCAGCCCCACCGCGAGCACCGCGCCGAGCGCCAGATGCCCGCGCCCCCGGCGCGCCAGCGAGACGCCCAGCACCGCCACCGCCGCCGTCACCAGCAGTACCTCACCGAACGCCTTGCTGTAGCCGGTGAACATGCCGAGGTAGCCGCCGCACAGCGCCACCGCCACCGCGGCCGCCGCCGGCGCTCCGCGCAGGTCGAGGGCGCGCGCGTACGCCACCGCCAGGAGCGCGAGCGCGCCGGCCTCCGCGGCGCCCAGCAGCCGCTCGACGACGCCGACATCGATCGCGGCGGCGGCGTGCAGCGCGACCGGTAGATGGAAGTGGAGCAGCAGGTCGAGCGGGAACGCCTGGGGAAACGCGCGCGCCGGGGGGATCCCGCCGCTCGCCGCGCCGAGGCGGAGCATGAAGTCGCCGACGAAATGGGTCTGGTCGGCGAGCCACCACACCAGGGCGGCGGCGGCGACCGCGAGCGGGACCACCGCGACGCCGCGCGCCTCGGCGAGGGCGTCGCCCGCGCGCGCCAGCCCGGGCGCGAGCGGGCGCGCGAGCGCCGGCACCAGCGCAAGCCCGGCCGCGGCCCACAACGCCCACCCCACCGCCGGCAGAAAGCGCAGCAGGTCGAGCCCCCAACCCCACATCGACGGCACGAAGGCCAACGCCGCGCGGGCCAGCGCCAGGATCAGCAGACCCAGCCACAAGACGCGCGCCGCGCGCGAGGCCGCGCGTTCTTCCACGGCCGGGGACACGGGCGGAGACCCGGCGACGCGGGACGCCCGGCTGCGGGCCCGTCCTTCCCGCGTGGCCGATCGCCCAGGCTCTGTCCGAGAACGCCCGAGGGCAAGGCGTCGCGGTCGAGCGACGACAATCGTGGCCGACCACGCTGAGCGTGGTGCCCGGCCACGTTGGAGCGAGGAGCCGACCGCGCAACGCAGCCAGTCGGGCGTTCTCGGACAGAGCCTAGAGGCCGGCGTCATCCCAGAGGTACGCCGCGCCCGGATCGGGCAGATGCGCGTTGCGCTCCCAGGTCCGACTCAGCAGCGCTCCGACATAGCGCTCGAGCAGCCCGGGCCGCGGGCGGCGATATTCGATCAGGTCGATGCGTTCGCCCTCGGGCACGCCGGCGCGGCGCCGCGCCTCGGCGATCGCCTCCTCGAGCCCGCCGATCGCGTCCACCAGTCCGTGCCCGCGCGCCTCGTCGCCCATCCACACCCGTCCGCGCGCGGCGCGGTCCACGTCCTCCCACGCCATACCGCGCCCACCGGCCACCGCGGCGACGAACTCCCGGTAGGTGTGCATCACCGCCGAGTCGGCGGCGGCCTGCGCGCGCGCGTCCCAGTCACGGCCGAGCGAGCTGCCGTACATGAAGTCGCCGCGGTCGAAAGCGTCCTGGCGCACGCCGTGCCGCGCGTACCAGCCCTCCAGCGACGGCTTGACGAACACCACGCCGATCGAGCCGGTGCGGGTGAAGCGGTCGGCGAACACGCGATCGCCGCCGGCCGAGATGTAGTAGCCGCCGCTCGCCGCCACACCGCCCATCGAGACCACCAGCGGCTTGCGCGTCTCGCGCTTCATGCGCTGCGTGGCGTGGAAGATCAGCTCCGAGGCGGTGGCGGACCCGCCCGGGCTCTCGACCCGCAGCACCACGGCCCTGACCCCTCGACGCGTGAACGCGCGCTCGAGCTGCCGCGCCAGGGTCTCGGAGCCCATGTACGGGCCGAGCAACAGGTCGTTGCCGCTCTCCCCGAGGTCGATCCCGCCGCTGGCGTAGACCACCGCGACCGGCGCGCGCCGGGTCCACTCACGCCGCGCCGGGGGCACAGACTCGAGCTTCACGGTGCGCGGCTTGTCGCCGAGGCCGCACAGCCGGCCGAGAATGCGCATCGCGTCCTCGCGGTGCCCGATGCTGTCCACCAGCCCCGCCCGCGCCAGCTCGCGGGGCGGCCAGGCGCGCCCGTCGAGTAGCGCGAGCAGGGGCTCGCGCGGCATGCCGCGATCGGCGCTCACGCCGGATACGAACAAGTCCTGGAGCCGGTCGAGCAGGTTCTCGATCACCTCGCGGTCCGCCGCGGTGGTCGAATCCACGCTGAGGCTGCGGAACGCGGACTTGTACTCGCCGTACGACGCGCGCTCGAAGCGCACGCCCCAGCCGGCGAGCAGACGCCGGTAGTAGCGGCGCTCGGCGCGCAGCCCGAGGGCTACGAACAGTGCCTCGGGGGTGGTGACGATGCGGTCGCAGGCGCTCGCCAGGTAGAGGTCGCCGCGCCCGCCGCCCTCCTCGAGGTAGGCGACCACCGGCTTGCCGGCGTCGCGCAGCCGCCGGATGCGCGGGCGCAGCTCTTCGATCTGGGCCAGATTCGAGATGCCGCGCAGATCGAGGAACACGCCGCGCGTGAGCGGGTCCTCGAGGGCGCGCGCGAGCTGGCGGTGGATCGGGGCCACCGGCGTGCCCCCGCCCCCTCCGAGGAGCGACCATCCCGGCAGCGCCTCGTCGCTCAGATCGCCGCGCAGCCGCAGCAGCGCGACGCGGTGGTTGCTGCGGCCGACCGGGACACCCCGGTCTTCACCTTCGTGGACCGACACGCTGTAGGTGGTGTAGAGGCGGTCGCCGCCCCGCTCGAACGCCGACTGCGCATGATACCCGTGCCGGGGCCCGAGGAGCGCCAGCCCGACGTGGTAGCCGCCGTGGTCCTCGATGGCACCGCGCAGCACCAGGCCACGCACCAGCTCGATCTCGCCCCCCACGCGCACCCGCGCGCGCGCGGGATCGGCGTTCTCGCGCATCCGCACGTCGGCGGTGAGCGTGAAGCGCGTACCCGCGTCGTGCGCCCGCACCGGCGCGAGCGCGAGCGGACGCAGGCCGATGCCCAGCGTGTATTCTCGCTCGAGCCGGCCGCCCGCGAACGCGGGACGCGTGACGTGATCCGCCACCGCGCCGAGCGAGAGCCATGGCACCGGGCGCGAGAGCGCGCCCGCGGACCAGTCGGTGGCGCGGCGATCCGACGACAGCCCGCGAAGGAGGTGCATCGTGGTGCCGATCCGCAGCGGGTCCCGCCCGCCCGAAGCGGCCAGGGTGTAGCGCTCGCCGTCGTCGTCGAGGTGCGAGCCGGCGATGCCGCCACCCGGCCACGCCAGCGCGCCCTGGTAGAAGGTGCGGCCGTTCCCGAAGTCGCGCCACGACGTCGCGAACTCCGAGGGGTAGCGGATCCCGCCCGCCGCGGAGTTGAACAGGAATCCGGTCGCGCCGTCGGTGGTGGCGACGCTCTCGTTGCCATAGAAGAGGAGCGGGAAGTCCGGACCGGCCGCGGCGGGCGAGACCAGGCCGCAGGCGGCGAGGAGGAGCGCGGGGATCATCCTACGTTTCATGCCAGACACCTCACGGCGCCGGTCGGCCGCCGCAGTGGGACCGTGCCCCCGGGTCGCCCGGCCCCCCGCATGCGGGCGCGGAGCGACGCGAGAGCGCGCCCTGGCACCCGGGCCTCGGGCGCCAGGACGGGCACGGCCATCAATTCGAAGCGGTCACCCCCACGCGCGGGCAGTGGGGAGCGAGCGGACAGATCGAGCATCGCGGCTTGCGGGCGACGCACACCCGGCGACCGTGCAGAATGAGCCAATGTGAGAACGCCGCCCAGCGGTCGCGCGGCACCAGCGGCATCAGTGCGAACTCCACCTTGACCGGGTCCGTCTCGCGGGTGAGCCCCAGCCTGAGCGCGAGCCGCAGCACGTGCGTGTCCACGACGACCCCTGGGATGCCGAAGGCATTCGCGAGCACGACGTTCGCGGTCTTGCGCCCGACCCCGCGCAGCGCCGTCAGCTCCTCCATCGTGCGCGGCACCGCGCCGCCGTGCCGCGCGGCGATGTCGGCGCAGCACTCCTTGATCGCGCGCGCCTTGCTGCGAAAGAAGCCGGTGGAACGGATCAGGGCTTCGATCTCCGACGGCGGCGCGGCGGCGAATTCCGCGGCGTCCGGAAAGCGCCCGAACAGGGCGGGGGTGACCTGGTTGACCCGCTCGTCCGTGCACTGCGCCGAGAGGATGGTGGCGATCAGGAGCTGGAGCGGGTTGGCGTGGTGCAGCGCGGTGGTCGCGTCGGGGTAGAGGTCCTCCAGCATGTGGAGCATCGCGGCGACGCGCACCGGATCGGGCGGCGCCACGCGCCGCCCGCGGGCCGGCGGCCGCGCCTTGCGCGCCGGGCGGGCCACGCCGCGCGCGCCCTTGGGCGCGTGCGCCGGGCGCGCCGCACCGGCCGCACGCCGCGCCCGTTCCGACCGCGCGGCGCGCTTGCCCGGCGTGGCGCGCGGACGGTTGGCGGCGGGCAGCCGGCTCGGGGTGCCCGGTTTGCGGCGCGAGCGCGGGGACTTGCGAGGCATGGCGCGAGAGAGTAACGGAGCGCGTGCGGGCCGGGCAAGGCGCGTGGGTTCCTAGAACCCCCAGCTCAATCCGAAGCGCGCCCCCACGCCGTCCATGTTCACGATTTCGCGCACCGTCTGGCCGGTGAAGAGGTCCTCGGTGTCGCGGTGGAGGTCGGCGCCGTTGACGAACACCTCGGCATTGAGCCGCGAGCGTCCCGACAGCGGAAGCGCCGCTCCGCCCCACAGCTGCCAACCCCAGCCGCCGAAGGTGGCGTCGAACGACTCACCGGTGTTGAAGTCGGCGGCGGAGAGGAACAACAGCTCGTAGCCGCCGGACACGCCGAAGTACGGGATCACCGGGAGGTCGTCCCCGGCGTCGATCTGCAGGAACGCCATGATCGGGAAGAAGTTCGAGGACGAGCGTGACAGCTCGCGACGGATGACGATCTTCTCACCGCCGGGTCCGGTGCTCTCACCCACCAGCTCGCTGCGGCTCTCCGATTTGTAGCGCCAGTCCACGCCGCCGCCCAGCTGGACGCGGTCGTCCACCTTGGGGCCGCCGCGCATGCCGAACAAGAACCCGCGCTCGGCGTCGCCGTCGGGGTCGAAGAAGCCGGCGTGCAGCTGGGTCTGGCTGCCGTTGACCACCGAGCGTTCGCGCCGGTAGTGGCGCGACCGGGGACGGTAGGTCACGGATTCGAAGCCGTTGCGCACCGCCGCCGCCGACACGACCGCCACCGCGGGCGCGGCCGAGGCGTCGAACGACACCTCCGGCAGGGCGGCCCCGGCGGTCGCGAGCGCGAGGGGCGAAACAGACATCGGGAATCCGGCGGCCGCGGCATCCGCGCGCGACGTCACCGGGCCTACCATCATCGCCGCGAAGGCGGCCATCACCAGCAAACGACGGTTCATGGGGTCCTCCCCTCCGGAATCGGTGGCCGAAACGGACGTCCAGCACACCGCTCCTTCGCACGCGCCGTGCCGGAAACCAGCCGGCCCGGCCGCGCCTAACCCTAGCGCACGGCGGGGTCTCGCCACACACCGCCCGCTCCGGGCGTGGCGGGGGCGATGCGGCCTGTTGCGGGTGCGCCGCACCGCGTGCTAGCGTCGCCCACTCTCGGATCGCCCGCATGTCCCTATCGCCCATGTGGTTGCTCGTTGCCGCGCTCGCCGCGGGGTCTGCGCCGCAGGCCGGGCCCACGCTTGCCCGCGAGGACACCATGCAGACCACCGTCCCCGAAGTCCTGGTGCACGCCCCGCGTGTCACCCTGGACGAGATTCTCGAGCGCGTGGCGCGGGGCGAGGCCCGGCGCGACTCGCTGCTCGAGGACCAGGCGGTGACCGTGACGGTGCGGATGGTGCGGAACGCGGAAGCCGGAAAGCGGACCCAGCTGCTGTACGAATCGGTGTCCCGCGTCTACCGCAAGCGGCCCGACCGGGTGCGCAGCATGACGTTGCGCACCTATCGGGCGAAGCGCGACAAGGGGGACGCCGACGTCGACGCCGAATTCTCTCCCAGCATGCGCGAGCAGTTGGTCAACTTCGCCTTCGAGCCGGCCGCGCGACGCGAGTTTCGCTACCGCCTCCTGGGCCGCGATCTGGTCGGGGGGCATCTCATCTATCGCCTCGCCTTCGAGCCGCGCTCGCCCATCGACCCGACCCGGCCGGCCGGGGTGGTCTGGGTGGATACCAACGAGTTCGTGATCGTGCGCGAAGAGCTGCGCTTCGAGCGCTCCCCGGTGCCGCTGCTGCTCAAGGGCATCCCCCGCATGGTCATCGAGCGCGAGCGGGTGGACGACGTCTGGGTGCTCGCCCGCGTGCTGGCGCGCATCGAGACCACCCTGCCCTTGCCCGGGGTCGGCCGCTCGTTCGATTTCGCCGTGCACTACGACGACTACGCGCTCAACGCCGGCATCGACGACGATTTCTTCGCGCCCGGGGGGCGGAGCGACACGCGCGGCCAGGTGCGCATCCGGGTGGGCCGGTGAGGGCGCGTGCCGCGGCGGCGGCCTTGCTGGCCCTGCTGCTGCCGCTGTGCGCCGGCGCCGAGCCCGCCGCCCCCGACTCGGCGCTGCACGGCTTCCTGGGCGGACTCGCCGACTCGACCGACCGCTACTTCGGCGTGTCGGCCGCGCCGCTCGACACCACCGGGCTGGACAGCGCGCTCGCCGCGCGACTGGCGAGCCCGCTCGCGACGCGCTCGCGCACGCGGCTCGACTTCGACTTGGGCCCCGACTTCGGCTTCAACCGCGTGGACGGCCCGGTCTACGGGATGTGGGCCGGGCTCGGGGATCCGCGCCCGGTGGGCCGGATCGAGGGACAGGTGCACTACGCCGCGGGGCCGAACGTGTGGCTCGGCGGCGGCGGCATCCGCAAGGCCCTGGGCCCCCGGGACGCGCCGTGGCGGATCCGGGTGTTCGCCGGCCGCCTGACCGAGGTCATGGACCGCGAAGCCTCGGACCTTCGGCTCTCGCACCTGCGGGCGCTCGTGACCGGCAGCGACGACCTGCGCTACTACCGGCGCGACGGCCTCGAGGCCTCGTTCGGACGCGAATCCGAGAGCTGGCTGGTGGAAGCCGGGTATCGCGACATGCTCGAGTCGCCGCTCGTCACCACCGCCACATGGAACTTCTTCGATCGCCGGCTCGCCGTGCGCGACAACCTCCCGGCGGCCCGCGGGCGCGTCCACGAGCTGAGCTACCGCGCCACCGCCGTGCTGCCGCTGGCGCCGGTGACCGCCGAGATCACCCACGCCACCGCGGGGCAGGCGATCGGCAGCGACTTCGAATACCGCCGCACGCGCGTCGCCCTCGCCGCGGACCTCGGGCTCGGGCGGTTCGCGGCACTCGTGCCGCAGTTGAGCTACGGCCGCCTGAGCGGCGCCGCGGTGCCGCAGGCCTCCTTCTACCTGGGCGGCGCCCACTCGCTGCGCAGCGTGGAGGGCGAGTCGATCGGCGGCACCGGCGCGGCACTCGCGCGGCTCGACCTGATCGGCGCCGACGACCTGCTGGCGCTCGCGCGCCTCCCACACCCCGCGGCCATCCCCCTCCAGGGCGCGCTGTTCGCCGCCGCCGGAGCGGTGTGGGGCGTGGACCCGTACGGCGGGCGCACGCTTCCCGGGGTGGACTGGCCGCACCGGGAGGACTGGCTCACGGAGGCCGGGGTGGGGTTGCTGTGGCGTCCCGGCCTACCCGACCCGCTCGCCTTCCTCGAGTTCAGCTACGCCTGGCCGCTGGGCCCCGCGGACCGCGACGCGCGCTACGCCATCACCTATACGCGCGCGCTCGACCTGGTCCACTCGCTGGGCGAGTAGGCGCCGTCCGCAAACGCACGATGGCCGCGTCGCGCGGACGGCGCCATGCCGTCCGGCCCCGTACACGCCGCGAGCCCGGCGGACTTGCCGGGCTCGCGGCGCTTCCTCACGCGGTGCCGTTCAGCTGCCGAGTTGTCCGCGGGCCGCGCCGCCCGGGTGCGCGGTGGTGTGCACGTTGATGTAGAACAGCGACGGGTTCTCGGCGATCTCGCGCGCCAGCTGCTCCGGATCGAGTGCCGGCGAGGGCGATCCCCTTCCCGCGATCACGATGCGCTCGCGGCTGTCCGATGCGCCCGAGAGCAGCGTCACCACGACTGGCCCGTTGGTTCCGGCCGCTCCGCGGTGGAGGTGGGAGGCGATTACCGTTTCGCCGCCGGGATTGTCGATCGAGATCTGGAAGGTGAACACTCCGCTCTTCGTCGCGCGGAACGACCCGCCGCCGTTGAGCTCCGAGCCGGACGGGGGGTTCTCGTTCGAAGGCAGCAGCGTGACCTCCCAATTGACCGGGCTATCCGCCTTCGCCGGCGAAACCGCCGGGGGGGAGCCGGCGATGGCCGTCAGCGCGAGCAGCACGACAAGGACGATGGATGTCTTCGCGAGCGGATGGAGCTTCATGGCTGTCTCCTCATCCTGAAGGGTGGATGGCCTCCGCGGCCGGGGCCGGGGACTCCCGCGCCGGATCATGCGGCGCGCGAGCGTCCGAGATTGGATGCCCCTCCACCGCGCCCGGATTCGCCCCGATCCAGCGCGATCGCGTGGCGCGCCACGATCGCAGCGGGCCCTGGCCGCACGAAGCGCTGGACCCGGCCGCGGGCGGCGGATAGCGTTACCCCATGTCGCCCCCGCCGCCCCACCCTCCGCGCTCCCGCCGTCGCGCGCGCCGCGCCGACCCGAATTCCCCCGCGCCGGCGCGCCCTTCGCGCCGCTCGCCTCCGAGCGTCCGGCGCTGGGGACTGGCCGCGCTTGCGCTGGCACTGATCGCCGGGGCGTGGCTCGCGCGGACGCGGCCCTGGGCCCCGGCGCGTGGCGCGGGAGCCGGGGCCCAGGCGAAGGCGTTCTCCGACAGCCTGCTCGTGGCCACGGAGCGCGACGACTTCGGGAGCGCGCTGGCGTGGGCGCGCACGCTCGCGGCGCTCGAGCCGGGAAACGCCATCGCGCGATTCAACCTCGGCATCGCGCTGCGGAACCAGCTCATGGCTCCGCGCTCGAGAACCGACACGCTGCGCCCGCCGGTGCGCACCAGCCTCGAGCGACTGCGTCTGGCCGCGGCGGCGCTCGACGTGCTCGACTCGGCGCTCGCGCTGAGCCGCACGCCCGAGACCTGGACCCAGGCGGCGATGCAGAAGGGCAACGTCTTCGAGTACCTCGGCCTCCCGATCGAGGCTCTCGCGGTCTACCAGGCGGTGAACCGGCGCTTTCCCGACTTCACGCCCGCCGCGCAGCGCACCTACGGCCTCGGGATCCACCTCGCGAACCCGCTCGCCCCGATGGTGCTCACCCTCGAGCCCGCGGGCCGGCCGCTGCCGGGCCCCCGGCCCTAGCGGGGCGCCGTTCATGCCCGGTATCGCACGCCTCCCTCGCGTCGCGCTCGTCCTCGCCGCCACGCTGGCGCTCGCCGCCGCGACCGCGCGCGGCGCGGCCGGGGCGGCCTCCGCTCCGGCTCTCACCATCGTCGCGGACCCCGGACCCTTCGGCGCCGTCGAGGTCGCGGCCGGGGCGGATTCGCGCGTGGACTGGTGGGACACCGATCCCACCGACGACGACGCCTGCACCGAGTCGTTCGCCGCCACCGAGCTCAGGCGCTTCCTGCCGCGCTGCATGGGGCTCGCCGCCGCCGGCATCGTCCTCGCCCCGGCGCGCGCGCTGCCGCGCTCGGGAGACGTCATCCTGCTGGGGCGCGCGGCGGCGCTGGCGCGCCCGCTGCGCGGACCCGAGCCCCCCGCGTTTCCCGGGACGAGCCGCGAGGCCTACCGCATGGAGGTCCTCGAAGCGGGCGGCAGGCGGATCTACGTCATCGAGGGCGCCGGACGCGCCGGCACGCTGTACGGCGCCTACGCGTTCCTCGAGCGGCTGGGCATCCGCTTCTTCGGGCTCGGCGAGACCGGCACGGTCTATCCGGACGCGCCCTCGCCGCTGCCCGACACGCTGCGCGTGGCGGAAAGTCCGGGGTTCGCGACCCGCGGGTTCTGGACCTGGGAGTCGCGCGGCAACGCCGAGTTCTTCCTGTGGATGGCGCGCAATCGGATGAACCTGTGGACCGCCGCGGAGCACGATCCCGCGTTCCTCAAGAAGCTGGGCTTCCAGCTCACGGCCGGCGGCCACCTGGTCGAAAAGACGCTGCTCGACCCGGACGCCGGGTATCCATACCGGCACGCGGGTTTCGACGACGGCGTCTCGCGCCCGCCCGACCCCTACCCGGCGGGCCCCGAGTACGCCGGCGACCGCAACCACGACGGCAAGCTCTCCTATTTCGAGGCGCGCCCCGAGTGGTACGGGCTGGTCGCGGGAAGGCGCAGCGATCAGGTGGGGCTCGAGACCGGGGACAACTACTGCACCTCGAACGCCGATGCCACGCGCGAGCTGGCGCACAACCTGGTGCGCCAACTCGCCTCGGGTGCATGGCGCCACGCCGACATCCTGGTGTTCTGGATGCTCGACAACGGGAGCTGGTGCGAATGCGCGCCCTGCGCCGTCCAGGGGCAGCCCACCGACCGCCTGCTCGCGGTGCTGGGCACGGTGCTCGACACGCTGCGCGCGGCCGAGGCGCGCCAGGGCTTGCGGCCGATCCAGGTGACCTCGCTGGCGTTCCTCGAAACCCTGCCCCCGCCGACGCGCCCGGTCCCGCAGGCACTCGCGGACGCGGACTTCGCGATGACCTACTTTCCGATCGACCGCTGCTACGTGCACGCGCTCGCCGACACCGCGTGCAGCGAGATCAACGCGCTCCAGCTGGCCCGCTACCGCGCCTGGGCGACGGACTCCACGCGTCTCTACCGCGGCGCGACGGCGGTGGGCGAGTACTACAACCTCGACGCGTTCAAGTCGCTGCCGATGGTGCTCACCCGGGTGATCGGCGCCGACGTGCCGTGGTACTACGCGCACGGCGCACGCCACTTCAGCACCATGCACGCGCCGACCTCGCTGTGGGGCCCCTGGACCCTCGACCACCGGCTGCTCGCCCGCCTGCTGTGGAGTCCCGCGGGGGACGCGGGCCCGATCGCCGGCGAGTACTTCACGCGCTACTACCCCGCCAGCCGGGCTCATGCCGCGGCCTTCTACGCCGACCTCGAGAAGGCCATGTCCAATTTCAAGCTCATCAAGCACCGCGTCTTCGTCGGCGGCGGCGTGTACCAGCTCGCCAAGCGCCTCCGCCGCAACGAGAACCCTTACGTCACGCACCACTTCCAGTACCACGCGGTGACGGCCCGCACCAACGACGGCCCCGACATGGAGGACATCGTCGCGGCGGTGCGCCACGGGCGCCTCGAGCTGGACGCGGCGCGGCAGGTCGCCGCGGGCGCCGAGGCGGCGCGGCTGGCCGAGGACGAACGCCGCTTCGCCTATCTCGAGGCCACGGTGGATTTCATCGACGGCGTGCTCTACATCAACGACGCTCGGCACTACCACTTGGACGCGCAGGCGCGCGCCCGCTGGCCGGCGCTCGAGGCGGCGGCCGCGCGGCTGCGGGGCATGGTGGACGTGGTCCAGACCTCGGGCAGCCACGCCAACGCCGCCGACGGGTTCGAGGCCACCGGCTGGACCGACATCTATCGCGTGTACGAGCGCGCGTACGGCGGGCCCCGCCGCTGAGCGCGCCGAGAAAAACCCCCGGCGGATCGCTCCGCCGGGGGTGGTGACGCCGCGCCGCCCGTTCCCTTGCCCTGGCTGCCACCGGGTCGGCGCGACGGGTCCCGTCAGCCTAGTTGCGCGTCCGCGCGTTGTGCTTCATCCGGGCGACCGCGCGGCTCTCGTGGTTGAGCGCGCGATGGAGGCGCTTGCGCTCGGCCTTGGTCACCCGACCGTCGGCCTTGGCGCGGTGCTCCATCCGCTGGACGTGCCGTTCGCCGGCGCGGAGCCGCGCGGCCTCGCCGCGGGTCAGCGCGCCGCTGCGCACGCCCTGATGGATGCGCTGACGCTGGTTCTGCTGGCGCTGATCGACGCGCGGGGTGGCGGTGCCCGCGGCGGCCACGCTGGCGAGAGCGGCGACGGCGAGGAGGGCGATGGCGAGGATCTTCAGACGCTTCATGACGGTTCTCCTGCGGGTGAGTGGGGACTGCTTTGCTGGTGATGTCGCTGATCCGGCGCGCTTCCCAGAGGGGCGCGCCACGCCGAGGCTCACCAACCGGCTTTGCTGCGGATGCTGCCGACCTGACCCTGCATGACGTTGCTCCCGCGTGTTGGCTTCCGGTTGGCGAGCGCACCGCGTTGGCGCGCGTCACCAGAGCCAAGAGCAGGGCGCGTGCCGGCGGTGGAGCCGCGGACGGAATCGGGCCTCGCGCAAGGGATTGGCCCGGGGCGTGGAGCCGCGCGGCCCGCCGCGGCGCCGCCCAGGTGTTCCGGACGGTTCATTCGAGGGCCGGCGCCCTGGACCGTGGGGTGCACTCCGCGCGTGAACCCGGGGCCGGTCGCGATGCCCGGGGGCCGCTCCCCGGCGGCCGGCCTCAGCGCGGCAGGCCGTCGAGCCAGGCGATGACTTCTCCGGCCATCGCCTCGATCGGGGCGCCGCGCTGCGGCAGCAGGTGGCGGTCGTCGCGCCAGCGCCGGTCGGCGGCGGGGAAGCTCGCGCGCAGCCGTTCCACCGCCGCGCGCGGCAGTCGCTCGTCGTCACGGGCGTTGATCAGCAGGATCGGCATGCCATCCGCCGCGCCGGCGTTGAGCGCGGGTTCGAGCGGCCGAGCCAGGCGGAAGCCGAGTGCCGCGATCGGCGCCGCCAGCAGGCGCGGCCTCACCGCGCCCGCCAACTCCGTGCGCAGCAGCAGCTCGAGGTCCGCCGCGCCGTCGATCAGCACCAGCGCCGCGGGCACCCGCGTGAGCCGCAGCGCCGCCAGCGTGGCCGGCACGCCGAGACTCGCGCCGACCAGCACCACGCGCGTCGAGTCCACTTCGGGCTGCGAGGCCGCGGCCGCGGCACCCAGCGCCACCACCGCCGGCGAGCGCAGCACCGCCGTGCCGATCGCCGGGGTCGCGAGCGCGATCTCGAGCGGCGACAGATCGCGCCGGCCGGTCCAGGGCCAATCCACCGCGAGGACGTGGGCGGGTGTTTCGGCCGGGATCAGCAGCGTGGCGCGGTCGCCGGTCCCGAGCCCCCCGAGCATGACGACGGTCCACGGGTGTGGGACTTCCGGCGGCGCCGCGCGCCACAGAGCGCGCACCTCGCGTCCGGCGGCGTCCACCAGGCGCCAGCGTTCCACCCGCGTGCCGAGCTCCGGCGCGGCGCGGCGCTCGACCCGCGCGAGCGGCGCCCAATGGGCGCGCAGCTCCGCCGCGGGGTCGGGCGGATGACGCCACCACCACCACACCGCGACGACCCCCAGCGCCGCCAGAACGGCGACCGCGGCGACCAGGCGTGCGACGCGAGAGGCGGACGGCATCGTGCGTGGCCCTCCAGGACCCGGACCGGACATCCGCCACGCGGCCATCGGGTCTTCACGCGCAGCTTAGACGAAGATCATCCCTTCGAGGTAGAGCGCGGCCTCCCCCCCCACGTTCACGCGGTCGTCGCGGAGCTCGCACTGCAGCTCGCCGCCGCGCGCCGAGACCTGCCGCGCCACGAGCCGCGTGCGCCCGAGCCGGACCGCCCAAAAGGGGATCAGCGTGCAATGGGCGCTGCCCGTCACCGGGTCCTCGGGAACACCGGCCGCGGGCGCGAAGAAGCGCGAGACGAAATCGCATCCGCTCCCCGGCGCGGTGACGATCACCCCGAGAGCGTCGAGCGCCGCCAGCGCGACCATGTCGGGGGCGAGGGAGCGCACCTGCTCCTCGCTCTCGAACAGTGCCAGGAGGTCGCGCGACCGCCACGCTTCTAGCGGCGGGCGGCCGAGGGCGCGCGCCAGGGGCGCGGCGTCGGCCACCGGCCGTGGCGGCCACGCCGGCAGGTCCATGATCAACTGCCCGCCGTCTCGCCGCACGCCGAGCGGGCCGCTCCTGGACTCGAAGGTCACCTGGTCGCGCCCCGGCTCGAGGCGCTCGAAGATCACGTGCGCCGAGGCCAGCGTGGCGTGGCCGCACAGGTCCACCTCGCACGCGGGGGTGAACCAGCGGATGCGCAGCGGCCGCTCGCCGGGCACGAAGAACGCGGTTTCCGAGAGGTTGTTCTCCGCGGCGATGCGCTGCAGCGTGGCGTCGTCGAGCCAGCGCTCGAGCGGGCAGACCGCGGCCGGGTTGCCGCCGAACACGCGGCCGGTGAACGCGTCGACCTGGAAGATGGGGATGCGCACGGGTTCCTCCGCGATCGGGACGGGCGCGCCGGGCCGCTAGCGTGGTTGCCGCGCGGGATCCCGCACCAGGCTGTCGTAGTAGCTGGCGTGGCCCCGCCACGAGGAGTCCAAGTCGGCGGCGCGCCGGTAGTCGGCGAGCGCCTCCCAGGGAAATCCCCAGCCCCGGAGGATATTGCCCCGGCCGCCGAGAATGAAGGCGCGTTCCTGCGGGCCGGTCGCGAGCGACAGCGCCAGGTCGTACTGGCGCAAGGCCTCGCGCAGCATGGCGACCCGCTCGACGCTCGAGCGGGTGAGCGGCACCAACAGCCCCGCGCGCGGGTGCGCCTCCACCGACGCGTTGTGCAGCACGGTCGCGTAGTCGGAGTGGGCGAGCGCGCCGGCCGTGCGCTCGGCGACGATGCAGCGGAAGTAGGGCAGGCTCTCGGACCAGCGCTTGGCGCGCACCAGCGGCGCCACGCGGCGCGCGGCCTCCACGGGGTCGAGCGCCGCGATCGAGTCGGGCATCCCCGGCACCTGCGCCCGGGATCCCGGCGCGCGCGCCGGGCGCTCCCCCCGGGGCCGCAGCGCGAGCCAGCCGGCGACCGCGACCGCCGCGAGCAACAGGGCGATCGTCCAGCGGCGCGCCGCTCCGGTGCCGAGGTCGGTCGCGATGATCGGGATACGCATGGGCTCCTCGGCGAGCGGGATCGGCGAGCGGCGCGCGCCGGCACGTCGACCGGGCGCAACTGCCAGTCCCGCGCCCGGCGTCGCGCGGACGGTCCGCGGGCGCGGTGAAGGGACGCGTGGAGCGTAGCCAATCCCAGGCGGCCCTTCCACCACCGGCCCGGGTCGCGTACTCGGGTCCGGGCCGCCGGCCGCCGACCGGCGGCCTCGGGCCGTCGGGCCAGCCCGCCGCGCCGCATCGGCCCCGCCACCCGGGCGCGATGGAGCATGCATCCCGCCGTGCCCCGCAGGGTTGCGGCCCCCCGCCCGCGGGCGTAGCCTCGCGGATCAGAGGACTCCCCGCGCGCTCTGTCCGTTTCGCCCGCGCGGCGTCCTCCGCCCGCGCGAAGGGAGGGTCGTGCCATGTCGGTCTCCAAGCGTCTTCGCGAGTTCCTCGACACCCATCACACCAAGTACGTCGTCATGACGCACTCGCAGGCCTTCACCGCCCAGGAGGTCGCGCAGCGCCTGCACGTGCCCGGGCGCGAGATGGCCAAGGCCGTGGTGCTCAAGCTGCCCAAGGGGCTGGGGCTGGCGGTGGTGCGCGCTCCCGACCGGGTGGACCTCGAGCGGGCGGGAGCGGCCCTTGGCGGAGAGGCGCGGCTCGCGAGCGAACGGGAGTTCGCCGACGCGTTCCCGGATTGCGAGCTGGGGGCGATGCCGCCGTTCGGCAACCTCTACCAGATCCCCACCGTGGTGGACGAGGGGCTGGCCCAGGACGACGAGATCTTCTTCAACGCCGGCACGCACACCGAGGTGATCCGCATGACCTACGCGGACTACGCCGCGCAGGTCGAACCGAAGGTGGCGGCGCTGACGCTGGCTCGCTCCGCGACCTGAGGCGAAGCCGGAGGCCGGCGCGGGAGGCGCGGCGGGGGCGGGGCCCCGCGGCGCACGGCGCGCGAGGCGCGCCCCCCTCCAGAGGCGCGGCGGCGGGGCCTCAGTCCAGCCGGCTCCACACCCGGCGCGCGCACTCGCGGGCGCGCGCGGCGACCTCGTCCTCGTCGGCGGAGAGCAGCACGCCGTTGTCCATGACCACGTCGCCGCCCACCATGACACCCGAGACCGGCGCCCGCAGCAGGCCGAAGGCCAGGTGGTCGAGCAGCGTGCGCGCGGAGAACTCGGTCGCGGGACGGTAGTCCACCAGCAGCAGGTCCGCCGGGGCTCCCGACTCGACCACGCCGAGCCGCTCGCCGAAGTGCGGTGCGGCCCACGTCGCGCCGTGCACGAACAGGCGCTGATAGTGGAGCTCGGCGTGCGCGCCCAGCGCCCAGCCCGGCGTGGCGTCGGCGAGCGGTGGCGCGTTCGCGCCGCCGTCGCTCCCCCACGCGACCTCGGCCTCGCGCGCGAGCGCTGCGGAGGAACCCGAGCCGCTGGCGCTCAGCACGTCGCCCCGCTCGCGCGCGAGGCCGAGGAGCGCGCGCGGGGCCCGCTCCGCGTGCGCCCACACCGCCGGCAGCTCCGATCCGTCCCACGCGTGCCGCGCGCTCCAGCGCTCCGCGGGGGTGACGTCGAGGTCGAGATCGACGTGGACGCCGAGCCCGTCCCCCGCGGCCGCGAGCGCCTCGTCGAGCATCGCCTC
>MFFQ01000025.1:0-6745 GCA_001780165.1 Candidatus Eisenbacteria bacterium RBG_16_71_46 | reverse complement strand
GCGCCTCGTCGAGCATCGCCTCGATGCCCTCGAGCGTCGTGGCCTGCACGCCGACCATCCCGCGCAAACGGCCCGTGCGCCGCGCCTGCACGTCCGTGGCGAACCCGACGCACTCCTCGAGCGCCGCTCGACGCTCGCCGGCCGCGTCGCGGTCGGAGGCGCCGTAGCAGGTGGCGAGGCGCACCCCCACCTTGCGCGCCGCGAGCATGACTTCGGAGAGTGAGAGATCGATGGCGGAGCCCGAGCGGTGGAAGTCGCACACCGTGGTGACGCCGTGCCGCACGCCCTCGACCAGCGCCGCCTGCGCGGCCCAGTGCACGTCCTCGGGCGACAGCGCGCGCTCGTAGCGGCGCCACTCCTCCGGCCGGCGCAACCCGAGCCCGCGCGCAAGATGGCGCGCGAGGTGGGCATGGGTGTTGACGAAACCCGGCATCAGGACGCGTCCGCGCGCCGGCCACCGGGTGTCCTGCGGGTAGGCGGCGGCGAGCTGCCCGGCCGGCCCGACGTGAGCGATGTGCGAGCCCATGACGCGCACCCCGGCGTCTTCGAGCACGCCCGGATGCAACCCGCCGGTGACCACCGTGCAGGGGCCGATGATCACGGTCGCGTCCCCGTGCCGGCGCGGCGCTCGAGCCCGCGCGCCTCGACCCGCGCCTCGGCGACCGCGCGCTCGCGGTCGAGCGTCGCGCACTCGCCGTCGCGGTAGAGCGGCCGCCCCGCCACCAGGGTGAGCCTGACGTCGGCGGCACGTCCGGCGTGGACGATCGCCGAGTAGGGGTCCTCGGCCGCCTGCGGGGCGAGGTGGGCCCCGTCGGCGTCGAGCACCGCCAGGTCGGCCTGCTTGCCCGCCTCGAGCGAGCCGATGGTGTGGCCGAGCCCGAGCGCCCGCGCGCCGTCGCAGGTCGCCAGCGCCAACACCTCGCGCGGCGACAGCGGCCGCTCGGGGTGGGTGACGCGGGACACTCCCGCCGCCAGCGCCATCTCGTGGAAGGTGTCGAGCCGGTTGTTGCAGGCCGCCCCGTCGGCGCCGAGGCCGCAGCGCAGGCCGTGGTCCTTCCACTCGCGCAGCCGGGCCAGGCCCGACCCGAGCTTGAGATTGGCTCCCGGGCAGTGCACCAGCGCGGCGTCCGCGGCCCGCAGCATCCCCATCTCCTCGGCGTCCAGCCAGATCCCGTGCGCGGCGACGAAGCGCGGGCCAAGCACGCCGTGCCGCGCGAAATAGCGCGCCGCGGTGCTGCCCACCGCGGCGTCGACCGCACGCGCCTCGCCCGGGCTCTCGGCCAGGTGCGTGTGCAGCAGCAGGTCGTGAGCGCCGGTGACCGCGACCGTCTCGTCCCACAGCGCGTCGCTGCAGGAGAGGATGAAGCGCGGCGCCAGCGACACGCGCAGCCGTCCCCCGGCCGCGCCGTGGAATCGTTTGGCCAGGGCCAGCGACTCGTCGATCGCCGCTCGCGGCGTGTCGAGCAGTACCTGCGGCACGCCTTCGCCCTGATCCATGAGCGCCTTGCCGAACACGGCGCGGATCCCGGACGCCTCGAGCACCGCGCCGATCGCCTCGGTGTGGCGCACGGTGCCCATGTCGTTGACGCAGGTGACGCCGCCCGCGACCAACTCGCACAGGCCGAGCCGCGCCGAAGCCGCGATCGAGGCTGCGGTGTGCGCCGCCTCGAGCGGCCAGATGCTCTCGCGCAGCCAGCTCAGCAGGTCGCTCTGCTCGGCGCGCCCGCGGAGCAGGGTCTGGCAGAGGTGGATGTGGGCGTGGATGAACCCGGGGAGCACCCAGGCGCCGCCGGCGTCGAAGGAATCCTCGGCCCGCCCGCCGGGAAGGGTGGAGAGCGCGGCGGGCACCGCGGCGCCGAGGGCGACGATGGCGCCGTCGCGGACCAGCAGATCGCCGCGGACGACGGTCCCGGCGGCGTCCATGCACACCAGGGTGCCGGAGTGAACCAGCAGACTGCTCAGTCGAACGCCTCCCTGCGGTCGAGCGGCATCACCGGCATCCGTGCCGGATCGCGACGGGATAAACCGACGCGCCGGGCCGTCACCCTCGAGTGTCTGGGCGGTGCCCGACCCGGCGCGCACTCCACGTTTCGATCCCCGTCGGAGCGACGAAACGTTGGCACCCGACCGCACCCCTGTCAAGCGCCGGAATCGGAGCCGGCGGCGCGCCGCCGCGCGGCGGAGGCGTGGGTGCGCGGCGCCGGCGCGCTGATGCGGCCCGACCGGTCGAACTCCTTGCGCCTGGCGTGCATCTCGCGGTCTCGGCTGGCGGGTCATGCATGGTCCAGGCTACCCTCGTGTCATGTCCCTCGACCGCGGCCTGCCGCTCACCCGCGCGGTGCCTCTCGCCGACCCGCAGGCCGCGCTCGCGGCGATCGCGCACCTGCCCTACCCGTTTCTGCTCCAGTCGGCGCTCGAGGACGAGCGCGCCCGCTGGTCGTTCTTCGGCGCCGATCCGTTCGCGGTCCACCGCGGCGACACCTACGACGAGGCAGTGGCGGTGTGGCGCGCGCTCTCGGCGCGGGTGCGCCGCGAGGATCCGGCGCCCGGGTTGGTGCCGTTCACCGGGGGCGTGGTCGGGTACTGGGCCTACGACTTCGGCCGCCGGCTCGAGCGTCTGCCGTCGCGGGCGGTGGACGACCTGCGACTCCCCGACGCGCTGCTCGGCTTCTACGACGTGGTCGGGGCCTTCGACCACCAGGGCCGGGACGCGTGGCTGTTCTCGAGCGGACTGCCGCGCGGGGACGAGACGCGCCTGGCCCACGCGCAGCGCCGGCTCGACAAGTTCGAGTGGCTGCTGACCTCGGGCCGCCGCGGCGAGGCGCGACGGCCGGACCCCGGCGCGCGCGGGGAAACGGCGACCTCGAGCATGTCGGCGGACCGCTACCGCGGCGCGGTGGAGGAAGTGAAGGAGCACATCCGGCGCGGCGACATCTTCCAGGCCAACCTGTCGCAGCGCTGGACGCTGCCGCTCGGCTTCGCCGTTCCGGCCGCGGTCGGACAACTGCTCCACGAGGCGCTGGTGCGGTTCTCCCCCGCACCCTACGCCGCCTACTTCTCCGCCCCGGATCACGCGGTGGTGTCGGCGAGCCCCGAGCGCTTCCTGTCGCTGCGCGGCGAGACGGTCGAGACCCGCCCGATCAAGGGCACGCGCCCGCGCGGCCTCGACCCCGCCGAGGACGCCCGGATGCGCGCGGAGCTCCTGGCGAGCGCCAAGGACCGCGCCGAGAACGTGATGATCGTCGACGTGCTGCGCAACGACCTCGGCCGGGTCTGCGAGGCGGGCTCGGTGCGCACGCCGGCGCTGTGCGAGCTCGAGGTGTTCCCCCAGGTGTTCCACCTCACCTCGACCGTGACCGGCCGGCTGCGCGCGGGCCTCGACGCCATCGACCTGCTGCACGCCTGCTTCCCGGGGGGCTCCATCACCGGCGCGCCCAAGATCCGCGCGATGGAGATCATCGACGCGATCGAGCCGGTGCGGCGGCACGTCTACACCGGCAGCATCGGCTACTGCGATTGGCGCGGCGACGCGGATTGGAACATCGCAATCCGCACCGCGCTCGTGACGCCGGGCGCGCTGCACTTCTGCTGCGGCGGGGGCATTATCGCGGACTCCGATCCCGAGGCCGAGTACCGCGAGACGCTCGACAAGGCGGAGGGCATGCGGCGGGCGTTGAGCGAGCTGTTCGGCGCCGTGGCGCTGGTCCCGCCGGCGGTGACCTCGCGGTGAGCGAGAGCGCGCGCCCCCCGGGGGCCGCGCCGGCCGACCGCCCGGTGTGGGTGGACGGTCGGCTGCTGCGGGGTGCCGCGGCCACGCTGTCGCTCTTCGACCGCGGCGCGCGCGACGGCGAGGGGCTGTTCGAGACCGTCCGTGTGGAGGGCGGGCGCGCGCAGTCGTGGGAGCGCCACCTCGAGCGCCTGGTGCTCTCGGCCGCCGAGCTGGGGTTCCCGGTCCCGCCCGCTCCCGCGGAGCTGGCGCGCGCCCTCGAGGAGACCCTGGCGGCCGCCGGGCTCGCCGACGCCGCGGCGCGTCTCACGGTGACGCGCGGCATTCCGGGGGGCCGACCGACGCGCGCCGGCTGCTGGATCGACGTCGAGCCGCTCGCCGCTCGCCTGTGGCGCGGGACGCGCAGCGGCGAGGCGGCGGCGATCGTCTCGTCCGCCCCGTTCGAGCCGGGGCCGCTCGGGCGCCACAAGACCACCAGCCGCCTGGCCTACCACCTGGCGCGCGACGAAGCCCGCGCCGCGGGCGCGGACGAGGCGCTGCTGGTCTCGCCCGCGGGCGAAGTCCTCGAAGGCTCGTGCAGCAACGTGTTCACCGTCCGCGACGGCCGGATCCGCACTCCGCCGCTGGCCCGAGGCATTCTGCCCGGTGTCATGCGCGCGCGCGTGCTGGCCCGCTGCGCGGCCCTGGGAGTACCGGTCCGGGAGGCGGCGATCGACCGCGCCGAGCTGGAGCGCGCCGACGAGGTGTTCCTCACCAGCGCCCTCCAGGGGGTGGTGCCGCTCGCGACGCTCGCGGGCCGCCGGTTGCCGGCCCGCGATCTGGGACGGCGCCTGCTCGAGGCCTGCCGGGCGGAGCGCGTCGCGGGCGGCGGGACGGCCTCCCCTGTCCCCGGCGACCCGAACGGCCGATGACCTTGGTAGACCTGGAGTTTGGTGGCACGGCCGATGCACTCTGATCGCATGGGCGGGACGCGCGGCACCCGTCCGCCGGCCCGGCCGGGCGGGAATCCGGCCGTCGAGCGCCGCGCGGAGAGAGCGCACATGGCGGTCAAAGGCGGACGCCTCGAGTTTCTCGCGCCGCACCTGCTGCGCGGGCAATTCCTGAGGCGATTCTTCGTTCGCCTCAGCCTCAAGCTCGGCGTGGCGCGCCAGATGCCGGCCTGGGCCAAACTGCAGTTCACGCAGGCCGGCGTGTCGCGCACCGACCTGGACCGCGTGCTCTCGCGCATCACCGGCCTCGAGTCCTGGGTGGACGAGTGGGAGAGCGTCGGGCGCAACCACGAGCAGGGGGCCCGCGACGCCCTGGCGCTCGGGCACCAGGACCAGGCCGTGCGGCGGTTCATCGCCGCGTCGGCGGCGTACAACTTCGCCCAGTACGTCATCTTCCTCGACATCGATCGCAAGCAGGAGCTGCACGAGGCCTGCGTGCGTGCCTACGCCAACGCGGCGCCGCTGCTCGATCCGCCGGCCGTGCCGTTCGAAGTGAACTACCGGCGCCGGGTGATGGAGGGCTACCTCCGCGTGCCTCCCGGCTCGGGCCCCGCGCCGGTCGTGGTTCTGTTCAACGGCACCAACGCCGTCAAGGAGGAGCTGCACTGGTGGACGAACGCGCTGCTCGAGCGCGGACTCGCGACCATCACCTTCGACGGGCCGGGCCTGGGGCGGACCTTCCACCGGCTGTCGACGGTGGCGGAGCCGCGCCCGGCGGGGGTCGCGATCCTCAACCGGATCGAGACCCGGCCGGAGCTGGACGCCGGCGCGGTGGGATTCCTCGGCATGAGCCTCGGCGGCTACATGGCGATCCAGATGGCCTCGCACGACGGGCGCATCCGCGCGGTCGCGGCGGTGAGCCCGCCCTACTCGGCCGACATCTACTGGAACGTCACGCTGGTCGGGATGCGCCACGAGCTGGCGGCGCTCTATCACATCGAGGAACAAGAGATGGGCGCGGTGATCGACAAGATCACGCTCGCCCGGGTGCTGCCCCGGCTGCGCTGCCCGCTCATGCTCTCGGGCGGCGGGCGCGACGTCATCACGCCCGGCAGCGAGGCGTGGCGCATCTTCGAGGACGCCCGCTGCGAGCGGGAGCTGGTGTTCTACCCGCGCGGCGCGCACGACTGCTTCAACGTCCTCAGCGACCTCCGGCCGCGGATGACGAATTGGCTCGAGCGGCAGCTCGCGCGCCACCGCACGCGCACGCGGGCGTTTCGGAGCGTGGTCGCCGAGCCCGCGTGGGCCGCGGCGGAGGCGGTGCACCTCGACTTCGCCGATGAGCTGATCGGCGACGCGCACCGGCGCGAGTGGCACGCGCCCGATCCCGACATCGCGCCGGTGCGCTGGCAATGGCCGTGGCATCCGCCGGCCCGCGAGCGGATCGAGGTCGTGCACCGCATCGAGCCCGGCGAGTTCGCGCTGCCGGGGAGCCGGCGCTAGCCTGGACTATTCATGAACCGCCAGCCGACGAAACCGCAAATAGGTTGCGTTCGTCGGCGCGCCTTGCCAGGGGCGCGGCGGGCCTCCGATCCGTGCCAGCGCACCTCTGGGACAGGACACTAGGAAGCGCGGCCCGGCCGTCACGCCGCCCGAGAGGCGCAGCCGAATCACGCCGCCGTCCCCACGCGTCTCTCGGCCGGGCGGAAGTCGCGCGAGGCAGCTCTCGGACACAGGAAAGACAGCGCCAGGCGTACGCGCTCCTCGAGCGACGCGTCCGGGATGGCCTCGCACCGCGCGGCGGCACGCCGCGCCTCGTCCGCACGGAATCCGAGTCGTCGCAGCCAGGGCACGACATCCAGCTCTTTGGCCCGCTCGGCAGCGGCTGCCGCCCGCGCGTCTGCGGCCGCCCGCGCTCCCGTCGCCGCCTGCGCCTTCGCCGCCCGTTTCTCATCCGCGGCGCGTCGAGCGTTCTCCCGCTTGTGGCTCATGAACCCGATCCCGAACGTGCGCTCCGCCCCGAATTGATTGTGGACCCGGCATCGCAGCCGCATCCCCGGCACCGTCGCCCGCCCCCCGCGCGCCACTT
>MFFQ01000024.1 GCA_001780165.1 Candidatus Eisenbacteria bacterium RBG_16_71_46 | reverse complement strand
GCAATGCTCCTGGAGTGCGCCGGAGCCGGGGCGGCTCAACTTGCCCCGGGGCAAGTTCAGGCCACGCCTCAACGAGCGAGGCTCAAGCCCTTTGCGCCCCAGCGCTTCGCGCTCCAGGTCATGGTGGGACAGCGCACGCACGACAAGCTGCGCTACGCCCAGGCGTTGCTCGGCCACCAGGTCCCCTCGGGGGACATGGCGGAGGTGCTGGATCGCGCGCTGGACGCGCTGATCGAGCGGCTGGAGAAGCGCAAGTTCGCGGCGACCGATCGGCCGCGTCCTGGACCGCGGCGTTCCACCGCAGGCGGACGCCACGTTCCCGCGCACGTGAAGCGCGGCGTGTGGGAGCGGGACGGGGGCCGCTGCACGTTCGTGAGCGCGAGCGGTCAGCGCTGCCCGGCGACGAGCCGGCTCGAGTTCGATCACGTGACGCCGGTCTCGCGCGGCGGCAGCGCGACAGTGGCGGGGATGCGCCTGCGCTGCCGCGCCCACAACCAGTACGCCGCGGAGTGCGCGTTCGGGGCCGGGTTCATGAGCCACAAGCGCGACGCGGCGGCTCGAAATGCCGCGGCGCGAAACGCAGCCGCGCGAGAGGCCGCGGCGGGGGCGCGCCCGCGGGCTGCGGCGGCGCGAGACGCGGCAGCCGCTCGCGCGCGGGCCGCTGCGGCGACGCGTGCCCGGGCCGCGGCCGAGGTCATCCCCTGGCTGCGGCGGCTCGGGCTCCGCGCCGACGAGGCACGCCACGCAGCGGCGCGGTGCGAGCCGATCCCCGACGCCCCGCTCGAGGAGCGGTTGCGCGTCGCGCTGTCGTGCTTCGCGAGACCGTCCCAAGGCCGAGCCACGGGGAGGCTGCCGGCGCCGACGTAAGCACCGGGCGTCGCTCGCTCGCGTCGCCTTGCCCTCGGACACTCTCGAACTGGGCCCGTTCGTGGTGGCCGCGTCGTCCGAGACCCGGCGCCGGGTCCCCGACCGGGCCGCGGCTCGCCGCCCGCCATCGCCCCGAGGCTGCGCCAGCGCTCGACCGGGTGCCGGGCGGGGTGTAGCATCGGAGACGCCGTGACGGTGCCTTGCCGCCACCTCGATTCCGGAGGTCGCCATGAAGCCGCTCGCTCCCGCCGCCCGTCCGCGCGCCCGCCGCGCTCTGCTCGACTCGATCCTCGCGATTCTCGCGATCACCGCGTTCGTCGCCGCGCATCCCGCCATCGCCGCATGGCAACCCAGCGGCGTGCAGGTGGGCGGCCTGTGCGAGCCGGAGTGGTGGAATTTCCGTGATGCCGGCGCCGCGCCAGACGGTGCGGGAGGCGTGTATGCCTCCTGGTATGCTGCCTGGAACCAATTCGGCATCCGTCACCTGACCGCCGCGGGGGACGACGCGCCCGGGTGGCCCTCGTGCGGCCTTCGCCCCACCACTTTCTTCGGCAACAGCAGTGAATTCCGTCTCGCGCCCGATGGGGTGGGTGGCGTCTACGTCGGATGGCTGGCGTCCACCTGCTTCGCTCACTGCATTTCACTGCCCGGGTCGGTCTACGTGCAACACTTGACGTACGCCGGCGCGAGAGCAGATGGATGGCCCCCAGAGGGCCTGAGGGTCGTGACCCGGCCGTTGGCGTGGGAGCCACCTGTGGTCGTGCCGGACGAACTGGGCGGCGTGCTCATCGCGTGGCTGCGCCGCTATCGGTATGACACCAGGCCCCAGCTCATTCGAGTCCAGCGTTTCGACGCGAACGGGAGCCAACCCTGGCTCGGAGGCGCCAACTTCGTCGAGGTGGCGCCCGCCTCCCCGGGCAGCCAGATCGATCCCGCGCTCGTCGGCGACGGGATGGGAGGCGCGCTCATCGCCTGGACGGACAGCCGTCCCAGTGCCAGCGCGCCGCAGATCTACATCCAGCACGTGGACGCGAGCGGCGCGTTGCGGGACTCGGCGGGGCTGGCGCTCACCGCGAGTCCGTACAGGCAGCGCCTGCCGCGGATGATCGCGGACGCCGCGGGCGGGGCGTACCTGGCGTGGCAGGACTCGACGGCGGGCTCGGGTCTCGACTTGCGCGTCCAGCGCCTCGACGGGCTCGGGAATCCGCAGTGGGGTGCGGGCGTGCTCGTGGCCGGGGGCACTCCGGTCTTCCAGAGCCAGGCGGACTTGTGCCTGGACGGCGCGGACGGCGTATTCGTCGCGTGGATCGAGGGAGGAACAAACGGCGTTCTCAAAGCTACGCGTCTCGACGGTGCCGGCAGCGTCGTCCCACCATGGCAGATCACTGGGAACGAGGTCGGTGGCGGTGCGGGCGGGCGGACGAGTCCCCGGCTCGCGGCGGATGGCGCGGGGGGCTTCTACCTGACCTGGGTCAGTGGCGTGATGTACGCCACACATGCCAACGCCGATGGGTCGCGCGCGGCGGGCTGGCCGCTTGGGGGCATGCCTCTCTGCACGAACGGCCCCGGGCTCTGCGGGCCCGTGGAGACCTGGACCACGTCCCAGGCCACCTGGCTCTACCCACGCTACCTGATCGCGGATGGCATCGGTGGCGCTGTAGCCGTCTGGAATGAATACCGCTGGATCGACTCGTTGGACCCCCCTTCTACTTTCGACCGAATAATCGCCCAGCGCCTCGGCGTGGACGGGCCCGTGCCGGTCCTCGCCTCGCTCGTCTCCGCCGATGCCTCCGACGGGATCGTGCGGATCGAGTGGCAAGTGAGCGGCGGCGGCGAGCTGGACGTCGAGCGCGCGATCGGGAGCCCCGAATCGGGATGGTCGTTCCTGGCACGCGTGGCGCCCGACGGGCTCGAGCGGGTGAGGGTGGACGATCCCGCCGTGCGGCCGGGAGAGCGCTACGGCTACCGTCTCGTGCGGCGCGAGGGCGCGGACCCCGGGACGCTGGGCGAGACCTGGCTCACCGTCCCGCGCGCGGAGGGGCTCCGCATCGCCAGCGCGCGTCCCAACCCCGCCACGGGCGAACTGCGCCTCGCCTTCGCGCTGCCCGACGCCTCGCCGGCCGTGCTCGAGGTGCTGGACGTGGCCGGGCGGCGGGTTGTCCTGCGCCGGCTGGAAGGCCTCGGCGCGGGAGAACACGACCTGCGCCTCGACGAGTCGGCCGCGCTGCCCGCGGGCGCCTATCTGATCCGGCTCTCCCAGGGCGGGCGGTACGTCACGACGCGGGCGTGCTTGCTGCATTGAGCGGGAGTTCCGGGCTCGGGCGCCTTCATGCTCCCGGCAGCCGGCCGGCTCCCGGCCGACGAGAGATTCCCGGATAGCGGCGCCCAGGCTCCGGGTTACAGCAGCCCCAGCACCGAGCGCTGCGCCGCGGCCAGCAGGCCATTGGCCTGGATCCCCCACCACAGCGTCAGCACCACCGACGCGATCAGGGCGATGACGCCCGGGGTCGCCCACGAGACGTAAACCGGCTCGCCCTGCGGCTCCTCCATGTAGAGCGCGACCGTCACCCGCAGATAGTAGAAGATCGCCACGACGCTGTTGAGCACGCCGATGATGACGAGCGGCACCAGGCCGGCATTGAGCGCGGCGCTGAAGACGTAGACCTTGGCCATGAAGCCCGCGGTCGGCGGGATGCCGCCGAGCGAGATCATGAACAGGGTCAGGGCGATGCCGAGCGCCGGATGTCGGAAGCCGAGGCCGGCGAGGTCGGAGATCAGCACGCGCTCCTCGCGCTCGCGGCCGAGCAGCGTCAGCACGCCGAACGCCCCGAGGTTCATGACCGCGTAGATCGCGAGGTAGAACAGGGCGGAGGCGGCGCCGTCGCGCCCGCCCGCCACGACCGCGATCAGCACGTAGCCCGCGTGGGCGATGCTCGAGTAGGCGAGCATGCGCTTGAGGTTGTTCTGAAGCAGCGCCGTGATGTTGCCGACGGTCATGGTCAGGATCGCCAGGCCGCTCAGGATCGGGATCCAGTCCGCCTGCACGTCGCCCATGGCCCGCATGAGCACGCGCAGCAGTGCCGCGAAGCCGGCGGCCTTGGCCCCCACCGACATGAACGCGGTGATGGAGGTCGGAGCCCCTTCGTAGGCATCCGGGGTCCACATGTGGAACGGCACCGCCGACACCTTGAAGCCGAAGCCGATGATGAGCAGCAGCCCGCCGAGGAGGAAGAGCGGATTGCCGAGCATCGGCGAGTCGATCATGACCGCCGCCATCTGGCCGAGGCCGGTGGTGCCGGTGGCGCCGTAGAGCAGGGCGATGCCGTAGAGCAGGAACCCGCTGGCGAAGGCGCCGAGCAGGAAGTACTTGAGCGCGGCCTCGTTGGACTCCAGGTGGTGGCGCTGGAAGCCGACCAGCACGTAGAGCGCGAGCGACATCAGCTCCAGTCCCAGGAAGATGGTGATGAGGTCGTTCGAGGCGGCCATGATGATCATGCCCGCCGTGGCCGAGAGCAGCAGCGCGTAGTACTCGGCCTGGTTGATCCGCGTGCGCTTGACGTAGTCCCACGACAGCAGCACGGCCAGCGCCCCCGCGGCGCAGAACAGCAGCGTGAAGAACACCGTGAAGCCGTCGTGGACGAACATCCCGCCGAAGATCTCGCGCTTGGCGTCGCGCACGTGGAACACGCTCCAGCCGGCGGCCGCGAGCGTCAGGAGCGCCACGATCGCCGAGCGGTTGCTCCGCGCCTGCGCGGGGAAGAACTCGAGCAGCAGCAACAACAGGATGCCGGCCGAGAGCGCGAGGACCGCGCCCAGCGCCCACCAGTCCACCGCGAGCAGCACGGGAGTCGGCAGGACGTTCATGGCGTTCCTCCCGGGGCGGCGCTCGCCGTCGCCGCGGCGGCGGGGCCAGCGGCGGCCGGGCCAGCGGCGGCTCGATCGGCCGCGGCCGGCGGCAGTGTCACGCCGGACGGTGTGGCGCTCGGCGCCACCCACTCGGCGCTCATCTCGGCCCGCGCGCGCGCCAGCCCCAGCGCGCGGTCGAGCGAGGGCTGCATGCGGTCCAGGAACGGCTGGGGCATCACGCCCATCCAGACGATGAGGGCGAGCAGCGGGGCGAAGACCAGGCGCTCGCGGAAGGTGAGGTCGGTCAGGCGCTCGTTCTCGGGCCGGGTGACCGGGCCGAACATGACGCGCTGGAACATCCACAGCATGTAGACCGCTGAGAGGATGACGCCCACCGCGGCGGCGGCGGCCCACCACGGCTGCGTGCGGAACGCGCCGAGCAGCACCAGGAACTCCCCGACGAATCCGTTGGTGCCGGGCAGCCCGATCGAGGAGAGCATCACCACCATGAACACGCTGGCGTAAACCGGCAGCGGCTTCCACAGCCCCCCGAAGTCGGCGATCAAGCGCGTGTGCCGCCGCTCGTAGATCACGCCGACCAGGAGGAACAGCGCCCCGGTCGAGATGCCGTGATTGAGCATCTGGAGCATCGCGCCGGCGTAGCCCTGGGGATTCATGGCGTAGAGGCCGAGCATGACGAAGCCCAGGTGGCTCACCGAGGAATAGGCGACCAGCTTCTTCAGGTCGGGCTGCACCATCGCCACCACCGCGCCGTACCAGATGCCGATGAGCGCCAGCACCACGATCCAGGGCGTGAACGTCGCCGAGGCGGTCGGGAACAGGGGAATCGCGAACCGGACGAATCCGTAGGTGCCCATCTTGAGCAGGATCGCCGCCAGGATCACCGATCCCGCGGTGGGCGCCTCGACGTGGGCGTCGGGGAGCCAGGTGTGGAACGGGAACATCGGCACCTTGATCGCGAACGCCACGGCGAAGGCCAGGAACAGCCAGACCTGGGCCGCGGGAGCGATCGGCAACTGGTAGAACGCCTCGAGGTCGAAGGTGGCGACCCCGGTGGCGGAGCGGTTCAGGAAGTACAGCCACAGGATCGCGACCAGCATGAGCACGCTGCCCGCCATGGTGAAGAGGAAGAACTTGATCGCGGCGTAGATGCGACGCCCCCCTCCCCACGCGCCGATGAGGAGGTACATCGGGATCAGCATCGCCTCCCAGAACAGGTAGAACAGCAGCAGGTCGAGCGAGAGGAACGTGCCGATCATCCCCGCTTCGAGTGCCAGCAGCAGGGCGTAGAACTCGCGCGTGCGCTTGTCCACGGCGCGGAACGCGCCGACCACGGCCAGCAGCGTGAGCAGCGTGGTCAGCAGCACGAGCAGGGACGAGATGCCGTCCACGCCGAGGTGGTAGGAGGCCCCGAGCGCGGGTATCCAGTCGCGCTTCTCGACCAGCTGGAAGCCGGGATCACCCAGGTCCAGCCGCCACCAGAGCGGCAGCGAGAGGGCCAGCTCCGCGGCCGCGAACACCGTCGCCCAGACCCGCACCGCCCGATCGTCGTCGCGCGGCATCAGCATCAGCGCCGTCGCGCCCACGAGGGGCAGGAGGATCAGCGCGCTGAGCCAGGGGAAGGGGGTCATGGCCTCAGCCCCTCAGGAAATGGTAGAGGAGCACCGCCACGCCGATCGTGAAGATCAGCGCGTAGGTGCCCACGAATCCGGTCTGGAACAGGCGCAGCACCGCCGAGACGCCCTCGAAGGTGAAGCCCACCCCGTTGACCGTGCCGTCCACGACCTTGACGTCCCAGACCCGCCACAGCCAGCGGCTCAGGCGGTAGATGGGCGAGACCACCAGCGCGTCGTAGATCTCGTCCACCCAGTACTTGTGGAACACCACCGCGTGCACGACGCGCAGGCGCTCGCGCAGGCGGCCGGCGATCTCCGGATCTTGAAGGTAGGCGCGGACCGCGAGCGCGATCCCGGCCAGCGCCACCGCGACCGAGAGCGCCATGAGCAGCCACGCGCCGCCCGCCGACATCGCGTGCGCGGCGGCCTCGCCGTGCGCGCCGGCGGCGCTCTCGACCGAGGGCGCGAGCCAGCGTTCGAACGGGTGGCCGCCGGCCAGCAGCGGAAGGCCGACCCAACCGCCCACGACCGAGAGCGCCGCCAGCACGACCAGCGGCACGATCATGGTGGGCGGCGACTCGTGCAGGTGATGCGCGGCCTCGGGTGTGACCCGCGACGGGCCCCGGAAGCACAGGACGTAGAGCCGGAACATGTAGAACGCCGTGAGCGCCGCCCCGATCAGCCCGACCAGCCAGATGACGTGGTGCCCGGAGGCGAACGCCCCGTGGAGGATCTCGTCCTTGCTGAAGAATCCCGCGAAGGGCGGGATGCCCGAGATCGCCAGCGTGGCGGTCAGCATGGTGGCGTGGGTCCAGGGCAGGCGCGAGGCCAGCCCCCCCATCCTGCGCAGGTCCTGCTCGTCGGAGAGCGCGTGGATCACCGATCCGGCGCCGAGGAAGAGCAAAGCCTTGAAGAACGCGTGGGTCATGAGGTGGAAGATCGCCGCACCGAACGCCCCCACGCCGCAGGCGAGGAACATGTAGCCGAGCTGGCTCACCGTGGAGTACGCGAGCACGCGCTTGATGTCGTTCTGGGCGATGCCGATGGTCGCGGCGAACAACGCGGTCGCGGCACCGATCACCGCCACCGTCTGGAGTGCGACGGGCGCCAACTCGAAGAGCACGTGGCAGCGCGCCACCAGGTAGACGCCGGCGGTGACCATGGTCGCGGCGTGGATCAGAGCCGAGACCGGCGTCGGGCCCTCCATCGCGTCGGGGAGCCAGGTGTAGAGCGGAAGCTGGGCGCTCTTGCCCGTGGCACCCAGGAACATCAGGAGCATCGCCCCGGTGATCAACCCTCCGCCGAGCGCGAACACGTGCGGCGCCATGGCGAAGAGACGCTCGTACTGGAGGCTGCCGCCGTAGGTGAAGAGCATGAGCATCCCCAGGATCACCCCGAAGTCCCCGATGCGGTTGACGATGAACGCCTTCTTCCCCGCCTCCGCCGCCGAGGGGCGCTCGTACCAGAACCCGATGAGCAGGTAGGAGCAGAGCCCCACGCCCTCCCACCCGACGAACATGAGCAGCAGGTTGTCCGCGAGCACCAGGGTGAGCATCGCGAACATGAAGAGGTTGAGGTAGAGGAAGAAGCGCCGGTACGAGGGATCGTGCGCCATGTACCCGACGGAGTAGACGTGGATCAGGAACCCGACGCCGGTGACCACCAGGGCCATGACCGTGGAGAGCGGATCGAGCAGGAAGGCGACCTGGATCGAGAAGTCGCCGACGCGCATCCAGGTGTATGCGGTCTCGACCACCTGGCGCTCGCCCTCGGGGAGGGCCGCGAGCGTGAGCGCCGCGCGCACCGCCGCGAGGAACGCCAGGCCCACCGCGCCGCACGCCAGCCACGCGATGCCGCGCCGCCCCAGCCGGTCGCCGACCAGCAGGTTGAGCGCCACCGCCGCGATCGGCAGCGCCGGGATGATCCACAGCAAAGGCAGGTTCAAGGCGGTCGCCTATCCCTTGAGCAGGTTGACTTCGTCCACCATGACGGTTTCGCGCAGGCGGAACAGGTTGACGATGATCGCCAGGCCCACCGCGACCTCCGCCGCGGCGACCGTCATCACGAAGAACACGAACACCTGACCGTCGATCGACCGGAGGTGCTGCGAGAAGGCCACGAACACCAGGTTCGCGGCATTCAGCATCAGCTCGATCGACATGAAGATGACGATGGCGTTGCGGCGGATGAGCACCCCGATGACGCCGATGACGAACACGACGGCGCTCAGGATCAACGCCCACGACAATGGAATCATCCGTCCTCCCCGGGCGCGGGGCGCGTCCCGCTGCCCGCCGTGCTCCGCCCCTTGGCGATCACCACCACGCCGATGATCGCCACGAGCAGCACCAGCGAGGTGACCTCGAAGGGGAACAGGTAGCGCGAGAACAGCAGCATCCCGAGCTGCTGGGTGTTCCCCGCGGCCTCGCCCGGTACCTCCGGGGTCAACGGTCCCGGAGCCCAGCGTCGCGCGAGCATGAACACGCCCTCGGCCAGGACCACCGTGCCCGCCACCCAGCCCAGCCCGCGGCGCAGCGCGATGTGCACCCCGCCCTCCTCGTCGCGCTGGAGGTTCAGGTACATGATGACGAACAGGAACAGCACCATGATCGCGCCGGCATAGACGATGATCTGGACCATGCCGATGAACTCGGCGTGGAACAGCAGGTAGATCCCGGCGAGCGAGCAGAACGCGAGCACCAGGAACAGCGCGCTGGCGACCGGGTTGCGATGGAGGATGACGAGCAGGCTCGAGGCCACCAGCATCGCCGCGAAACCGATGAACAGCGCCTCGGTCATCGGTGGCTCCCCCAGTAGACCGCCACCGCCGTGAGCACGATGTTGAGCAGCGCGGCCGGCAGCAGCACCTTCCAGCCCAGGTTCATGAGCTGGTCGTAGCGCAGGCGCGGGAAGGTCCACCGCACCCAGATGAAGCAGAACAGCAGCACCGAGAGCTTGAGCACGAACCACAGCATGCCGAGCCCGGGCGGGCCGGGGCCGTTCCAGCCCCCGAGGAACAGGGTCACGGCGATGGCGCAGATCGCGATCACGTTCATGAACTCGCCGAGAAAGAACATCCCGAACTTCATGCTCGAATACTCGGTGTGGAACCCGGCCACCAGCTCGGCTTCGGCCTCGGGCAGGTCGAACGGGGCGCGGTTGGTCTCGGCGAACGCCGTGAGCATGAAGATGATGAAGGCCAGCGGCTGGAACACGACGAACCACCAGTGACTTTGGGCCGCGACGATCGACGAGAGCGACAGCGAGCCCGCGAGGATGAGCACCCCGATGGTCGACAGTCCCATCGCCAGCTCGTAGGAGATCATCTGCGCCGAGGAGCGCATCCCGCCAAGCAGCGCGTACTTGTTGTTCGAGGACCAGCCGCCGAGGGTGATGGCGTACACGCCGAGGCTCGACATCGCGAGGAACAGCAGCAGGCCGACGTTGACGTCGGTGACCACCAACGCCGGAGAGGGGCCGAAGGGCACGACCGAGAAGGTCACCAGCGCCGGGACGACCGCGAGTATCGGGGCGATGTGGAAGATGACCTTGTTCGCCTCGGCCGGCATGAACTCCTCCTTGAAGAAGAGCTTGAGCACGTCGGCGATCGGCTGAAACAGCCCCAGGGGGCCCACGCGATTGGGCCCGGTGCGCGCCTGGATGTGCCCGGCGATCTTGCGCTCGGCGTAGATCAGGTACGACACGACGCCCAGCATGGCGAACAGGATGACCACGATCTTGACCAGCGCCCAGACCACGAACTGGACGTCGGGGTTGCTCCAGATCTGGGTCATCCCGGCCTCAGGCTCCCACCCGTTCCGCGACCCGCGCGGGCCGCACCACGACCTTGAGCCCGGCCCCCGCGGGGGCGCCGAGCCGGTTCAACTCCACCTCGGCATGCGCGTACGGCACGAACACGCTGCCCTCGGGCACCTCCACGTCGAGTGCCGCCGGCAGCCGGAGGGTTCCCGCGGGGCCGGCGAGCTCCACCGCGTCGCCCTCGGCGACGCCGAGGCGCCGCGCCTCGGCGGGGTGCAGCCGGGCGCGCGCAGCCTTGGCCAGCTTGGGCAGCAGCCGCCCGCGATGCGAGAGGCTCCCCTGGAGGAACAGCGTGCCGCCCGAGAGCAGCCACAGCCCCTCGCCCGCAGGCGGGGCGCCCTCGCGCGCGGCCCCGAGGGTCGCGGCCGCCGGGGCCTCGAGCGCCCACTGGGGCCCGAGCGGGACCAGCGTCGCCCAGCTCCGGCCCCGGTAGCCGGGGACCAGGCGGGCGATCTCGCGGAACACGTCTTCGGCGGTCCGGAACGACCAGCGCACGCCGAGTGCCCGCGCCACGGCCTGGAACACCTCCCAGTCGGGCCGCGTGCCGCGCTTGGGCGCGATCGCGCGGGCGGCGCGCTGCAACCTCCGCTCGCAATTGACGACCACGCCCTCCTTCTCGGCGAAGGAGCACACCGGGAAGACGACGTGCGCGCGCCTGGCGGTCTCGGTGAGGAACAGCTCGCTCACCACCACCAGGTCGCAGGCCGCGAGCGCCTGCTCCGCCAGCGCGCGGTCCGGGGCGCTGCGCAGCCACTCGTCGCCGACGATCCACAGCGCGCGGATGCGCCCCTCGGCCGCGGCGCGGAGGATCTCGGGCGCCGAGAGTCCGGGCTCGGCGGGAAGCGTCGCCGCCCACTGCTGCTCGAAGGGCTTGCGGCCCGCGGCGTCCCCCACCGGCACGTAACCGGGGAGCAGGTCCGGCACGAGCCCCATGTCGAGCGCGCCCTGGCTGTCGTGCTGCGGGCCGATGTACATCACCTCGGAGCGCGCGGCACTCAGCGCGCCGCTGGCCCAGCCCAGGCTCTCGATGCCGCGCAGCAGGTCGGCCGCCGCCGGGTGCTCGGTGAAGGCGCGGCCGAAGAGGATCGCCCGCCGGCGGGCCTGGGCCAGACGGGCCGCGGCGGCCTCGATCGCCCGGGCCGGGACGCCGGTGGCCTGCTCGGTGCGCGCCGGCGTCCACTCCGCGACCGCCTGGCGCAGCGCCGGGAGCCCGGCCGCGACGTCGCTCGGCAGGCCGTCGGGGGTGCCGCGCTCGAGTGCGGCGCGCACCAGCCCGTTGAGCAGTGCCGCCTCGCTGCCGGGGCGGTAGGCCAGCCACTCGCCGCGGAACTTGGGCCGCGCGAGCTTGACGCGGCGCGGGTGCGCGATCGTGAGGTGCAGCCCCGCCTGGTGCTGGCCGCGGACGAGCACGGCCTGCGCGAACGGCGACTCGCCCTGCAGGTCGTCGCCCAGCACCAGCACCTCCTCGGCGTGGCCGAGGTCCTCGAGCGACAGCAGCGGACGACCGCCGCCGGTGGCGCGCAGGACAGCTTCCCCCGGAAGGCGGGCGGTGAAGCGCGTGCGGGCATCGACGTGGTTCGTGCCGAGCACCGCGCGCGCGAGCTTCTGGTAGAGGTAGGCTTCCTCGAGGTTGAGCTTCTCGCCGCCGAGAAACGCGACGGCGCCGGGGCCGTGCGCCGCGGCGACCTCGCGCAGCCGCGCGGCCGCGAAGTCCACCGCGGCGTCGAACCCGGTCGGCGTGAGCGAGCCCCCGGAGCGCACCAGCGGGGACGACAGGCGCTCCGCGTCGTTCACGAACTCGTAGCCGAAGCGGCCGCGAACGCACAGGTACTCCTGGTTGACGCCGCGATGCTCGGTGCCCCGCGCGCGCAGGATCTCCATGCCGCGCACCCCGAGCCGCACCGAACAGCCGTTCGCGCAGTAGGGGCAGACGGTGATGTGCTGGCGCAGGTCCCAGGGCCGCGCCTTGAAGCGGTAGGGCAGTGCCGTGAGCGCGCCGACCGGGCAGACCTCGATGCAATTGCCGCACTGCTCGCAATCGAGCGGCTGGCGGTCGAACGACGAGATCTCGGTGCGCACGCCGCGCTGGTGCGCGGTGAGCGCGTCGTCGCCCATGATCTCGTCGCAGTAGCGCACGCAGCGCATGCAGACGATGCAGCGGTTCGCCTCCTTCTTGACCACCGGACCGAGGTCCTCGGAGACGAACGTCCGCTTGGCCTCGTCCATGCGCGAGAAGTCCGCGCCGAAGGCGAACGCCAGGTCCTGGAGCTGGCACTCCCCGCCCTCGTCGCACACCGGGCAGTCCAGCGGGTGGTTGACGAGCAGGAACTCCATCACGCCCTTGCGCGCCGTGACCGCCTCCGGGGAGGTGGTGCGCACCTGCATGCCGTCCGCGACGTACGTCGTGCACGCGGTCTGCGGCTTGGGCATCCAGGTAACGACCGGCGTTCCGGCGGAATCGAGCGCGGGCTTGCCGTCCGGGCCGCGCCGCGGCAGGCCGACCTCGACGACGCAGATCCGGCAGGCCCCGAGCGGCGGGAGCTTCTGGTGCGAGCAGAAGATCGGAACGTGCACGTCGGCCGCGCGCGCGGCGTCGGTGAGCAGCGTGCCGGCCGGCACCTCGATGGTGTGGCCGTCGATCGTCACCTTGCAGGTCGCGCTCATGGGGCGACCCCGGCGAGGACCTCGCGACGGCGGTTGACCATGCAGCGCCGGTGCGTCACGTGGTACTCGAACTCGTCCCGGAAGTGCTTGATCGCTCCCATCACCGGCATCGCCGCGGCGTCGCCCAGCGCGCAGAAGGACTTGCCGAGGATGTTGTCCGAAACGTCGTTGAGCAGGTCGATGTCCGCGGCACGCCCGCGCCCGGCCTCGAGGCGCTCGAAGACCTCGACCATCCAGTAGGTGCCCTCGCGGCACGGCGTGCACTTGCCGCACGACTCGTGCTCGTAGAAGCGGGTGATGTTGTGCAGCGCGTCCACGATGCAGGTCTGGTCGTCGATCACGATCACGCCCCCCGAGCCGAGCATGGTCCCGGCCGCGGTCATGGACTCGAAGTCGAGCCCGGTGTCGAGCAGCGACGCGGGCAGCAACGGCACCGAGGAACCCCCGGGGATCACCGCCTTGACCTTGAGCCCGTCGCGCATCCCGCCGCAGTGCTTCTCGATCAGCTCGGAGAGCGGAGTGCCGAGCGGCAGCTCGTAGTTGCCCGGTCGCCGCACCGGGCCCGAGACGCTGAAGATCTTGGTGCCGGGGCTCTTCTCGGTCCCCCATTGCCGGTACCACGCGGCGCCGTGACGCAGGATCGAGGGGACGTTCATCAGGGTCTCGACGTTGTTGACCACCGTGGGGCAGGCGTAGAGGCCCTCGACCGCCGGAAACGGCGGCTTGAGCCGCGGCTGGCCGCGGTAGCCCTCGAGCGACGACAGCAGGGCGGTCTCCTCGCCGCAGATGTAGGCGCCGGCGCCGAGGTGGGTGTGGATCTCGACGTCGAATCCGCTGCCGGCGATACCGCGCCCGAGGAAGCCGGCGGCGCGCGCCTCGGCGAGCGCGCGGTCGAGGATGCGCTGGATGTACTCGAACTCGCCGCGCAGGTAGATGTACCCGACGTGCGCGTTGATGGCGTAAGCGGCGAGCGCGCAGCCCTCGATCAGCAGGTGGGGGTTCTTCTCCATCAGCTCGCGGTCCTTGAAGGTGCCGGGCTCGCTCTCGTCCGCGTTGCACACCAGGTAGCGCGGCTTGGGGCTGTCCTTGGGCACGAAACCCCACTTCATGCCCGCCGGGAACCCGGCGCCGCCGCGGCCGCGCAGGCCGGAGGCCTTGACGATCTCGATGCACTCGTCGGGGGACGTCTTGCCCAGGGTCGCGACCAGCGTCTCGTAGCCGCCGAGCTGGCGATAGGTCGCGATCGAGGTCAGGCCGGCGGTGTCGATGTCCTTGAACAGCAGCGGACCTCTCACGTGAGCGTCTCCAGCAGGGCGTCCACCCGGGCCTCGTCCAGGTTCTCGTGGTAGTCGAAGTTGACCTGCATGCACGGTCCGCGGCCGCAGGCCGCGAGGCACTCGACGCGGCGCAGGGTGAAGCGGCCGTCGGGCGTGGTCTCGCCATGCCCGATCCCGAGCTTCCGCTCGAGATGCCGGAACAAGCGGTCGGCGCCCATCAGCGAGCAGGAGATCGTCATGCACACCTGCAGGTGGTGGCGCCCCACCGGGCGCAGGTTGAACATGGTGTAGAAGGTCGCGATCCCGAACACCTCGGGTTCGGGCAGCTCCGCGGTGCGCGCCACCAGCCGCAGCACCGGGGGCGAGAGCCAGCCCCATTCGCGCTGGGCGATCCACATGAGCGGCAGCACCGCCGAGCGCCGGTTGGGGTAGTGCGAGAGCGCCTCGTCCACCTCGACCCGGCGCGACGCGGGCCAGTCGCGGACCTCGGGGTCGATCGCCGTCACCGCGGGCGCGTGGCTCATCGATCGATCTCCCCGAGCACGATGTCCAGGCTGCCGATGGCGGTGATGACGTCCGCCACCAGCCGGCCCTCCACCATGACCGAGAGGGTCTGCATGTTGACGAAGGACGGCGAGCGCACCTTCATGCGCCATGGCCGCGGCGTGCCGTCGGAGACGAAGTAGAAGCCCAGCTCGCCCTTGGGCGCCTCGATCGCCTGATAGGCCTCGCCCACCGGCGGGAAGAACCCGTGCGCCACGATCTTGAAGTGGTGGATCAGGGCCTCCATCGAGGTCTTGACCTCCTCCTTCGGCGGCAACACGTACTTGAAGTCGCGCAGCCGATAGTCGCCGGGACCGAGTTCCTCGAGGCGCCGGATGGCCTGGTCGCAGATGCGCGTCGCCTGGCGCATCTCCTCCACCCGCACCAGGTAGCGGTCGTAGGCGTCGCCGCTGGTCCGGACCGGGATCTCGAAGTCGTAGGTCTCGTAGCCGCTGTAGGGCTGGGCCTTGCGCAGGTCGTACTGGACGCCCGAGCCGCGCAGGATCGGTCCGGTGGCGCCGAGCGCGACGGCGTCGCGCGCCGAGAGGATCGCGACGCCGCGGGTGCGGGCGAGCCAGATCGGGTTCTTCGTCAGCATCGCCTCGTACTCGTCCACGTGCGCGGGCATCTCGTCCACGAACGTCCGGCAGCGGTCCAAGAATCCCTCGGGAATGTCCATCGCCAGCCCGCCGACGCGGAAGTACGACGCCGTGAGTCGCGCGCCGCACACGTGCTCGTAGATCGAGAGCACCTTCTCGCGCTCGCGGAAGGCCCAGAAGAATACCGTCATCGCGCCGATGTCGAGCGCGTGGGTGCCGAGCCACATGCAGTGGGAACTGATCCGCGTGAGTTCGGTGAGGAGCACGCGGATCGCCTGCACCCGCGGCGGCACCTCGATGCCGAGCAGCTTCTCGGCCGCGAGGCAGAAGGCGAGGTTGTTCGACATCGGTGCCAGGTAATCCATGCGGTCGGTCTGCGGAATGGACTGGGTGTAGGTCTTGTACTCGGCCTGCTTCTCCATGCCGGTGTGGAGATAGCCGACGATGGGCCTGGCCTTCACCACCGTCTCGCCGTCCAGCTCGAGCGCCACGCGCAGCACGCCGTGGGTCGAGGGGTGCTGCGGCCCCATGTTGAGGGTCATGGTCTCAGTGCGCACGGTACTTCACCTTCTTGGGCTGGAGCTTGCGCAGCTCGGGCGAGGGCTTGATGCGCTCCGGGGTGTTGTGGGTGAACGCCACTTCCTCGTAGCCGAGCGGCGAGTCCTTGCGCAGCGGCCACCCCACCCAGTCCTCGGGCAGCAGGATGCGCCTGAGATCGGGATGTCCGGTGAACTCGATGCCGTAGAAATCGTAGGTCTCGCGCTCGAGCCAGTCGGCGGTGGGCCACACGCCGATCACGGTGGGCACGCGCGGCTGCTCGCCGGCCAGCTCGATCTTGAGGTGGACGCGCCGGGGGTGGCTGAGCGAGAGCAGGCCGTAGACCACCTCGAAACGCGGCTCGCGCGGGAGGTTGTCCACGCCCGCGATCCAGGACAGCATCGCGAAATCCAGTTCGGGATCGTCGCGCAGGAAGGTGCAGACCTCGACCAGCCGCTCGGCCGGAAGGTAGAGCGTGTGGTCGCGCACCGCCTCCCCCTCCTGGCGGCGGAACGGCACGCCGGGAAATCGCTCGCGGAGGCGCTCCTCGACCCGCTCGGGGGTGAGCGGCGTCATGCCGCTCCCTTCCGCGTCTTCCTCGCGATCGGACCGAGCTCCACGCGCGAAACCAGGATCTTCTCCTGGAGCTTCATGATGCCGTGGATCAACGCCTCCGGCCGCGGCGGGCAGCCGGGGACGTAGACGTCCACCGGGACGATCTTGTCCACGCCCTGGAGGATCGCGTAGTTGTTGAACACCCCGCCGCACGAGGCGCACGCGCCCATCGAGATGACCCACTTGGGATCGGGCATCTGCTCGTAGAGCAGGCGCAGCACCGGCGCCATCTTGAGGCTCACCCGGCCGGCGACGATCATGAGATCGGCCTGGCGCGGCGAGGCGCGCATCACCTCGGCGCCGAAGCGCGAGATGTCGAAGCGGGGCGCCAGGGCCGCCATCATCTCGATCGCGCAGCAGGCGAGGCCGAATCCCAGCGGCCAGATCGAGTTGGCGCGCGACCAGTTCACCATCTTCTCGACGCTCGTGAACAGGATGCCGCGCTCCAGCTCCTCGCGGATCGACTCTTCCTCGCTCTTGGGCATGAGGAGGTCGGGCGCGGCGGCCGCCTGCGGCGGAGGCATCGCGAGCGTGCGGAAGGGGTTGAGCTCCTTGGGTTCCGTCATGCGATGTTCTCCCCGATCGGCCAGGTCGCGCGGCGCGACCTCAGTCCCACTCGAGCGCGCGCTTCTTCAACAGGTACAGGTAGCCGATCAGCAGGATCACGATGAACACCATCATCTCGATCAGCCCGACCAGGCCGAGCTGGCGAAACGTCACCGCCCACGGATAGAGGAACACGGCCTCGATGTCGAACAGGATGAAGAGCACCGCGACGAGATAGAACTTCACCGAGAAGCGGGCGCGCGCGTTGCCCACGGGCTCGACCCCGCACTCGTAGGCGGACATCTTCCTGGCGTTGCTCCGCCGCGGGACGATGATGCTCGATAGGCCGATGGTGCCCGCGGCGAAGGCGATCGCCACGGCCAGGAACATCAGGACCGGCAGGTACTCGCGCATCCTCGTCCTCCCCCGTCACCCTCCCCCACCCGCGGGGGCCGGAAGCGGCACCGTATCGGATCCTTCCCCACCCCGGTCAAGTCGACGTGCGGCCGCGCATCACACGTGCGCGTTGAGCTTGCGGACCTCCTCGGCCAGCGCGGGGACGACTTCGAACAGGTCGCCCACCACGCCGTAGTCCGCCACCTTGAAGATCGGAGCCTCGGGATCCTTGTTGATCGCGACGATGCAGCGCGACGACGAGATGCCCGCGAGGTGCTGGATCGCGCCCGAGATGCCGACGGCGACGTAGAGCTTGGGCGAAACCGTCTTGCCGGTCTGTCCGACCTGGTCCGAATGCGGTCGCCATCCCGCGTCCACCACCGCGCGCGAGGCACCGACCGTGGCGGAGAGCGCCTCGGCGAGGTCCTCGATCACGTTGAAGTTCTCGGGCGCCTTGAGCCCGCGTCCGCCGGAGACGATGACCTCGGCCTCGGTGAGATCCAGCTTGCCGCCCGCGGCGGCCGCGATGCGCGTGACGCGCGCGCGCGACTCCGGCGCGGCCTCGGGCAGGGCGAGCGGCTCGACGGCGGCCGTCTTCTTCGCCCCGGCCGCGGCGGGGAAGATCTTCGGACGCAGCGCGATCAGCGCCGGGGTGCCAGGGAACGCCACCTTCTGCACCGCCTTCCCCGCGTACACCGGGCGCACCGCGACCAACTTGCCGCCCTCGACTTCGACCCCGGTGCAATCCGAGGCGAGCCCCACGCCGAGCCGGGCCGCGACACGCGGTGCGAGGTCCTTGCCCATCGCCGAGGCCGAGAAGAGCACCGCGGCCGGTCCGACCGCCTTGACCGCGGCGACCACGGCGGCGGCGTAGCCGGAGGGGTGGTAGAGCTTGAACGACTCGTGGGTCGCGAGCAGCACGCGCTCGGCTCCGGCGTCGCCGAGGGCGGCGAGCCCCGGATCGGAAGCGGCTGCGCATACCCCGACCACCGGACCGCCCAGCGAGGCGGCGAGCCGGCTGGCCACGCCGAGGGCCTCGCGCGCCACCGCGCGCAACTGGCCGTCGCGATGCTCGATGAAGACGAGAATGCTCATCTAGATGACCTTCGCTTCCTCGCGTAGCAGGCGCACCAGCTCGGCCACCGCTTGCTTGCCCTCTCCCACGATGCGGCCGGCGGAGCGCGTGGGAGGCAGCTCGAGCGACAGCACCTCGAGATTGGGCTCACCGAGCTGGGCGGGCTTCTCCTCGATCGGCTTCTTCTTCGCCGCCATGATTCCCTTGAGCGACGGGTAGCGCGGCTCGTTGAGCCCCTTGTCGGCGCTGAAGGCCGCGGGCAGCTGCATCTCCATCACCTCGCGCCCCCCCTCGATCTCGCGCTCGACCACGGCCCGGTCCCCGTCGATCTCGAGGGTCGCGATCATGCTCGCGCCGGGCAGGCCGAGCAGCTCGGCGGTCATCGGCCCCACCTGGGCCTGGTCGTCGTCGATCGACTGGCGGCCGAACCACACGATCCGGGGCGCCAGCGGCCCGATCTCGGCCGCGAGCGCGCGGGCGACCGCGAGCGGATCGGGGCTGGGGACGTCGCTCTTGAGGTGGATGGCGCGGTCGGCGCCCATCGCCAGCGCATTGCGCAGGGTGGTCGGCACCCCCGCGTCGCCGATGGACACGGCGACCACTTCGCCTTCGCCCATCTTCTCCCGGATCCTGAGCGCCTCTTCGAGCGCGAATTCGTCGTAGGGATTGAGGATCCAGGTCACGCCGGCGGTGTCCAGGTGCTTGCCGTCGCCCGCGACCTTGACCCGGGTTTCGGAGCCCGCCACCTGCTTGATGCACACCACCTGGAGCACGCGTTCCCTCGTCTTGGGAAGGGGCCGGCCGGAACCGACCCACTTTGCGCCATCTTTCACAATGTGATGCGGAAACCGCAGCGCAGCAGAGGACATCGAGCGCCGCGGTGGCGCAGTTTCGCGCCGAAGCGCGAGGGTGTCAAGCTGCGCGGCCGTGCCTGCTGCACCACCCTGATGGCCGCTCGGCGCTGATGGCCGTGTGCTCGTGGATGCCGTCCGGGCGCGACTGCCGCGCCGGCCCGAGCGGGCGCGATCCGGCACCTGCACGAACCCGGCGCGTGAGGAATGGCCCGGTCGACGCGCCCCCGCCCATCGCTACCTGCTGAAGAAGCGCTGTTGCTCCCCTGGGGGCACTGTGACACCATTATTGCGTCTCAGGACGCCTTCCAGTCTCTCACCCTTGGTCCCGGCCGAGACCATCGCCAAATAGATTCGGCCAGTCCCTCGACGGCGCCGGGCGGCTGTGACGGCGACCATAGGCTGTCCGCGACGTCATAGGCGCACTCCGCTCCGGGATGAGGCGGATGCGACCCGCATTCCTGGACCGGGTGGCGCGAGCTGATGCCAAGCCCGTGCACGCGCCCGCCGGCCACCGAGCAGGGTCGGGGCTCCGGTCCAGGGGCGCTTCGCGGCCTGCGCAGGACCGGTCGCATCGTTGGACTCGAGTGTCGCAGTGCCCCGTCCGGTAGGACGCCCGGGCGGGGTGCTACAGGCTCCGCCTCACGCAATGGGCGTCCGCATGCGGTTCGTGGGAGCACCCAATGACGAGCATCGTGGAAACCGCTGAACTGGGACGGCGCATCCGTAAGCTGCGGCTCGAGCGGCGCATGACCCTCAAACAGGTGGAGTTGGCCGCCGGACTGTCGGCCACCCACCTCTCGGAAATCGAGCGCGGCCGGACCTCCCCGACGATCGGCGCGCTGGTGCGCATCGCGCGTGCGCTCGAGAGGGACGCCTCCTACTTCATCGAGCACGACGAGCGCTCGGACGTCGCGCATGTCAGCGGCGATTCGCCGGCGGTGCTCGCTCCCGCCCCCGGCGTGCGGGCCGAGAGCCTGACGCCCGGGATCCCGGGGAGCCGTCTGTTCGCCTACCGCCTGCTGCTCGACCCCGCAGCACGCGGCGAGCTGTCGCTCGAGCCCAGCGAGACCGCGGGCCAGGCGATCTACTTCGTGCGGCGCGGGACGCTCGCGGTACAGTTCGGCGAGCAACGTTTCACGCTGGCCCCCGGCGATGCGATCGAGGCATCGCTGGCTCTACCTCATGTCCTCAGCCCCGATCCAGCGGAATCCGTCGAGGTGCTGGCGGTGCTCACCCGATCGCTTGCCGGGCCGCACTAGCGCGCGACCGATCCCCCCCCATTCGCCGGAGAGCAACATGACCATCGAGACGACACCCCCCCGTGCCTCTCTGCCCGCGTCCAACCCGGCACCATTTCTTTCGCGGGATCCGTCCCCCAGCGAACTCGGCAGGCGCATCAAGCTGCTCCGCATCTCGCGCGGGCTCACCCTCAAGGACCTCGAGGAGCGCGGAGGCATTTCAGCCACCCACGTCTCCGAGATCGAGCGCGGCAAGGCTTCGCCCACCGTCGGCGCGCTCGGCCGTATCGCGCTCGCCCTCGGCCTGAGGCCCGCGACCCTCGTGGAGCCGCACGTGCTGCCCGAGGTCACCGTCGGCCGGGCCGACGAGCGACGCAACCAGCGCGTCCAGTGGGGCTCGGCGATGCTCGAAGCCCTCGTCCCACCGGTGGAGGGCGCCCTGCTCGGCGCCCAGCTCATGACCCTGCCGATCGGGCGCGAGCCCGCGCTCGCGCACCGGCACGAAGGCGAGGAGTGGGTAACGGTGGTCACCGGCGTGGCCGAGATCCGGGTCGAAGAGCGCCCCTACGTGCTGCGGCAGGGCGATTCGCTGCACTTCCGTGCCCACCGCCCGCACTCCTACGCGAACCTGGCGTCGGCGCCGGCGGTGCTGCTGGTCGCGGTGCGTCCTCGGCTGGCCCTCTAGCCTTCACCACGCGATCGTGTCGTTGCGGGTGCGCGCCGCGAGATCCGCGGGGGTTTCGCCCGCGCGCGCGCGGGTGAGTCGCCCGCCCTCGGCCACCAGCTCGGCCAGCCGGCCGCGACCGTTGTAGGTGGAGGCCATCGCCGCGCCGTACGCTCCGGCGTCGAGCAGCGCCACGGGATCGCCGGGCTCGAGCGGCGGCAGCGGCGCGTCCTCCGCGAACAGGTCCGCGCTCTCGCACACCGGCCCCACCACCATCGCGGGCTCGAGCGCGCCGGGGCGCGGCCGCAGCGCCACGATGCGGTGGCGCGCGTGGTAGAGCGCGGGGCGGATGAGGTCGTTCATGCCCGCGCTCAGCACCACGAAGCGGCGTGCGCCGCGGCGCTTGACCCACAACACCTCGCAGACCAGCATGCCGACCGGCGCCACCAGCCAGCGGCCCGGCTCCACCACCCAGGCGAGCCCGCGCCCGGCCGCGCGCGCGAGCACGCCGGCGGCGTAGCGCTCGAGCGGAAACTCCACGCCGCGGCCCTCGTAGTCCACGCCGAACCCGCCACCCAGGTTCACCAGGCCGAGCGGCGATCCGCGGCGCGCGGACTCGGCCGCCAGCTCGAGCGCCACCTCGAGCGAGCGCTCGAGCGGCACCGGGTCGAGAATCTGGGAGCCGACGTGGACGTGGATGCCGTCGACGTCCAGTCGCGGCCATCGGGCGCGCGCCGCCCATGCCTCCAGCGCCTCGGAGGGCGCGATGCCGAACTTGGCCTCGTCGTCACCGGTCGCGATGTAGCGGTGCCCCGCGGTCTCGACCCCGGGGTTGACCCGTAGCGCCACCCGCACCCGCCGCTCCGCGCGCGCCGCAGCGGCCTGGAGGAGATCCAGCTCCTCGACCAGGTCGGCATTGACCAGCGCCACCCCCTCGCGCGCCACCCAGTCCGCCTCGGCGACGGTGCGTCCATTGCCATTGAGCACGCGGGCCGGCGCGCGGAATCCGGCCGCCGCGGCCAGCTCCAGCTCGCCCAGGGACACGGCGTCGGCGCCGAAGCCGCGCTCGCGCAAGCGCTCGAGCAGCGCCGCGAGCGCGTTGGCCTTGAGCGCGTAGGCGCACAGCGCGCCGAGCGGCGCGAAGGCGGCGGCGAAGCGCCGCGCGCGGGCGTCCAACGCGTCGAGGTCGTAGACGTAGCAGGCCTGCGCCCGCGGCTCGAGGGCGCGCAGCGCCGGCAGGCAGCGGTCGAGCGGAACGCCGCCCACGGACGGCGCGCCCGTGCTCGGCTGCGCCCCGCTCATGCCTCCTCCCCTGCCGCCGCGCGCGTCGCCAGGCGGCGGCCGGCTTCGGCGAGATCCGCCGGCGTGTTGAGGTTGAAGAAGTTGGCGAGGCCGCCCTCCAGCACCTCCAGTTCCGCGTCGCCCGGCCGCGACGGCCCGAGCGCGAGCGCCGCCGCGGTGACCGAGCGCTCCCCCGCCCACCACGCCGCCTCGAGCCGCGCCGCGGCGGCGTTCGCGTAGACCGCCGCCAACGGTTGCGGAACGCCTCCCGGCTCGGGCACCACCGCGGGGTGCGCCCCGCGCGCGTCGCGCAGTGCCGCGAGCGCCGCGGTCCGCATCAGCGGGAAATCCACGCCGAGCACGATCGCGATCCGGTGCGCCCGGGCGGCGAGCCCGGCGACCAGCCCGGCGAGCGGCCCGGCGCCGCCCGGCGCGTCGTCCACGCGCGGGACGCCGGCCTCGGGGAGCATGAGGCCGGCCGGCGCCGCCACCACCACCGCGTCGCAGATCGGGCGCAGCGTCGCCACCGCGCGCTCGAGCAACGTGCATCCACCCAGCCGCGCCGCCGCCTTGGGGACCCCCGCACCCAACCGGCGCCCCGCCCCCCCCGCGACGATCAGCCCGAGTGTCTCGACCCTGTTCAATATCCCGCCCGCTTGTCCACGACGTTCTCGAGCGGACGGCCGTCGAGGAAGGCCGTGAGATTACGCCGGAACAACTCCACCCCGCGCTCCCAGTAACGCGGCCCGAGCCCCGAGATGTGCGGCGTGACGATCACGTTCGGCATGGACCAGAGCGGGCTGTCGTCGGGCAGCGGCTCGTGCTCGAACACGTCGAGGGCGGCCCCGGCGAGGCGACCCGCGGCGAGCGCCTCGCACAGCGCACCCTCGTCCACCAGCGCCCCGCGCCCGAGGTTGACGAGCGCCGCCGTGGGCCGCAGTCGCGCCAACCGCTCGCGTCCGATCAGGCCGCGCGTCTCGGCGGTGAGCGGCGCGGCGAGCACCATCCAGTCGGCGCACGCGAGCAGATCGTCCAGCCGCTCGACACCCCATTGCTCGTGCGCGGGCGCGGGCTCGCGCGCCGGGTGGCGCCGCACCGCGATGACGCGCATGCCGAGCGCCGCGGCGCGCTGGGCGAGTGCCCGGCCCACGGCGCCGAGCCCCAGCAGGCCGAGCGTGCCGCCCTCGAGCTGACCCGGACCCGGCGGTTCGATCCACAGCGGCACCTGGCTCCAGCGGCGATCGCGTTGCGCGTCGCGGGCCAGGTGCAGGCGTCGCGCGAGCGCCAGCATCACCCCGAGCGCGTGCTCGGCCATGGCGACCGCATGGAGCCCGCGGCCGTTGGTGAGCACGACCTCGCTCTCGACCAGCGCGGGAAACAGGGCGGAGCCGACCCCGGCCGCCGACACGTGAATCCAGCGCAGGCTCCGGGCGCGCGCGAAATTGGAGGCCCGCACCGCCCAGCCGAACACGACCGCGGCCTCGGGCAGCGCCTCCTCCGCCTCGGCCAGGTCGCGTGGCGAATCGAAGCGCACCGCTGGAAACTCGCGCGCCAGCGACTCCATGAAGCTCGCGGGGAGATTCCAGACGCCCTGGGGATCGCGAATGAATTCCAGCACGCGCACCGGGTCCACGGCGGCCGATGGTGCCACAGCGCGACCGCGCGCGCGACCGCGACCGGGCCCGGCGCTTCCGCCCGCTCCTGGGCGGCGGCCGTCGGTGTCATCGCGAGCCCTCCTCGGGCCCCTCGGTACCACCCCCGGCCACCCCCGTGCGGGCAGCGGACAGATCACCGCTCGAACGCGGTCGGTCATGGCTCCCGTGCAGGACACTCATAAATGCTTGCGCCCACCAGGGTCAGCGGATAGTCTCGCGCAGCCCATTCGGTTAGCCGTCGGACCCGGGAGGTCTTCCCGCCATCATGAGCGCGCGCACTGCGGTGCTGTGGACCGTCCTCGCCCTCCCGCTCCTCCTCCTCGTTCCCGCCCACGCCCTGGCCGGCGCCTGGATTCCCGCGCCGGGGGAGTCCTACTCCGAGCTTCGCACCGGCGCGTTCACCGCGGACGGCTACCACGACCTCGACGGCGCTCGCGCGCCGCTGCCGGGCGGCGGCTTGAGCGAGCAGCGCTCGCTCGCCGCGCGCAACGAGTTCGGGTGGAAGCCGCGGATGTCGTTCTTCCTCACGCTGCCCGCCGTGAGCGTCACCCGCCGCACCGGAAACGGCGCGTTCGAGCGCACCGAGACCGGCCTCGGCGACGCGGTCCTCGGTGTGCGGCGCCTGATCGCGGGTGGCGGACGGAGCGCGCTCGCGATCGAGCTGGGATGGAAGGCGCCGCTCGGCTACGACGGGGATCTCTCGCCGCACGATTCACGCGGGCGGGCGCTTGCGGTGACCGGCGACACCGCGAGCCACGCGGTGCCCGGGGTCGCGCAGCTCGCGCCCACGCTCGGCGCCGGGCAACAGGACCTCATGGGAACCCTGAACTTCGGCACCGCACTGGCGGGCTTCGGCTTCATCGAGGTCGGGGCAGGCTACCGCTATCGCACGCAGGCGCCCGCCGACCAGGCGATCGGCGCGGCAGACCTCGGCCTGTGGCTCGGCCCCTCCCTGCTCGTCGGGGGCCGCTACCGCGGCGAGATGGCGGTGGGGGACGGAGACACGCCCGCCGACAAGATCGATCTGCACCTCGTGGGGCCGCTTCTGCTCTACCGGGTGGACGACCACATCGACCTCATGGTCGGGTCGCTCCACACCGCGTCTGCCAAGAACGCCCTGCACATCGACGAGGTGTACGTGTCGCTGGCAGTGAGACACACCAGGCTGCACCGGCTGCAAGGCTTCCTCGGCGACAAGCGCAGCCGCTGACCGCCGGTCGCCGGATCCGCGCCCTCGCCGACGACGATTCGGAGAGGGACCAGCCATGCGAGAGCTGATCGCCCGCCTGCTGCCCTACCTCGGGCGCTACCGCCGCGGGCTCGCCTGGGGCCTCGCCTGCGTGGCCCTCACGGACATCATCGCGCTGACCCAGCCCCAGGTGCTGCGCTTCGCGGTGGACGACCTCTACCGCGGCGTCACCGCCGAGAAGCTCGGGCGCTACGCCCTGATGCTGCTGGGGATCGCGCTCAGCGCCGGCTTGTTCAAGTACTGGATGCGCGAGGCGGTGATCGGCATCTCGCGGCTGCTCGAGTTCGACTTGCGCAACGACCTCTTCGCCCACCTTCAGACGTTGCCGCTCCAGTACTTCCAGCGCGGGCGCACCGGCGAGATCATGTCCCGCTGCACCAACGACCTCGCGGCGGTCCGCATGATGCTGGGCCCCGGCCTGATGTACCTGGTGAACACCGTGGTCGTGGCGCTGGTTTCGCTGGTCTTCATGCTCTCGATCAGCCCGCGCCTCACGTTCTACTCGCTGTTGCCGATGCCGGTGGTGTCGTTCACGGTGTGGTACTTCGGGGACCGGATCCACCGCCGATTCGAGGACATCCAGGCGCACTTCGCCACGATGTCGGCCCGGGTCCAGGAGAACCTCGCCGGGGTGCGCGTGGTGCGCGCCTTCGCGCGCGAGGATCACGAGCTCGACGACTTCCACGGGCTCAGCAGCGAGTACCTGGACAAGAACGTTCAGCTCATCCGCGTCTCGGCGGTGTTCCACCCCGTGCTCGGCCTCCTCTCGGGCGTCGCCGCGGTGCTGGCGCTCTATCTCGGCGGGCGCGAGGTGGTCGCCGGCCGCATCACGCTCGGCCAGTTCGTGGCCTTCACCGTGTACCTGGCGATGCTCAACTGGCCGATGGTCGCGCTGGGCTGGGTCATCAGCCTGTTCCAGCGCGGCGCGGCCTCCTACCGGCGGCTGACCGAGATCCTCGACGTCGAGCCCGAGATCCGGGACCTGCCGGGCGCGTTCCGACCGGAACACTGCCGCGGCGAGCTCGAATTCCGCGACCTCGGTTTCACCTACCCCGGAGCGGCGAGCCCCGCGCTCAGCGGGGTCTCGCTGCGCGTGCCCGCCGGCCGCGTCGTGGCCCTGGTCGGGCGCACCGGCTGCGGGAAGAGCACGCTGCTCTCGCTGCTCTCGCGCACCTTCGATCCGCCGCCAGGGACGGTCCTGCTCGACGGCGTGGACGTGCGCCGCTACGCGCTGGGCTGGCTGCGGGCGCAGATCGCGACGGTTCCGCAGGAGTCGTTCCTGTTCTCGGCGACGGTGGCGGAGAACATCGCCTACGGCGTCGCGCACGCCGATGCCGAGGGGATCGAGCGCGCCGCGCGGGTCGCGGGACTCGACACCGAGGTGCGGGGCTTCCCGCGCGGCTACGACACGCCGGTCGGCGAGCGCGGCATCACGCTCTCCGGCGGGCAGAAGCAGCGCGCCACCATCGCGCGCGCGGTGCTGCGCGCCTCCCCCGTGCTGCTGCTCGACGATTGCCTCTCGAGCGTGGACACGCACACCGAGGAGAGCATCCTCCGCCGCCTGCGTGAGGAGCTGATCGGGCGCACGACGCTGCTGGTCTCCCACCGGGTCAGCACGGTGCGTGACGCGGACCTCATCGTCGTACTCGACCGCGGGAGCATCGTCGAGCGCGGCACCCACGACGAGCTGTTGCGGCACGGCGGGCGCTATGCCGAGCTGTATCGGGAGCAACAGCTCGAAGAGGAGCTCGAAGCCTCGTGAGCCACGACGACGAGCTGAGCGGCAAGGGCTACGACCACCGCCTGATGCGGCGGCTGCTGGGGTATCTGCGGCCCTACCGCGGCGGACTGGCCCTGGCCGGCGTGCTGGTCATGCTCGATGCGCTGGTCGGGCTTGCGGGCCCTTATCTCACCAAGGAGGCGATCGACAACGGCATCCGCCATCACGACCTCGGGCACTTGCAGCGCGTGGCGATGCTCTACCTGGCGGTGCTGCTGGTCGGCTTCGGGCTCGGCTACCTGCACAACCAGCTCATGCAGCGGATCGGGCAGCACGTCATGATGGACTTGCGGATGTCGATCTTCCGCCATCTGCAGCGACTGCCGCTCTCCTTCTACGACCGCAACCCGATCGGGCGTCTCATGACCCGCGTCACCAACGACGTGGACACGCTCAACGAGCTGGTGAGCGCCGGGGTCGTCGCGCTGTTCGGCGACCTGTTCGCGCTCATCGGGATCGTCGTCGCGATGGTGAACCTCAACGCCGAGCTGCTCGCGGTCACGTTTTCGGTGCTGCCGCTCATCGTCGTGGTGTCGCTCACCTTCCGCCTCAAGGTGCGGCGCTCGTTCCGTGAGATCCGCTCGCGGCTGGCGCGGCTCAACGCGTTCCTCAACGAGAATCTCACCGGGATGAGCACGGTCCAGCTGCTCAACCGCGAGCAGCGGAATTACGAGCAGTTCCGCGACGTGAACGCCTCGCACCGCGACGCCAACCTCCAGGCGGTGCACTATCACGCGGTCTTCTTTCCCTTGCTCGAACTCGTGGGCGCGCTCGCGGTGTCGCTCATCGTCTGGTACGGCGGCCGCCAGGTCATGTGGACCGGCATCACGCTCGGCACCCTGGTCGCCTTCATTCAGTACACGCAGCGCTTCTTCCGCCCGATCTCCGACCTGAGCGAGAAGTACAACATCATGCAGCAGGCGATGGCCTCGGCGGAGCGCATCTTCGACCTGCTCGACACTCCCGTGGATCCCGCCGCCGCTGCTGTCGAGGGGGCGGCAGAGCGCGCCGCGGCGACCGACGGCCGCCCGGTTCCGGCCCTCCGCGGCCGGCCCGCGGACGGCACACCCGGGCCCTTCGGAGGATGCATCGAGTTCGACCACGTGTGGTTCGCCTACGACGGGGCGCACTGGGTGCTGCAGGACGTCAGCTTCACGATCCAGGCCGGCGAGAAGGTCGCGCTGGTCGGCGCGACCGGCTCCGGCAAGACCACGCTCACCAGCCTGCTCATGCGCTTCTACGAACCACAACGCGGCGTCATCCGCGTGGATGGCCGGCCGCTCGCCGAGTGGGACGCCGGGGAGCTGCGCCGCCACGTCGGCCTGGTGCTGCAGGACGTGTTCCTGTTCTCGGGCACGATCGAGAGCAACCTGCGGATGGGCGGTCCGGCGCTCAGCCGGGCCGAGGTCGAACGCGCCGCGCGCGAGGTGCACGCGCACGAGTTCATCGAGCGCCTCCGGGACGGCTACGCCGCCGAGGTGCGCGAGCGCGGGGCAACGCTCTCCGCGGGGGAGAAACAGCTGCTCTCGTTCGCGCGCGCCCTCGCCCACGCTCCTCGGCTGCTCATTCTCGACGAGGCGACCTCGAGCGTGGATACCCACACCGAGGGGCTGATCCAGGACGCCCTGTTGCGGCTGATGCACGGGCGCACCTCCTTGGTGATCGCCCACCGCCTCTCGACGATTCAGCACGTGGACCGCATCGTGGTGCTCCACCATGGCCGCGTGCGCGAGGTCGGCACCCACGCCGAGCTCCTCGCGCTGCAGGGCATCTACTCGCGCCTCTACCGACTCCAGTACCTCGGGGGCCGCTCGCTGCGCCGGCCCGCGGCCGAGCCGCCCTGGGCGGCGGAGGATGGGCCGCAAGGCGGGGACGTCGAGACCTGGCTCGCCGGCTAGCCTGGACGATTCATGAGCCCGCCGCCTGCGACCGCGATCTGCCCGCCAAACGCGGCGTCGTTCGACCGGCCGCGTCCTCGACGTGAGCGACACGCCTGCGGGGCGGCCGGTCGAACTCCTTGCGCCTGGCGTGCATCTCGCGGTCTCGGCTGAATAGTCCAGGCTAGGCACCGTCCGAAAACGCCCGAGGGCGGCGTTGCGCGGTCGGCTCCTCGCTCCAACGTGGCCCACAGGCCACGCTTCCGCTCGTCGCGCGACGCCGACACCCTGTCCGCGGGGGCCTTCAAAAGGAGCCTCGGCCCGCATCGCGCGGTTGACACTGTCCTGACCTCCTCCTAGCATTAATGTCTGCGCGTTCTCCCCCCCACGATCGCGCCAAACCCCACCGGAGGTGCGCGATGCAGCTTGGTAAGAAGGTTCGAGATTTGCGGCTTCGCCGGGGTCTGACGGTTCAGCAGCTGGCCGAAGCTAGTAGTCTGTCGAAGGGATTCATCAGCCAAGTCGAGAACGACCGCACGTCGCCCTCGCTGGCGACACTGCGCAGTCTGGCGCTCGCGCTCGAGACCTCGGTCGCCTACCTGGTGGTCGAGGAGGAGAGGCTTCCTCACCTGGTGCGCGCCAACCAGCGGTCCCGCCTGCCCATCGGCGGCATCGCCTCGTGCGTCGAGGTGCTTTCCGCGCAGCCCAAGCGCAACCTCGAGTTGGTTCTGGTGGAACTGGCACCCGGGCTCTCCGCGGACGACAAGCGTCACTACCACCACGGAGAGGAGTGCCTGCTCTGCCTCGAGGGATCCGTGAGCCTGACTTACGGCGAGCAAGAGCTCCTGCTCGGTCCAGGTGATTCCTGTCACTACGACGGGCGCGTGCCCCACGCGCTGGTGAACCGGGGCGTCACCGCCGCCCGGGTGCTCGTCGCCATGACGCCCGCGGCGTTCGAGCCCACGATCACCGTGCGCGAGCCCCGTGCCGCGCGGGTGAACGGCGCGGTGGAGATCGAGTCGATCGCCTGATCCCCCCGCCTGGACCGGGATCTCGAGGAGCCGGTGGCGGCCCCGGCCGCCGCCGTTTCCTTGGGGGCGCCCTCTCCGCCGTCGTCGCGGCCGGGCGCGACTACCGTGACGCCGCCCGCGATTTCTCGGGCCCCGCGCGGCGTTTCCTGCTGTGTGAGTTCCTGGCATGGAGCGGCCACGGGGTCTCCCAGGTGCTGTTCAACCTCTACCTGGTGGCCGGCGGTTTCCAGGAGGCCTTCGTCGGCCGGGCGATCTCCTTCAACGGGCTGGGCCTGGCCCTCACCGCCCTGCCCGCGGGATGGCTCGCCAACCACTGGGGCCGGCGACGCTGCCTGATCCTCGGCGCGGCGCTCGAGGGCACCGGGCTCCTCGCGCGCTCCCTGCTCCTGCACCCGGGTGCGATCTACGGGGCGAGTTTTCTCGCCGGGGCGGGCCAATCGCTGATCGCCATCGCGGCGGCGCCGTTCCTCACCGAGCACTCGACGCCGCGCGAGCGCACCCACCTGTTCAGCGCCTTGTTCGCCGTCTCGCTGCTCGCCGGCGTCGCCGGCAGCCTGATCGGTGGCGCACTCCCGGCGCCGCTCATGCACTTGCCCGCGGGTCTCCGGCTCGACGCGGTGCACGCCTACCGGGTGGTCCTGGTGCTGGGAGCGCTGTTCGCCTTCGCCGCGGGCCTGCCGTTGCTGGCCCTGCGCGGCCTGCCGGACGCCCCGCTCGCGACCCCGCGCGGCGGCGCGCCGCCGGCGGAGACCCGGCGGTTGGCGCCGATCGCGCTCAACGCGTTCCTCATCGGCGCCGGGGCGGGGCTCGTCATTCCGTTCATGAACCTCTACTTCGCCCACCGCTTCGCCTGTTCGAGCATCCAGATCGGCGTCTTCTTCTCGGTGGCGCAGGTGTTCACCGCGGTGGCGGCGTTGCTCGGCCCCGCGCTCGCCCGCCGTTTCGGACGGCTGCGCACCGCGACCGCTTCCGAGCTGCTGTCCCTGCCCTTCCTGGTCACGCTGGGCGCCGAGCGGCGGCTCTCGGTGGCGGTGGGCGCGTTCTGGGTCCGCGCCACGCTGATGCAGGCGGCGACCCCGCTGGTGCAGTCGTTCATCATGGAGGCGCTGCCGCCCGCCCTGCGCGCCCGCTCCACCAGCCTGAACAACATGATGTGGAACGTCGGCTGGGCGGCGAGCGCCACGCTGGCCGGGGCGATCTTGCAGCGCTTCGGGTACGCCGTGCCGTTCTACATCACGGCGGCGCTCTACTTCACCGCGGCGGTCTCCTTCTACGCGGCGTTCCGCCGCGAGGCGGCGGCCGAACGCGCTCCGGTCGACCTGCCGCCGGCCGTGAGGCTGAGCGAGGAGGCCAAGGGGCTGCGCGGCGAGGGACCGTCCACCGAATAGATGAGATGAAGCGGCTGACCCCCGCTGTGACGTGGTACCCCTTGCGGGGTCCACAGGATGTTGCACGCGGTCTTGGCCGCAGTCAG
>MFFQ01000023.1:198694-201491 GCA_001780165.1 Candidatus Eisenbacteria bacterium RBG_16_71_46 | reverse complement strand
CGCTCGCGCACCGCGGCGCTGGTCTCAGCGGGCCGTGCCTCGTTCAGCTCGGCGGCGGTGAGGGCGGGGACCTCGACCTGGAGGTCGATGCGATCGAGCACGGGGCCCGAGACGCGCGCACTCATCTGCGCGAGCTGGGTCGGGGTGCAGCGACAGCCGCGCTTGGGGTGCCCGAGCCAGCCACAGGGGCACGGATTCATCGCCGCGACCAGTAGGGTGCGCGCGGGGAAGCGCGAGGTCCGTCCGGCGCGCGCCAGCCACACCACGCCGGACTCGAGCGGCTCGCGCAGGGCGTCGAGCAGATGGCGCGGGATCTCGGACAGCTCGTCGAGGAACAGCACGCCGCGGTGGGCGAGCGACAGCTCGCCGGGCCGGGGCGGGGTGCCGCCGCCGATCAGGCCGGCGCGCGAGAGCGAATGGTGGGGCGCGCGGAACGGCCGCCGGCGCATGAGGCCGAGCCCGGGTGGCCTGAGCCCCGCGATCGAGTGCAGGCGGGTGACGGTGAGCGCCTCCTCGGGCGCGAGCGGCGGCAGGATGCCGGGAAGCCGCCGCGCGAGCATGGACTTGCCCACGCCGGGCGGGCCCACCATGAGCAGGTGATGGCTCCCGGCGGCGGCGATCTCGAGGGCGCGGCGCGCCATGACCTGACCGCGCACCTCGGCAAGGTCGCCCTCGCTCCCCGCGTCGGCATCGGGCGGCGCGGGGGGCTGGCGCGCCAGTTCCGCGCCGCGCAGCCAGCCCACCGCCTCGGTCAGTGTCGCCACCGGATGGACGGCGAGGCCCTCGATCAGCGCGGCCTCGGGTGCCGCCGCGGCGGCGCACAACAGCGTGGTGGCCCCGGCGCGCCACGCTGCCTCCGCGAGCGACAAGGTGCCGCGCACGCCGCGCAGCGCGCCGTCGAGCGCCAGCTCGCCGAGCGCGGCCACGCCCTCGAGTCGGGTGCCCGGCGCCTGATTGGTCGCGATCAGGATGCCGAGCGCCACCGCGAGGTCGGCGGCCGCACCCTCCTTGCGGCGGTCGGCGGGGGCGAGGTTCACCGTGACGCGGCGGTCGGGAAGCTGGAAGCCGGCGTTGCGCAGAGCGGGCCACACGCGGTCGCGGGCCTCGCGCGCGGAGGCGTCGGGCAAGCCGACGAGGATGAAACCCGGTAGGCCGGGACCGACGTCCACCTCGCAGTGGACGGCGAAGGCTTCGAGCCCCCACAGGGCCGCGGCGTGAATCCGACTGAGCATGACGAACCTCGCCCGGGGGCTGGTGATCGACTGCCGTGCGGGAGGTGCCATCGGGCCGCGGGGGCAGGTGATGGGCTGCGGCGTGGGGGCCGATGATCGGCTGCGGTGGGGCCGGCGCACCCGGCGGCGCCGGGGCAGGTGATCGACCGCGGAGTGCGAGCCCCGACCTTCGGCCCGGGGGACTCCCGGGGGATTTCGCGCGGCGGCGACGGAGGCCTCGCAAATTGCCTGCCGCGGCTGCCAATCCCTTGCCGGGCGCCACGCGCAGCCTCGTCGGGCGCCTCGCCACCCGTCTGGTCGCCCGTGCCATCCGTGCGGGCGGATCCGGGCGGCCCCCGTCTGCAAGATCCTGTCATCCCTCGACTTGAGGCGGCCGATACCGCCATCGAGCCACGCGGCCACGGGTCTTGGAGTCGCGCGCGGGCGCGGAGATTGCACTGCGTGGAGCAAGGGTTGCTGCCGCTCGCCCGTCCCGCCGACCGGCGGGCCGGCCCGGCGCCATGCGTGCGGCGATCAGGAAGGCAGCTCCCCGAGGAGGTGAAGCAGATGTCGAGTCCAGTCGTTCCGCTCGGTCGCCGCGAGCGTGGCGCCGCGTTGGTCATGGCGATCCTCGTACTTCTGGTGCTTTCGCTCCTGGCGATGGCGCTGATCAACTCCATCAAGATGGACAGCAAGCTCACCGGACACTCGACTCGCGACATCGAGGCGCTCAACTTCGCCGAGGCCGGCGTAGCCGAAGCGATGGCTCGCCTGCGCAGCGGCGAGGTGCCCGACACGCTCAACCCGAAGATGGTGGCCCAGATCTTCCTCACCGTGCCGGGATCGGTCCCGGTGCTCGGCGCGGATTCGGTGGCGCTGGCGACGGCGCAAGCCAGCGGCAAGTGGCTGGCGTACAGCACCGCGACGCCCGGCAGCCAGGTGCTGACCGTGCGGTACAAGACCGACCCCACGCAAACGGTGATCTACAAATACGACAGCGGGCAGAACCCCGCGATCCAGACGACATCGGGAATGCCGATCTTCCAGATCACCTCGACCGGGCGCTCGGGGCCGGACTCGCGCACGATCGTGACCGAGGTGGTCCGCAAGGCCGTCAACCCCTCGTTGCTGGCGGGGATCGCGGTCAACAGCAGCACCACCAAGCTCTGGTGCGGCGCCGCAACCCATGGGCCGTTCATGTACAACGGCATGAACCACCGGGCGGATACGCCCACCGGGGCGGGCGTGTGGGGCCCGGACCCCGAGAACTACGCGGGGTGGGGCGACATGCCGGCGATGTGGACCAACACCACGATTACCTACGGCGGCAATCACGGGACCGTGTGCTGCGATCCCGCAGGCACGCCGGGTCCCTTCCTCGAGAACCAGCCCCCGGCCGCCTTCTACGCCGGGCCGTGGTCCGCCCTCGGGATGCCGCAGGCCGAATTCTACGATTGGATCGGCCCCGCCAAGGCGACCATGCCGGCGGCCATCACCGGCATCAATTATCTGGACAACGACGCGATCAAGCAGAATCGCAAGGGTTCCTGGTCGCTCTCCAACGCGAACGGTGAGGGCTTTCTCAA
>MFFQ01000023.1:181428-198630 GCA_001780165.1 Candidatus Eisenbacteria bacterium RBG_16_71_46 | reverse complement strand
CCAGCTCGTGGTCAAGGGCAACATCTGGCTGCTCGGCGGCCTGGTCGTCGCCGACCCCGGCACCTTCGAGGTGGCCCACGCGCAGTGCACGTTCCTCTTCAGCCGGGACGCCATCACCCAGGCCATCGGCCGCTACCGCGACCAGTTCGTCACGCTCTCCTACCGCGAGCAGTAGTGATCGAAACAACCGGGGGGGCGCGCGGAAGGCGTCGCGGGCCCGCCCCCCGGGACGCTCGAGGGTTCGCCTCACCGCGGGCCTGCCCGTGACGCGAGCGCCCGCGGCTCAGCGCTCGAGCACTCGCGCCATCGCCAGCAGCTCGAGGTCGAGCGGCTTCTGCACCCCGATCACCTGGGCATAGGGCGTGCGCGTGATCCGGCTCCCCAGGGTCCCCACCAGCACTCCGGTCTCGCCGGCGGCGAGTGCGGTCACCGCGCCGGCGCCGAGACGGGTGGCGAGCAGGCGATCGTAGGCGGTCGGCGCCCCGCCGCGCTGGACGTGGCCGAGGGTGGTGGTGCGGAGGTCGAAGCCGATCCGCTCGCGCGCCTTCTCGAAGTGCGCCATCAGGGCGGCGGCGTTGTTGCGCGCCCCCTCGGCGACCACCGCCAGCGCGTGGCGCTTGCCGCGCTCGTAGGCGGCGCACAGCTCGCGCTCGATCTCCTCGGTGCCGATCTCGATCTCGGGCAGGATCACCAACTCCGCGCCGCCGGCGATGCCGGCCATCAGCGCGAGGTAGCCGCAGTGGCGGCCCATCACTTCGACCAGGAACGCGCGCTGGTGCGACGAGGCGGTGACCTTGAGCCGGTCAATGGCCTCGAGCGCGATGTTGAGCGCGGTGTCCACGCCGATGGTGATGTCGGTGCCGGCGAGGTCGTTGTCGATGGTGGAGGCCACGCCCACCACCGGGAACCCCAGGCTCGCCAGCTCCTGCGCACCGCACTGCGAGCCGTTGCCGCCGATCACCACCAGGGCGTCCACGTCCTTCTGCCGTAACTGGCGCAGCGCCTCGCGATGCGTGGTCGGCTGATGGAACTCGGGGCAGCGCGCGCTCCCCAGCATGGTGCCACCGAGCTGGATGATCCCGCCCACGGCCCGGGCGTCGAGCGGTACGAAGCTGCCGCGGATCAGGCCGGCGAAGCCATGCGAGATGCCGTACACCTCCCAGCCCTGGTCGAGGCCGCAGCGGGTCACCGCCCGAATCGCGGCGTTCATGCCGGGCGCGTCGCCGCCCGAGGTCAGCACTGCGATCCGCTTCATCACCCTCGCTCCGTTGGCTTGCGCGCCACGCTGGCGGCGCATCCGCTGACAGGGGTCCCGAGGCAGCATAGCGGATTTCGTCGGAGGTTGGCCGCGGCAGGCGAAGACGGGCCCGGCGAGGGGGTGTCCCGGGCTGGCCCGCGTTCTCGGCGGCGCGCCCGGGCTCCGGCCCCGCCTGCGCTGTTGTCAGTGGCCCCGCCGCCTTGGCAGCCGCCGCACCCCCCGATCGCCGGTGCCGGTGAGAGCAAGGGGCGGGATTACGCGGCCTTGCGCCGCTCGCCGGATCCCCCGCCGGCTTCGGCACACGCCATGCACTCGATGAGCGCCATCGGCGCCGGCGCGCGGAGCCCGGCGCGAAAGGGGCGCCCGGCGCCCCGGGAGGTGGCCATGCGTCAGGAACACTCACACGCCCTCTACCAGGGCCTGGTCGCCGGGGTGATCGGCTACGCCGTGGTCGCCCTGTTCTTCATGGTGGTCAACCTGGTGGAGGGGCGCCCGGCGCCCCGGGAGGTGGCCATGCGTCAGGAACACTCACACGCCCTCTACCAGGGCCTGGTCGCCGGGGTGATCGGCTACGCCGTGGTCGCCCTGTTCTTCATGGTGGTCAACCTGGTGGCGGGCCGCCCGGCGCTCTTCACCGCCGACGTGCTCGGCCTGGCGCTGTTCTACGGCGTGGCCGATGCGGGAGCGAGAGCGATCGAGCCCGGGCCGGTGCTGGCCTACAACGGCGCCCATCTGCTGGTGTTCCTGCTGCTGGGTCTCGCCGCGTCGTGGCTGGTCTTTCTGTCCGAGCGCGGGCCGCAGTTCTGGTACATCGGCCTCGTGATCTTCATCTTCATCCTGTTCCACATGTTCGGAGCGTTCCTGCTCGTGACCGAGCCGATCCGCGCCGCGATCTCGTCGTGGTCCATTCTGGGAGCGAGCCTGGCGGCCGATCTGGCGATGGCGGCGTACTTCCTGGCCACCCATCCGCAGCTGCGCGCCGAGCTGGCCCGGACCGACGCCTGAGTCGGAGGCTCCGGCGCCCGGCGACCGCGTGCGACCCGGGCGCACGCGTGGGCGAGCGCCCGACGACCCCAACCGGCCGGGCGCTCGAGGGGATCGCGCCCGCGGTGGGGCGCGCCGCCGGTCTCAGCCGGCCGGGCTCTCGAGGGGATCGCGCCCGCGGTGGGGCGCGCCGCCGGCTTCCTCCGCGGTCTCGCCCAGGGGTAACGCGGCAGCGTGCTGGTTTCCCAGCTCCAAGGCCGGCGGCTCGTCCTGGATCAGGTATTCGAACTGCTCGCGGAACTCCTGCAGCGAGAGCCCGGCGGTGGCCGCGAACTTGGCCAGCTCGTGCGCGTCCTCGAAGTCGTCGCGCCGGATGCGGATCATGTAGCGGCGCGCGATGGCGTAGCGGGTCGAGAGGATGTCCACCATGCGCACCCGCGCCCGGCCGGTTTCGTGGTCGTGAAGCTGCGCGAAGGGGAGCGGCACGAAGTTGCCGGCCTGGACCGACACCAGCACGCCGTTGCCGCCACCGAGCAGCCACTTGGCCGCGCAATACCCGAGATCGCGGGTGTATTCCATGTCGAAGGGGATGGGATCGGCGCAGCGCAGCTCGTAGCCGATGTTCTTGGCCACGATCGTGCTCTCGAGCCCGAATTGGCCCAGTCGCTCCTGCACCGCCTTCTTCAGGATCTCGCCGATGTTGACCTCGGCGATGCGCACGTGGCCGTGCGCGTCGCGCTCGACGTCCTCGACCAGCGCCAGATCCTGCTGGTCGATGCCCAGCACCACGCCCTCGGCGATCACCGCCACGCCGTCGCGCCGGCCGTCGTTGAGGCGCTTGATGATCGACCCCACCAGGGTGTCGACGATGGTCTTGAGCTTGATCGGTCGCTGCGTGTACTCCTCGGGAATGAGCGTGATGGTGGCGCCCGCGGCCTTGCCGATCCCCAGCGCCAGGTGCCCGGCCTTGCGGCCCATCGAGATCACGTAGTACCAGCGCGAGGTGGTCTTGGCGTCCACCATCAGGTTCTTGACGATGTCGACCCCGAGATGCCGGGCGGTCTGGTACCCGAAGGTGTCCACGCTCGGCGGCAGGTCGAGGTCGTTGTCGATGGACTTGGGCACGTGCACCACCCGGATGCGGCCCGCCGCCTTCTCCTCCAGCCGCATCGCGGAATAGGCGGTGTCGTCGCCCCCGATGGTGATGAGGTCCGAAACGTCGAGCCGCAGCAGCGAGATGACCGCGTTCTCGAGGTACTCGGGGGCCACCGTCGGGTTCGCCCGCGAGATACCGATGTGCGATCCGCCCCGGAAGTGGATGCGGCTCACGCCTTCGATGGTGAGCGGCTTCACGTGGTCGATGTTGCCGTGCATGATCCACTCGAAGCCGTCCTCGAGGCCGAGCACTTCGACGCCGTCGAGCACCGCGCGAATCGTGGCGGCCCCGATGACGCTGTTGATCCCCGGGGCCGGACCGCCTCCGACCAGGATGGCGAGGCGCTTGCGATGAGTCACTCTGGATTCACTCCCTCTGCGGGGCGCTACGCCGGTTTCGTCCTGGGCCCCAGCGGCACGGTCGACAGCCGCACGCCGCGCTCGGCGAGCGCGTCCACCACGAAGCGACCGAACGCCTCGTCCGCCGCCATGCGCTCGAGCGGCCGCACGCCCGGCGGGGCGAGGCCGCGGCGGGCGGCGTACTGCGCCACCACCGATGTGGTGAGGGCGGTGGTGCGGGACATGGCGGTGAGGCCGGTGGCGGGATCGTAGCGCTCGACCATCGTGGTTTCCTCGCCCTTCCCGTTCCAGCGCACGCGCACCACGAAGGCGACGAGATCGTGCGGCGGTTGCGCGGTGCAGTGCCGCCGGAACTCATCGAGCAGGCGGTTCGAATCGAGCAGCGGGCGCACCGCCGCGGCGTGCCCCGGCCAGCGCAGCGTCTTCTCGCCCATCTCCCGCACCTCGGGCAGCGTCTGGATCAGGGAGCGGAGCCCGTCGCTGTAGAACGCTTCCATCTCGCCCACGCCCTGCACCTGCACCCGCTCGAGCCCGCTGAAGACCGGCACCGTGGTCGCCTGCCCCTCGCGCACGATGCGCGCCGGGCGGGTGTATTCCTCGATCAGGTCGTCGAGCGACCAGGTCACCACGTAGCCGTAGGGCCGCGACGGGTCCTGTGCCACGCCCCCGACCATGATCTCGACCTCGCTCGGCATCCCCCGGGCGGTCGCGGCGCGGCCGACGATGAGGTTGGACAGTCCCGGCGCGAGCCCGCAGTCGGGCACGATCGTCACCCCCGCGGCGCGCGCCGCGGCGTCCAGCTCGAGCGGGTCCTCGGCGGCAAAGGAGACGTCCACCAGATGGCGGCGCGCGTCGATCGCCGCGCGCATGAGGCCGAATCCGAGCCGCGCCGGCAGCGCGCCGACGGCGATGTCGTGCTCGTGGAGCAGGCGCGCGGTGGCCGTGGCGTCGTCGAAGTCGATCTCGAGGGCGGACAGGTTGGGCAGCGCCGGGAGCTTGGGCAGGCGCAGGTCCGCCACGCGCACGTCCGCATCGGGAAGGGAGCGGGCGAGATCGGAGCCGATCACTCTTCCTTGAGCGCCACCACCGAGTACCAGGATCTTCATGAACTCCACAGCCTCTCTTGATCCGGAACCACATCCGCCGGCCGGGGAGATTACCACTCCCGGCCCGCCGCGGCAGCGACTGCCCCGGGATTGGACGGAGGCCGCCCGAACGTGCATCCTGCGGCGACCCATCCATCATCGGTCTATTCCGCTGCCGACTTGACGTTCGGCTTGCGCTGGGGGGCCCGATCCGGCCCCGGCTCTCGGAGGTCCACGGCGCCTCATGCCCCGTCCCTGGCTGCTCGCCGCGGTCGTCCTCGCCGGCCTTGCCGCCGCCGCTCCGGCGCGCCCGGCCGCCGAGCGCGTCGGCCTGCTGAGCCTCGAGGCCCCGGCCGGCTACGAGCGGACGCTGGGCGTGCTGGCCGTGCGGGCCCGGACGATCCTGCCGGCGGTGGAGTCCGACCTCGGGGCGCGCGCCGCCTCGCGCTTCCGCATGATCCTCCTTCCGCCGGGCGTGCCGCGCGACTCCGGCCTCGCGCGCCTCGACCAGGCGGCGCCCCCGTGGGCCGCCGGCTACTACCTGCCGGCGTTCCGGGTCGGCGCCATCCGGATCGCCGAGGCCAACCGCTACCCCTACGGCACGCTGGAGTCGGTGCTGGCGCACGAGACCGCCCACGTCATTCTCCACGATGCGGCCGGCGACCGGCTCCCGCGGTGGTTCGACGAGGGGGTGGCCACCTTGCAGGGCAGGCGCTGGACGCTGGAGGACGTGCTGGTCTACTCCTCCTCGCTGCTCACCAACGACCTGCCGCCGCTCGACTCGCTCGACGCGAGCTTCCAGGCTTCGGCCGGCGAGGCCCGCCTCGCCTACGCGGCCTCGTTCGCCTTCGTGGCGTGGAACGTCCGGCGTCACGGGCCCGGGTGGATCCCCGCCCTGCTGCGGGCGACGCGCGACGCGCCGTTCCCCGAAGCCTGGGCCGCGGTGACCGGCGGCGGGACCCTGGCGCAGGCCGAGCGCTCGTGGCGGCGCGGAAGCCTGTTCCGCTACCGCTGGATTCCGGTGCTCACCGCCTCGAGCACGCTGTGGCTGGTCGTGGCCCTGCTGGCCCTGGCGGGCGGGGTGCGCCGTCGCGGGCGGGCGCGTGCCGAGCGCGCGCGGTGGCCGGAGTTCGAAGCCGTCGCACCGCCCGACGAACCCGAGGCGCCGTAGGCTTCGTCCGCAAACGCCGGCGGGCAAGGCGTCGCGGTCGCGCGACGAGCGCAGTCGTGGCCTCTCGGCCACGTCGGAGCGAGGAGCCGACCGCGCCACGCAGCCCGCCGGCGTTTGCGGGCGAGGCTAGCGGCCGCCGGTGCTCACGGCCGCACCGGGAGGCGGCGCGCCGATCGCTTTCGCCGCGAGCCCGGGGAATCCGTCGGCGGGCAGTTCGCCGCGGCCCAGTCCCATCACCGTTCCGCGCCGGTCGACCACGAACCAGGCCGGCGCCGAGTGCTGGGTGGCGGTGCTCAGGACGTTGAACTGACCCGCCACCACCCCGCGCATGTCCGGAATGATCGGGTACTCGAGCCCCAGCCGGGTGCGCACGGCGCGGGCGAAGCGCGCGCTGCGATCGAGCACGGCCACCGGGACGATGCCGAGGTCGAGCAGCGCCTCGCGCTCGCGCTGGAGCACGGCGAGCTGCTCCTCGCTCGGCGCGAACGCCAACAGGACCCCGCCCGCCTCGAGCAGGTCGTGCAGGTGCAGCCAGCGCCCCTCCTCGGAGAGGTAGGAAAAATCCGGAGCGCGGTCGCCCTCCGCGAGGGTGGTGCTGGGGGGTTCGACCGCCTGGTCCGCCAGCGGGTCGAGGCGCCGCACGTCCGGGTCGTTCGCGTGGGTGCGGTTCTTCAAGTCGTTGATCTGAAACGGGGCGGCGGCGAGCAGCAGCGCCGCCATGAGGGCGCCGGCGAACTTCAAGGGTGCCTCCGAGTCGTTGGGAGTCGGCCAAATGGCTCGAAAGGACTGCGCCAGGGTTATCGGCCCCGCCCCGCCAAAGTTGAGGCCCGGCGCGTCGAATCTCGCGCCGGGCCTGGGGAGATCGTGAAGGGTCGGGGCCGCGGCCCCGGCCTTCGCGAGGCGGGTCACGGACCTTCGGGAGGGGGCCCTTCCTTGGTGTCGAGCGCGAGGATCGCGATCTCCTTGGGCGCCGGAAGCCGGCCGAGCAGCCCGAGCCGCACCCGCCCCTCGAGGTCGAGCACGAAGAAGCCGGGCACGATGCTGCTGTGCAAGCGATCGTAGAGTCCGTACATCGCCGAGATCTCGCCGGTGAGATCGCTGAGCATGCGGAATCGCACGCGGTCGCGCTCGACGAATCCCTTCAACACGTAGGTCTTCTCGCGACACACGCCGAGCAGCTCGATGCCCGCCGAGTCGAACGGGGCCAGGATCTGCCCGAGCGGCGCCAGGTGCTCCTTGCGGTCGGAGAACGCCAGCAGGATCCAGTGGCCGCGCGTCGCCGAGAGCTTCAGCGGCGGGCCCTTGGAGGCTTCGAGCTCGAAATCGGGGGCCAGCTCGCCCAGGTAGACGGCGCCGCTGATCAGCGTGCCATCGCGCGGCGCCGAAGCGACCGGAGTCTTGCGTAGCGGGGGCTGAGGTGGCGGGTTCTTCTGGTCCACGGCCTGGGCCAGAGCGGCGGCGGGCAACGTCAGGAGCGCGAGCAGCGCAGCAGTCGAGATCTTCATCGCGACACCTCCCGTCGGAGTGCGGAAGGACGATGGCCGGCGGGTCCCCACTCCCACCAGAATGCGACCACACCCAGCATACCACGCCCCGACCGGATCGCAGCCTAAACGGGCTCCTCGGGGGGGAGGTCGGTGGCCGCGACCGCCGCGCGCACCGCGTGCAGGTTGGCCGCCGGCGTGGCGGGTGGAATCGAGCACCCGGGGGCCACCAGCCAGCGGCGGCCTCCGGTCGCCTGCAGCGCGCCGCGGTACTCCGCCACCGCGTGATCCGGCTCGCCCCGCTGGAGCGCCTCATCCTGCGAGATGCCGCCCATCAGCCCGCCGCGGAGCCGCGGCAGGGCGTCGGCAAGGGACGGGTTGAGCGGATCGGTCGCCGCCCACGAGAAGGCGGCGACCGGGTAGTCGGCGAGATGGAGCAGCAGGTTGCGGCGCTTGCAGACGTGCAGCACGTTGAAGGGCGCGTCGGCGGCGACCGCGAGAATGCGCAGGTCGTAGGGGCGCGACCAGAGGTCGTAGTCTTCCGGGGTCATCAGGTCGCGCGAGGCCCAGTCCACGGTCGCCAGGTAGATGCCGTCGGCTCCCGCCTCCAGCACGGCTCGCGCGTACTTCTCGTAGGTCTCCGTGACCGCCTCGAGCGCGCCGCGCACCGCATGGGGGTGGGTGCGCATGTGGAGCCGCAGCTCGCCGGGTTCCGCCACCATCTCGCCCAGCACCGCGAGCGGGGTGAACACCGTCTGCACGAAGGGCACGTCCTCGGGCAACGCGGCCTTGAGCAGGCGCACCGCCTCGAGTTGCTCGGCGAGCGCGCCGCGGTCGTGCGGGCGCGCGGTGATCGCCGCCCAGTCCGCGGCCTGGTGCACGGGCCAGCGCTCGAGCACCGGCTTGTCGGCCGCGAGTCCGCTGTAGCGATAGCTCACGCCCCAGTCCTCGACGTGATAGTGCTTGCGCGGATTGAGCTTCACCCAGTCCCAGCCGAACTCGGCCTGGAACTCGACGGTGGCATCCACCAGATCGCGCGCGGTGGACTCGCGGTGATAGAAGTGGCCCCAGAAGGAGACCGGAGGCCGGTCCACCGACTCGCCGCGGAGTGCGGCCCAGACTCGCTCGCGGGGTGTCGTGGGTGTCTCCGGGGCTGCGAAGGGATCGTTCGAGACGGCGCCCGCACCGATGCAGAGCTTATCCCAGCGCCCGAGCCCTCACAAGCCCCGGGCGTGCCGCAGGCGCCCGGGTTCATGGTAGCGTCGCCGCGTGGCTCGCGTCCGATGCAACACGCATTCGCGGCCGCTTCGCCCGCTGCGGGCAGGGGCCGCCGTGCTCGCCGGCGCGGTGTTGCTCGCCGGCGGCTGTGGCCGCGAGCGCGCGCGCAGCGGAGCGCCCGCCCCGCCGCGCGTGGACGTGCTGGCCGACACCGGCCGGGCGATCCGGCTCAAGGGTCCGGCGCCGCCCGACTCGACGCTCGCGGAGCCGTTCGCGCGGGTATGGATGGCGCGGGTGAGCCCGGCGCGGCCGGCGACCCCAGAGCCGCCGCTTCCGACGCCCGTGCCGGCGGCGCCGCCGGCCTTACCCGCTCCACCGCCCGCGCTCGAGGTGGACGCGGGACTTCAGCCGCCGATCCTGCGCTGGTCGGCGCCGCTGGTTCCACCGCGAGCCACGCGCGCGGGTCGGGCGGCGGTGAGCGTCGAGCTGGACGTCCTCGTGGACGAGCGAGGGAGCGTCGCCGACGTCCGCTGGGCGGGAGGAAGCGCCGAGCCCGTGGGAGTAGCGGCCGCCGTCGCGTGCGCCCGCAGCATGCGCTTTTATCCCGCGCTGCGCGGCGGGCGGCCGGTGGCGGTCTGGCGCCGCCAGCGCTTCGCCTTCGGCGGCGGATCGGGCTGACGCCGCGGGCGAGCCGCTATCCGGCGGTCGACAGGCCGTCGCCTCTGGACCAGATCGCCCGGGTGCGCGTGACCTCGAACTGCTCGGAACGGTAGAGGGCGAGCGCGCTCTCGTTGTCCCCGTCCACCCGCAGCGTGACGATCCCGGCACCCCGTCCGGCGAGGTAGCGCACCCCCCAGCGCAGCAGCGCCCGGCCGAGCCCGAGGCCGCGCGCCGCCGGAGCCACGCCGAGCAACGCCACCTCCGCCTCGTCGCCGATCCACTCGCAGCGGCAGAAGCCGGCGGCGCGTCCGACGCGGTAGGCGAGCGCCGTCCCGTCGGGCCGGAACCGCTCGCGCGCGGCATGCGCCCGGCAGATCTCCACCGTGGAGGGGACGTAGTGGTAATGGCGGGCGAACGACGCGTTGTACACGTCGTTCCAGTCGCGCAGCGCCGCGTCGCTGCCGTCGAACGTGCGCAGCTCGACATCCGCCGGCCAGATGGGGGCCGGGCATCCGGCCGCCGGCCGATCCATCCGCCAGTACGAGCGCACGCGCCGGTGGTTCAGCGCCGCGGCGAACGCCTCGGCCTCCGGATTGGGCACCCAGGCGGTGAGCGCCAGCTCGCGCGGGCGGAGGGCGGGTCCGAGCCGCGCAAGGCTCGCGGTGGCCGCCGCGACCAGGGCGCGGCCGACGCCCCGGCGGCGATGGGGAGCGATCACCCCCAGCCGCATGCCGGCCCACGGTGCGCCGGCGCCTCCCGGCAGGGCGAACGTAATGCAGAGCCCGGCGGGCACGCCATCCACCAGCGCCAGTGGCGATGCCTCGGGCGAGAAGAACGGGTCGGCGAGGGTGTCCTCGAGCGTCGCCGGCAGGCCGAGCGGGTGGAACTCCGGCGCGAGCGACGGGTGGGTGAGGAGCGCGCGCGCGGCGTCCAGGCTCGAGGGCGAGAGCCGGCGGATCTCGAGGGGCATGGCTGCGGACGTTAGGGAGCGCGCGCCGGCCGGTCAAACCGGCGCCACGGCGGCGTCGCGACGGCGGTTTCGCTGCCCCTGGCGCCGCGCGTGCCGCGCTGCACGTGTCGTTGACCCTTCGTCGCCCGCGGTGTAGCGTCCCGCGCCGATGCCGGGACCCTCCTTCGAGCCGGGCGCGCTGCGCGCGATCATCGAACGCATTGCCGGTCGCCGCATCGCCGTGCTCGGCGATGTCATGCTCGACCGCTACATTTGGGGGCGGGTCGAGCGCATCTCGCCCGAGGCACCGGTCCCGGTGGTCGAGATCGAGCGCGAGAGCGCGACCCTGGGAGGTGCCGGCAACGTCGCCGCGAACCTGCGCGCGCTGGGCGCCGAGCCCGTGCTGCTCGGCGTGACCGGCGCCGACGCCGAAGCCGAGGCGCTGCGGCGCGCGTTCGCCGAACGCGGCGTGGACGCGTCCCACCTCGTCGCCGACCCCGGGCGGCCATCCACGGTGAAGACCCGGATCATCGCCCACTCGCAGCAGGTGGTGCGCGCCGACCGCGAGTCGCGCGCGGAGATCGCCGGCGACGCGCTGGCACGGCTGATCCGGGCGATCGAGCGCGAGCTGGACGGCTGCGACGGGCTGGTGGTGAGCGACTACGGCAAAGGCGTGGTGACCCCGCGCACGCTGGAGGTGGCGCTGGGGCGGGCGCGGGCGCGCGGGATCGCGGTGAGCGTGGATCCCAAGGAAAGCCACATCGACGTCTACCGCGGGGTCAGCATCCTCACGCCCAACCAGCACGAGGCGGGCTGGGTGCAGGGCCGGCGCATCGTGGACGAGCCCAGCCTGCTCGAGGTCGGCTGGGGCCTGCAGAAGCGTCTCGACGCCCAGGCGGTGCTGGTGACGCGCGGTTCCCAGGGCATGAGCCTGTTCGAGCGCGGCGGGCGCTACACCTACCTGCCGACGGTGGCGCGCGAGGTGTTCGACGTCACCGGCGCCGGCGACACGGTCGTGGGCACCGTGGCCGCCGCGCTCGCCGCGGGCGCCGACTTTCCCGCCGCCTGCCATCTCGCCAATCACGCCGCCGGGATCGTGATCCGCGAGGTCGGCACCGCCGCGTGCACGCCCGCCGACCTGTTCGCCTCGCTCGAGGAGGCGCGCCGGTGAGCGACCGGGTGCTCCCCGACGCCGCGCGCGAGACGCTGGCGCGCTGGCGCGCGGCGGGGGAGACGGTGGTCTTCACCAACGGCGTCTTCGATCTCCTCCACCGCGGGCACGTCGAGTACCTCGAGGAAGCCGCCTCCCTCGGCGACCGGCTGGTGATCGGCGTCAATTCCGACGCCTCGGTGCGCCGGCTCAAGGGCGAGAAGCGGCCGCTGGTGCCCGCCGACGAGCGCGCGGAGCTGCTCGGCGCCCTCGCCTGCGTCGACCTCGTCGTGGTGTTCGAGGACGACACCCCGGAGCGACTGATTCGCGAGGTGACGCCCGACGTGCTGGTCAAAGGCGGCGACTGGGCGCTCGATCGCATCGTCGGTCGCGAGTTCGTGGAAGCGCGCGGCGGGCGCGTGCTGGCGATTCCCTTGCGGGCGGGCTACGGCACGACCGCGCTGATCGAGCGCATCGTCGCCGGCAAGTCGGCGCGCGAGCCGTGAGCGGCGGGGCCCCGGCGCGACGGGCTTCGGCGCGCCTCCTCGCGGCTGCGGCCGCGCTCGTCATCGCGCTGGGGCCCGCAGGCTGCGGGCGCGGGGAATCGAGCGGCACGAGCCCTACGCCGCCCGCCCTCGAGCCGCTCACCGTCCAGGCGTTCCCGGCGTTCGTGGACTCGTTCAATCGCGCCGCGGACCGCACCCGCGTCCTGGTGTTGCTGTCTCCCACCTGAAGGACCTGCGTGCGGGGGGCCTCCGCCATCGGGGAAGCGCTCGCGGGAGAGCGCCGCGCGCCGGTGCGGGTGTTCGTGGTGTGGGAGCCGGTGCTCGCCGCCGACACGCGGCCGCCGGCGCCGGGAGTGCTCGCGCCGCTCGCCGACCGCCGGGTGACGCAGTACTGGGATCCCGAGCGCCTGGTGTCGCGCTCGTTGCTGGGCGGCGAGCCGGCGGAGGACATGAGCGAGCGCGTGGACCCGGTGGGCGGCCAGCGGGTGCTGTGGGACTGGCTCGCAGTCTACGCGCCGGGGACCACCTGGCGCGGGCGCACGCCGCGCGCCGAGTTCCAGGGCGGCATGGTCGTGGACGTCGTCGACGAGCTGCGGCGGCGGCTCGCGGCCGCGCGCCGCTGAGCGTCGGCGAACCCGGCGGGGGGGAGCCGCCGCGCCCCGCCGTGGCGTCGCCGTCCGGGGCCGGCCTGCGCGACTTGCGTCGGATGCGTGCGCCGGATAACGTATCCGGTCCTTTTCCCCGGGCACATCACCGGCGCCGCGCGCGAGTCCGCCGGACTCGGAAGCGTCGCGACGCCCGGTCCCCGAGTGCGGGAGACGCAGCCATGGCACGGACCTTTCGGAATCGGATCGGCGGGCGCGAGGTTCCCGCCCGGTCCGGTCGCACCTTTCTCAACCTCGATCCCGCCAACGGCGAAACCCTGGGAGAATTTCCCGCCTCCGGGCCCGAGGACGTGAACGACGCGGTCGCGGCCGCGTCGCAGGCGTTCCGCTCCTGGCGGCTGGTCCCGGCCCCCAAGCGCGCCGAGATCGTGTTCCGCGCCGGCGAGCTGATCCGCGCGCGCAAGGAGGATCTCGCCCGCGCGATGACGCGCGAGATGGGCAAGGTGCTGGCCGAGACCCGCGGCGACGTCCAGGAGGGGATCGACATGGCCTACCTCGCCGCCGGCGAAGGGCGGCGCATGTACGGCGTGACGACCCCGAGCGAGATGCCCGACAAGTGGGCGATGTCGATGCGCGCCCCGATCGGCGTGGCCGGCGTGATCACGCCCTGGAACTTCCCCTTCGCGATCCCCTCCTGGAAGCTGATGCCGGCGCTGGTCGCGGGCAACACCGCGGTGTTCAAGCCCGCGGGGGACACCCCCGAGATGGCGTGGCACTTCGGGAAGCTGTTCGAGGAGGCGGGGCTGCCGGCGGGCGTGCTGAACGTGGTGTTCGGCAGCGGCTCCCAGGTGGGCCACCCGATGGTGGAGCACCCGGGCATCCACGTCATCTCGTTCACCGGCTCGACCGAGGTCGGCCTCGGGATCGCGGGGAAGGCCGGCGGGATCGGCAAGCGGGTATCGCTGGAGATGGGCGGCAAGAACGCGATCATCGTCATGGACGATGCGGACCTCGGCCTCGCCACCGACGCGATCCTGTGGAGCGCGTTCGGCACGACCGGGCAGCGCTGCACCGCGTGCAGCCGCGTGATCGTGCACGAGAAGGTGCACGACGAGCTGGTGCGGCGCGTGGCGGAACGGGCCACGACGCTCAAGCTCGGCGACGGGCTCGATCCGGCCACCGAGGTGGGCCCGCTCATCAACCGCGGGCAGGTCGAGCGGGTGCGGGAGTACGTCGAAATCGGCAAGCGCGAAGGAGCCCGCCTGGTGGCGGGGGGCGAGGCCGCGTCCGAAGGGGCGCTGGCGCGGGGGCACTTCTTCCGCCCCACGGTGTTCGCGGGGGTGAAGCCCGATGCCCGCATCGCGGTCGAGGAGATCTTCGGCCCGGTGCTGGCGATGATCCGCACCTCGAGCCTGGAGGATGCGATCCGCATCAACAACGCCTCGAGCTTCGGGCTCTCGTCCTCGATCTTCACCGCCGACGTCAACCGCGCGTTCACCGCGATGCGCGATCTCGACACCGGCATCGTGTACGTCAATCACGGCACCACCGGGGCCGAAACCCACTTGCCGTTCGGCGGGACGCGCGGCACCGGCAACGGACACCGCGAGGCCGGGCACACCATGCTCGACCCCTTCACGGAGTGGAAGAGCATCTACGTCGATTTCAGCGGCCGGCTGCAGCGGGCGCAGATCGACAACCGATAGGGCCGGGTGGTCGGCCGCCGGAAGCGCGGCGGGTCGCGCCGTTCGGCCGGCTGCGGGGGGCGTTCATGAACCTTCAGGAATACCAGGCCAAGGAATTGTTCGCCCGCTTCGGACTGCCGGTGCTGCCGGGTCAGGTGGCGAGCACGCCGGAGGAGGCGCAGGACGTGGCGCGCGCGCTCGGCGGCACCGTCGTGATCAAGGCTCAGGTGCTGGTGGGCGGCCGCGGCAAAGCCGGCGGCGTCCAGCTCGCGCGCACCCCGGACGAGGCGCTGGTGAAGGCGCGCGAGATCCTCGGCCTGACGATCAAGGGCCTGCCGGTGCGCAAGGTGCTGGTGGCGCAGGCGGCCGAGATCGCCCGCGAGCTCTACCTGTCGATCGTGCTCGACCGCAGCCGCAAGCTCCCGCTCATCATGCTGTCGGCGGAGGGGGGCGTGGACATCGAGGAGGTGGCACGCACCACCCCGGAGAAGATCGTGCGACACCCGATTCCGCTCGACGGCCTGCGCGGCTACCAGGCGCGGGAGCTGTTTCAGCCGCTGCTGCGGGACGGCAAGCTGGTGGCGCAGGCGGCGGACATCCTCCTCAAGCTGTGGAGAACCTACCAGGAGGGTGACTGCCAGCTCGCCGAGATCAATCCGCTGGCGGTGACCCCCGACGGCCGGGTGCTGGCGCTCGACGCCAAGGTGATCCTCGACGACAACGCCGACTTCCGGCACCGCGAATGGGCCACGTGGCGCGACCCGGAGGACGAGTCTCCGGGGAGCCGGCTGGCCCGCGACAAGGGCCTCTCGTACGTCAAGCTCGAGGGCGATATCGGCTGCGTGGTGAACGGCGCGGGCCTCGCGATGGCCACCATGGACCTGATCAAGCACTACGGTGGCGAGCCCGCGAATTTTCTCGACATCGGCGGCTCCTCGAATCCCGAGAAGGTCACCGCGGCGCTCCGGATCATCACGTCGGAATCGAAGGCGCGGGCGATCTTCTTCAACATCTTCGGCGGCATCACGCGCTGCGACGACGTGGCCAACGGCATCGTGCAGTCGCTCGCGGAATCGCCGCTCGCGGTGCCGCTGGTCATCCGCCTCACCGGCACCAACGAGGACGTGGCGCGCAAGATCCTCTCCGAGCACGGGCTGAGCGCGACGACCAGCATGGACGAAGGGGTGCGCACGGTGATCGAGAAGGCCCAGGAGGTGATGGTGTGAGCATCCTCATCGATCGCGGTACGCGCCTGGTCGTCCAGGGCATCACCGGTCGCGACGGCGGTTTCCACACCCAGCAGATGCAAGCCTACGGCACCCGGGTGGTGGGGGGCGTGACCCCCGGCAAGGGCGGCGAGAAGGCCCACGGCATCCCGGTGTTCGACAGCGTCGCCGAGGCGGTGAAGGCGACGCGCGCCAACGTGTCCGTCATCTACGTGCCGGCGCCTTACGCGCCCGATGCCATCTTCGAGGCGGCCGATGCCGGGGTGGCGCTGATCGTGTGCATCACCGAGGGGCTGGCGGTGCGCGACACGCTCGCCGCCTACCACCACGTGGCCGCGCTGCGCGCGCGCAACGGCGGCGACGCGCCGCGGCTGGTCGGGCCGAACTGCCCGGGGCTCATCAGCCCGAGCCAGTCCAAGGTGGGCATCCTGCCGGGACAGATCACCAAGCCGGGACCGGTCGGCGTGGTTTCGCGCAGCGGGACGCTCACCTACGAGGTGGTGCACCAGCTCACCCAGGCCGGGCTGGGCCAGTCCACCTGCCTCGGCATCGGCGGCGACCCGATCATCGGCACCAACTTCATCGACACGCTGACGCTGTTCGAGGCGGACCCACAGACCGAGGCGGTCGTGCTGATCGGCGAGATCGGCGGCAGCGACGAGGAAGAGGCGGCGCAGTTCATCAAGCGGCACGTCAGGAAGCCGGTGGTGGCGTTCGTCGCCGGACAGACCGCGCCGCCGGGCAAGCGCATGGGCCACGCCGGCGCGATCATCTCGGGCGGCAGCGGCACGGCGGCCGAGAAGATGGAGGCGTTCGCCGCGGCGGGCGTGCCGGTGGCGCGGATCCCGTCGGAGATCCCCGGTCTGGTCGGCGAGCTGCTCGCGCGCCGCCGGGCGCGCTCGAACCGCCCGCGTGGAACCCAGGCGAAGCCGCGCCGCAAGACGGGCTCGGCCCGTGCGGCGGGCGCGGGCCGCTCCCGGGCGGGCGCCTCGAAGCGGCGCGGCGCTCCGGCGCGCGCCCGCAAATCGGACGGCGGACGTGGACGCAGTCGTTAGCGTTTGATCTCGTCACGCGGGGCGGGGACGCCTCGCTTCCCCCGGGAGAGCCATGTCACTGGAACGCACGTTGTTCATCGTCAAGCCCGATGCCGTGCAGCGCAACCTGATCGGCCGGATCCTCGCGCACGTGGAGGCCCAGGGGTTCCGCATCCTGGAGGCGCGTCTCGCGCGCATGACGCGCGAGGAGGCGCAGTCGTTCTATGCCGAGCACCAGGGCAAGCCGTTCTTCAACGACCTGGTGGAGTACATGACCTCGGGCAAGGTGATGCTGACTTGCCTGGAGCGCGAGAACGGGGTGGCGGCGCTGCGCGAGGCGGTGGGAGCGACGGAACCGGCGCAGGCGGCGCCGGGCACGGTGCGCAAGCTCTACGGTGAGAGCAAGCAGATGAACTCGGTCCACGCCTCGGATAGCCCGGCGAGCGCGGAGCGCGAGGTGAAGCTGTTCTTCGGCGTGGGGGCGCTCACGCGCTGACGCGGTGCCCAGCGGGCCGCAGCGGGCGAGGACGCTCCGCGCGGGCCGCTCGGTCTCGGGCGGCGTGCCCGGCGGGCCGCAGCATGCGGGGACCTCCGCGCGGGCCGCTCGGCTCCGCCATCCTGGCTCCGCCGAGCTTGTCCTCGACGCGCCCGCCATCCTGGCTCCTGCGCGTC
>MFFQ01000023.1:110904-181370 GCA_001780165.1 Candidatus Eisenbacteria bacterium RBG_16_71_46 | reverse complement strand
GGTCCCCGCCCGCTGCGGCCCGCTGGCGGGCGTGGGGCCCGCGCTCCGGTCCCCGCCCGCTGCGGCCCGCTGGCGGGCGTGGGGCCCGCGCTCCGCTTCCCACCGCTCTGCGGCCCGCTACGGGCGGCGTGCTCTGCGGGGGCGGTTTGGTTCGGGCGGAAACGGGAAGGATCTGGCCGGCCTTGGGCCGGGTGGGGGCGGGGCGGAGGACGGGGCAACCCCTGGGCGCTCGGATAAGCTCTTGTTGCCGAAGAAGTTGCGCCCATGACAGGGTGCTCTGGACGATCTGGAGCGCGGTATGCTAACGTGCGTCGACTTGGGTCCCGCCAATGCGGGCTTATTTTGTATGTCCGGATTTCTCATTGATCTAGCCTCGCTTCCGGGGCGTTCCAGCCTGGTGTCGGTCGAGGCAGATTCAGGGGACCTCGGGCTCCCGGCTGCGGAATGGACCGGGCACGTGCGTGGCGACCTCCAGGTCGAGAAGCTCGGCGAGAAAGTCTCGGTTCGGGGAGAGCTCGAGGCGGTGACGACGCTCGACTGCGTGCGCTGCCTCAAACCCTGCCAGCGGCGGCTGCGCGTTCCGTTCGAGGTCTATGCGGAACGCAGCACCGGCGCGAACCGTTTCGACGAGCAGGAGTTGGAACGGGGTCACCACATCAAGTTCTTCGATGGACGGCGGCTGGACCTGACCGAGGATGCGCGCGAGGCGCTGCTCCTCGAGGTTCCGATGGCGCCCCACTGTCGGGAGGACTGCCGGGGCTTGTGCCCACGTTGCGGCTCGGATCTGAACGACGGGCCGTGCGAATGCCCCCAATAGACACGGGCGCCGGCTGATCGCCGGTCCCAACCTGAGGAGATGCGATTCCATGGCAGTTCCCAAGCGAAGACACTCCAGCACCCGAGGCCGGAAGCGCCGCACCCACTGGAAGCTCAAGCCGCCCGGTGTGCAGTCGTGCAGCCACTGCAGCAGCCCCAAGCAGTCCCACCGCGTCTGCCCCAACTGTGGCTACTACGGCGGTGAAGAGATCATCACCCCGCGAGAAGGATAGCTCGAGTCGAGACCACGATGTCTTCGGCCCCGCACATCGGCATTGATGCCATGGGCGGCGACCACGGTCCCGCCGTGATCGCCGCTGGAATCGTGCTCGCGTCCCGCGAGATGCCCGGCCGCTTCCGGGTGACCCTGGTCGGCGACGAGACCGAGATCCGCGCCGCGCTCAAGCGCGAGCACGCCGAGGGCTTGCCCATCGAGGTCGTCCACGCCCCGGAGCGAATCGAGATGGCGGAGAAGGCGGCCGCGGCCGTGCGCCGCAAGAGCCGGTCCTCGCTGGTCGTCCTCACCCAGCTGCACAAGGAAGGCAAGCTCGACGCCATCTTCAGCGCCGGGAACACGGGCGCGTTCGTGGCCACGGCGCTGCTCGGCCTCGGCCGCCTGGAGCCGGTGTCGCGCCCCGCGTTGGCGGCGTTTTTCCCCAACGCCGGCGAGGGCACGGTGGTTCTCGACGTCGGCGCCAACGCGGAGTGCAAGCCCGCCTATCTCACGCAGTTCGCGCACATGGGCTCGGTCTATGCGCGCTATCTGCTGGGACGTTCCGACCCGCGCGTGGGACTGCTGTCGATCGGCGAGGAGGACAACAAGGGCAACACCTTGGTTCAGGAGGCACTCCCCCTGCTGCGGCGCTCGCAGCACCTCAACTTCATCGGCAACGTCGAGGGGCGAGACGTATTCCGGGGCACCTGTGACGTGGTCGTGACCGATGGCTTCACCGGGAACGTGGTTCTGAAGACGGCGGAGAGCGTGGCGGGACTCCTCACCCACATGATTCGCGATGAGCTGCGCCGCGACTGGCTGGCGCGGCTCGGCGTGGTGTTCATGGGGCCGGCGCTGCGGCGGCTGCGCAATCGTATCGACTGGGAGGAGCACGGCGCGGCGCCGTTGCTCGGAGTGAACGGGGTGTGCTTCGTGGGCCACGGCAGCAGCGGGCCGCGCGCGTTTCGCAGCGCGATCCGGACCGCCACCGCGTTCGTCGAGCAGCGCGTGAACGAGCACATTCGCGAGGAAATCCAGGCGGATCATGTCACCGCGGCCTGACGCCGTCCGCGGCGCCACCATCGTGGGGACCGGCATGTACGTGCCCGCGCGTGTGCTGACCAATGCCGACCTGGAGACGATGGTGGACACGTCGGATCAGTGGATCCGCGAACGCACCGGGATCGCCGAGCGCCGCATCGCCGCGCCGGGCGAGGCGTCCTCGGATCTGGCGGCCCACGCGGCGCGGCGGGCCATGGAATCCGCGGGGCTCACCCCGAACGACATCGACCACATCATGGTCGCGACCACCACGCCCGATCGCATCCTGCCCTCGTGCGCTTGCACCGTGCAGAGCAAGATCGGCGCGCGCCGCGCCGCAGCCTACGACATGTTCGCCGCGTGCACCGGATTCGTCTACGGCCTCGGGCTCGCGCGCGGGCTGATCGGCGCCCGGGTGGCCGACACGGTGCTGCTGATCGGCGTGGAGACGCTCTCGCGCATCGTGGACTACAGCGATCGCAACACCTGCGTGCTGTTCGGCGACGGCGCCGGCGCCGTCGTGCTGCGGTCGTGCGCCGTGGACGAGGGTCTGCTCGCGATCACCATGCACAGCGACGGCGAGCTCGGCGACGTGCTCGAGGTCCCCGCCGGCGGCTCGCGGTGCCCGGCGACCAGCGACACCGTCGAGGCGCGCGATCATTTCATCAAGATGCACGGGCGCAAGGTGTTTCCCTTCGCGGTGCGCTCGATGGAAGAGAGCCTGCTCGGCGCCCTGGAGCTGGGCGGCCTCTCGATGGCCGACATCGACCTGCTCATCCCCCACCAGGCCAACCAGCGCATCATCGATGCGCTCCAGGAGCGCGTCGGCATCGGCGCCGAGCGCGTGGTCTCGAACATCGACCGTTACGGCAACACCTCCTCGGCTTCGATCCCGATCAGCCTCGACGAGGCGGTGCGCGCGGGCCGGCTCAAGCCGGGCGATTGCGTCGCCTTCACCGCATTCGGCGGCGGCGCGACCTGGGGCTCGAGCGTCATGCGCTGGACCATGCCCGCCCCGCTGGGTGTCCACGCGGCGGCGCACGGCTCCGCGAGCGTGGACGGCGTGGTGCGAAAGGTCGGGGCGTGAGACTGGCGTTCCTGTTCCCGGGGCAGGGGGCTCAGGCCGTGGGCATGGGCCGCTCGCTCGCCGAGACGCACCCCGAAGCACGGGCGGTGTTCGAGGCCGCCGACGCGGCCCTGGGCTTCGCGCTGTCGCGCTTGTGCTGGGAGGGTCCGGAGGAGGAGCTGCGCAAGACCGTCCATGCTCAGCCCGCGCTGCTGACCCACAGCATCGCGGCATGGACGCTGCTGGACCGGGCCGGCGTGCGCCCGGCATTCGTCGCCGGCCATAGCCTGGGCGAGTACTCCGCCGGCGTCGCCGCGGGCGCGCTCGCCTTCGACGACGCCGTGCGCCTGGTCCATCGCCGCGGCGAGCTCATGTACCGGGCGGGCCTGGATCGCCCCGGGACGATGGCGGCAGTCCTCGGGCTGGGGCGAGACGCGGTGGAGCAGGCGTGCCGCGAGGCGGAATCGGAGGGCGGTGTGGCGCGCCCGGCGAACCTCAACGCGCCCGGTCAGATCGTGATCTCGGGCGAGGTCGCCGCGGTCGAACGCGCCTGCGAGCGGGCCAGGGCGCTGGGGGCCAAGCGGGCGCTGCGGCTGGACGTCAGCGGGGCGTTTCATTCACCGCTCATGAGCGGCGCGGCCGACGGGTTGCGGACCGCCCTGGCCGAGGTCGAGATCCGCGAGGCGCGCTGTCCGATCGTGTCCAACGTCACGGCCCGTCCGGTGCGCTCGGCGGCGGAGATCCGTGCCGCGCTCGAATCGCAGCTGCTCGGCGCGGTGCGCTGGGAGGACTCGATGCGCTGGTTGCTGGAGCAGCGGCCCGACGGCTTCGTCGAGATCGGAACCGGCAAGGTGCTGCGCGGGCTGTTGAGGGCGCTCGACCGCGACGCGGCGTGCTGGAACGTCGAGGACCCCGCAACCCTGCAGGCGACGCTCGCGGCCGTGGGGGGTGCCGGCCTGCCGGCCGGGCGCACCGACGGCCATGGTGGTCGAGCCGTTTCGGAGAAGGGACGCTAGATGTCGGAGACGCTCGGCATGCCGGCGACCGTGCACCCGTCCGAGTTGGCCGGCCAGGTGGCGTTCGTCACCGGGGGCGCCACCGGCATCGGCCTCGCGGTCGTCCACGCCCTCGCCGCGCGCGGCGCCGCCGTCGCCATCTTCAACCGCAGCCGCGAGCGCGCCGAAGCGGCGGTGGAAGCGCTACGCCAGGCGGGGCACACCGCGCACGCCTATCCGACGGACATCTCGAAGACGACCTCGGTGGACGAGTCGATCCAGGCCGCGCTCGCAGCCCTGGGTCGAGTGGACGTGCTGATCAACAACGCCGGCCTGACGCGGGACGGCGTCTTCATGCGCATGAGCGACGACCAGTGGAACGAAGTGCTCGACACCAACCTCGGCGGAGCGTTCCGCTGCGCGCGCGCGGTCGCGCGGCCGATGATGAAGGCCCGCTACGGCCGGATCGTGAACATCTCGTCGGTCGTCGGCCTCATGGGCAATGCCGGGCAGTCCAACTACTCGGCGTCGAAGGCGGGATTGCTCGGGTTCACCAAGTCGCTGGCGCGGGAACTGGCTCCGCGCTCGATCACCGTGAACGCCGTCTGCCCCGGCTTCATCGAAACCGACATGACCGCCGCGCTGCCGGAGCCGGCCCGCACGGACCTGATGGCCAGGATCCCGCTCGGACGCCTCGGACGCCCGGAGGAAGTGGCCGAAGTGGTGGCGTTTCTCGCTTCACCCCGCGCCGCGTACATCACCGGACAGGTATGGACCGTGGACGGCGGGATGGTGATGTAGTCCAATCGGGTATCGGGATTCCCCCCCTCAACCAACAGGAGGTGAAAGCAGTGGCGACCTTCAGTGAAGACCGGGTCAAGGAAATCATTGCCAAGGAGCTGGAAGTCGACCAGAAGCAGCTGACGTCCGAGGCCAAATTCATCGAGGACCTTGGCGCCGATTCACTCGACATCGTCGAGTTGGTGATGGCGCTCGAGGAGGAGTTCGGGATCGACATTCCGGACGAGGACGCCGACAAGCTCAAGACCGTCGGTGACGCGATGAACTACCTCAAGTCCCACGCGGCCGCGAAGTAGGTGGACGACACACCGGCCCGGGCCCATCGGCCGCGGCGGTCCGCCCTTCCCGTTTCCGGGAGCGGCGACCCGTCGCGCGGTGAGTGACCGGGGCCGCGGAGAGAGTGGTGCGCATGTCGGATGACGAACGCCGGGTGCTGATCACCGGAACGGGCGTGGTTTCGCCGATCGGGAAGAGCACCGAGGAGTTCTGGAAGCACCTGATCGCCGGGAAGTCCGGCGCCGGACCCATCACGCGCTTCGACGCGAGTGGGTACGACACGCGGTTCGCGTGCGAGGTGAAGGACTTCACGACGGAAGGCCTGGTGGACCGCAAGGACGCCAAGCGGATGGACCGTTTCGTTCAGTTCGCGGTCGTCGCCGCGCACGAAGCGATCCAGAGTTCCGCGCTCGACCTGGAGCGCGTCGACCACGACCGTGTCGGCGTGATCCTGGGTTCGGGAATCGGCGGCATGGAGACGTTCGAGACCCAGCACACCGTGCTCATGGAGCGCGGGCCCGCACGCGTGAGCCCGTTCTTCGTTCCGATGATGATCTCGGACATGGCAGCGGGCCAGGTCTCCATCCAGTTCGGTCTCAGGGGCCCGAACTTCGCCACGGTCTCGGCGTGCGCTTCGGGCGCACACGCGATCGGCGAAGCGCTGCGCCTCATCCGCGCCGGCGATGCGGACGTGATCCTCGCCGGCGGATGCGAGGCGACCATCACGCCGATGGCGATGGCCGGCTTCGGCAATGCACGCACCCTCTCCACACGAAACGACGACCCGCAGCGAGCCAGCCGTCCATTCGACCAGGAACGGGACGGCTTCGTGATCGGCGAAGGCGCCGGCATCATCGTCCTCGAATCCGAGGACCATGCCCGGCGCCGCGACGCTCCGCTCCTCTGCGAGCTCGCAGGCTACGGCGCTTCCGCAGATGCCTTCCATATCACCGCGCCCAGCGCGGACGGAAACGGCGCGGCGCGCGCGATGCGGCGCGCGCTCGACGACGCCAGGCAGAGTCCGGAAGACGTGCTTTACATCAACGCCCACGGCACATCGACGCCGACCGGGGACCCGATCGAGGTCCAGGCGGTGAAGACCGTGTTCGGCGAGCACGCGCGCCGCCTGATGATGAGCTCGACCAAGTCCATGACCGGTCACCTGCTGGGTGCCGCCGGCGGACTCGAGGCAGTGGTGACCGCGCTGATATTGGCCCGCGGGATCGTCCCTCCCACGATCAACCTGGAAAGACCGGATCCTCAATGCGACCTCGATTTCGTTCCGAATCAAGCCCGTCCGCAAGTCGTGCGGGCCGCCCTCTCGAACTCGTTCGGGTTCGGAGGACACAACGTGACTCTGGCCGTGAGGGCCGTAATGTAGGTGGCCGTTCACGCCGTCGCGGCGGCCGTGGCCGCCGCCGTGGCACGCGGCCGCCGGTGAGGCTCGCGGCGCGCCGCTCGCTGTGGGCGTGGCTCAAGCACCTGCTCGGCCTGACGCCGGTCGCGGCGCGCGCGCGCGCCGCGACCGCGCCGAGCGAGCAGGAGGCGCGGGCATTCGCCGAATTCAGCCGGCACTACGGCATCACCTTCCACAACCCCGAGTTGCTCAAGCTCGCGCTCACCCACCGCTCCTACCTCAGCGTGACCGGGCAGGGTCCTCGCGAGTCCAACGAGCGCCTGGAGTTTCTCGGCGATTCGGTCCTGGGACTCGTGACCAGCGAGTTCCTCTACCGCGAGCACCCTACCGAGCACGAGGGCCAGCTGACGAAGACCAAGTCCCTGCTGGTCTCGAAAGCGATCCTCTCGCGGCGCGCGCTGGCGATGGGCCTCGGGCGCTTCGTGCTGATGAGCCATTCGGAGATCGAGTCCGGCGGCCGCCAGCGGCTCTCGATCGTCGCCGATGCGTTCGAATCGGTGCTGGGCGCGATCTATCTCGACCAGGGGTTCGAGGCGGCACGGAGCTTCATCCACCGCTGGCTGCTCAAGGACTCGCGCGAGATCGCGGCCGACGAGCGCCACACGAACTACAAGAGCCATCTGCAGGAGTACGTGCAGAGCAACTTCCACACCCACCCGGTCTACCGGATCCGCAGCCAGATGGGGCCCGATCACTCGAAGCAGTTCATGGTCGAGGTGACGGTCGGGCGCCGCACGCTCGGGTCGGGCAGGGGACGGAACAAGAAGGAGGCGGAACAGGCCGCCGCGCGCGACGCCCTCGAGAAGCTCGAGCTGCCGGCCTCAACGCTGCGGGATCGCGATCTGGGAGTGGCGACCGAGGCCGAAGTCCTGACGGGGGCACCGACCGCGCCGGAGATCCCCGAACGGGAGTTGGAAGACGAAAGCGAGGAGGAGTTCGACCGCCCCCGTCGCCGGCGCGGGCGGCGGGGCGGACGCGGGCGCCGCGTGCGCGAACCCGAGGAACCGAAGCGTCCCGCCGCGGTCGAGGAGCCGGAGGTCGAGGCGGCGCGGATCGAGGCCCCGGTCGCGGAGCCGCCCCGGCGAGCGCGGCCGCGGCCGACGGAGCGCCATATCCCGATCGAGGTGGACACCGAGCCGGAGCTCCCGAGGAAGATGGAGCTCGAGCCGTTGCCGCCGGCGTACGAGGAGGACGAGAACGAGGAGGTCGGGCGCCCCGACTGGCCGCTCGAGGAGCGCCTGGTCGATCCCTACAGCGTCGAGCCCGAGCCCGCCGAAGAGGAGTCCCCCGAACCCGCGACGGCGGCGTACGAGGACGCGGCGCCGGAAGCGCCGTTCGAGGCCGACGCCGAGACCCGGTCGTCACCGGGGCCCGAGCGCGAGGCCGATCGCGAGCCGTGGGGGCGCCATGCGGCGGAGGACGAGCACGCCGCCCCGGAGGAGGACTCCGAGGTCCGCGAGCCGGCCGGCGGCCAGGGCGCGCGGCCGGGCGCGGCGGCTGCGCCGGAGGTGGCTCCGGAACTCCGCGAGATCCGCTACGGGCGGCGCGGAAGCCGAGGCAAGCGAGGACCGCGCTGAACGGCGGCCTTCGGATTCTGAGATGAATGCGCGGGGCGGCCACGCCAGTGGCCGCCCCTTCGCACACTATCTCGAGCTTCGGCCCTTCCCGATCGGAGCGACCGGAGCAAGGACGAACTGCCGCCGACCAAAGAACCAACCCGGCTGACCCCTCGGAACTTCAATCAGCACGAGTCGGGCGGCCGACGGCAGTTCGAATGCGGAGCGGGGGGCGCGCGCCCCCCGCTCTCAAGCTGCCGCCAGCGACGAATCAGAACAAGGCCCCTCGATTTCTCCGTGCTCGATTCTCGTTGGCGGCAGAAGACTCGAACGGGCCCATAGTACGCATGGGTACGTTCTAACGCAATAAGTCTGATATCCCGACATGACCTAAAAGCATAGCGGATGCCAAGGATTAGTCAGGTCTCGACACTGGTACGCTAATTGATTGACTGGTATGCAAGTACGGTGGGATATGCCGGTTGGGCTGGTTCACGTGTCATGGCGACGGTAGGACTATCTGTCGCATCCAGACGACTCGGGAACGGCCATTGTGGCAGTAGGGCATGGGACATGACAGGTGAGTCCGCTCGTCACCGGGCGCGACGGCGTGTCGCTCGAACCGGCCCGGTCGGTGCGCCCGCGCCCCGCCATCCGGCGCAACGTGCGCCGGGAGACACGCCGAATCTGCGCGGCGCGCCCGGTTTCGCGCTCGCACTTGCGCGGGACGTTCCGCGCAAGGACCGGGCGCAAGGACCGGGATGTCCAAGGGGCGCGCGCTCGTGCTACCCTCAGAGGCCTGATGTGGCCCGTCGCCCGTGTACTGCTCGTTCTGGCCGCGACTGCCACCTTCCCCCCGGACTCCGCGCCTCCGAGCCCGTCGGATCAGTATCCGAACGTCGAAGCCCTGCGCCACTACGCCCAGGGCGTCCTGCTCGAGGAGGGCGGCGAGGGTCCGGAGGCCATGGCGGAGTATTTCCGCGCCCTGCTCCTCGATCCGCGCTCGGCGGCGATCGCCCGCCGGGCCAGCGAGTTGTCGGCGAGGCTCGGGGACCCGCAGCGCGCGCTCGAGTTCGCCGACCGCGCGCTCAAGCTGGAGCCGGGCGACACGCGCGGCCTGTGGCTCAAGGGAACCGCGTTGTTCAACCTGGGCCGCGGCGAGGAGGCGCTCGAGGCGCTGATCGCCGCGGCGCGAGCGGATTCCGATCAGGCCGGCTACGCGCAGTCCCTGGCGCGGGTCGCCGAACAACTGGACCGCCTGGACCTGGTGGCCTGGGCCTACGGCCGACTGGTGGCGCTGGACGACGCCGACGGTGAGGCCTGGTTCCAGCTCGCGGCGGCGCGCGGGCGGCTCGGTGATTTCGAAGCGGCCGAGCGGGCGATCGAACGGGTGCTGCAGCTGAGTCCCCAGCGCCCCGGCGCCTACTTCCTGCAGGGCTGGATTCAAGAAGGGCTGGGGAACGCCGACCGTGCGATCGACTTGTACCGCCGGCACCTGAAGATCCACTCCACGGATCTGGTGACGCGCCGGCGACTCGTCAACCTGCTGAGCCGGCAGAAGCGCTTTGCCGAGGCGTACGCGGAGGCGCAGCTCGTTTCGCGCGAGCGTCCCGATGACGTCGAGGCGAGCCTGGTGGAGGCCGATCTGGCCCTGCGCGCGGGCCGCACGCGTGACGGCCTACGGCTGCTCGAGCGCATTCCGCGCCGCGCCCCCGCGGATCCGGACCTGATGCTGCGCGTGCTCGGGGTGCTCGTCAGCAACGGTCGCGCGCGCGAGGCGGTGGCGAGGGCCGAGGGCTGGGCGCGCCGGCATCCGGGGGACTTCCACGGCCCGCTGCTGACCGCGCGCGCTCTCGCCGCCTCCGGGAAGCGAGATCTCGCGATGACCCGGGCGCGCGAGGCGGTCGAAGCCGCCCCCGATTCGCTCGCCCCGCGCCAGCTGCTGGGTCAGCTCTACCAGTCCGCGAAGCGCTACGCCGAGGCGGAGTCGGTGTGGACGGAGACGGTGCGGCGCTTTCCGGAAGTCCCGGGGATCGCGTTCGACCTCGCGTTCTGCCGCGAGCAACTCGGTGACCTCGGCGGCGCGGAGGCGGCGGTGCGGGACGTCCTGGCGCGCGAACCCGACAACGCCCGAGCGCTCAATTTCCTCGGCTACCTGCTCGCCGACCACGCCCTGAAGCTCCAGGAGGCGCTCGACCTCATCCAGCGGGCGGTGCGGCTCGACGCGGACAACGGCGCCTACGTCGACTCCCTGGGCTGGGTCTTCTACCGTCTCGGGCGCTTCGAGGAGGCCCGCGCCGAGCTCGAGCGCGCGGTGCTGCTCACCGAAGGGGATCCGGTGGTCCACGAGCACCTCGGCGACGTCTACAAGGAGTTGAAGCTCATGGACTTGGCGCGGGAGCAGTATTCCAAGAGCCTGGCCCGCGACACCACCAACTCCCGGGTGCGAGTGAAGCTCTCGGAGGCGAGGTAGATCCGTGGAACCGCTTCGCCCACACGGGGTAACACAGCAATGTGAGGGGACTCGTGGCGCCTGACCGCGATCCCTCTCCACCGCCGGTTCTGAGCCTCTCGGACGAGGACCTCATGGCGCGGGTGGCGGAGGAGGATGAGCGGGCGTTCCCGGAGTTGGTGCGCCGCTACCAGGGCCGCGTCATCAACCTCGTGAGCCGGGTGCTCAACGACCGCGAATGCGCGGACGATCTCGCGCAGGAAGTCTTCGTGCGCGTGTTCGTGCACCGGCGGAACTATCGCCGGGGCTCGAAGTTCTCGACCTGGTTGTTCACCATCGCCGCGAACCTGGCCAAGAACGAGATTCGCCGGCGGGTGAGGCGGCGCAATTGGTTCAGTCTCGACGCGCTGCAGGAGCTGTTGAAGGACAGCGCGAGCCAGCTGGCGGACCCGACCGAGGGCCGGGAGAGCCGGATGGAGCGCGAGCAGCTGCAGGAAGCGGTGGGTCGCGCCATCGCCACGGTGCCCGAGAAGTATCGGGTGGCCCTGGTGCTGAGGGACATCGAGGGTCTGGCGTACGAGGAGATCGCGCTGGTGCTGGGAGTTCCGGGCGGGACGGTGCGCTCGCGCATCAACCGCGCCCGCGGGATGCTGAAACGCAAGATTCAACCGCTGCTCAGACAGGAAGGTCTGCCATGACATGCGTCCAGGCCCGGCGGTTGTTCGGGCCCTACTGGGATGACGAGACCACGCAAGCCGAGCGCGAATGGCTCGAGACCCACCTCGTTTCGTGCGACCCGTGCCGGGGTGCCTACGAGGAATTCGCGCGAGCGATCGAGCTGGTGGGAGCGCTGCCGCGTCTCGAGGCGGCGCCCGGCCTGGTCGAGCGCACGCTGAGCCGCGCGCGCCGTGCCCAGGCCGCGCCGGACCGGCTCGCGGTCGCGCGCCCGTCGTGGGTGCCGGTCACCGCGGCCGCGGCGGCGGTGGTCCTGGCCGCCGCGCTGGTCTCGACCTGGATCGGCGGACCTTCCTCGCCGCGCACCGGCGAGCGCGAGACCGCGACGGCGGTACGCCAGCCGGAGCTGGTGCGGCGTGATGGCGACCTCGCCGGGAACGGCGGCGGGACCTCCGTCACGCCGCCGCCCGCGGGGGCCATGGGAGAGGTCGCCGCGGCGATGCCCGACAGCCTGTTCGATCACGGCGCGGACGTCGAGTTCATCCTGGACCCGGTCGCGCTCAGGCGCGGCCACACGAGCGCCGAAAGTCATCTTCCGGCGGGCGTGCGGGCGACCCAGGCCGTGATCTCCTTCTAGGAGGGAGCCCGCGCCATGAGTTGGACCGCGTTCTTCCCCGCGTCGCGGCTCGGCCGGCTCGGCCTGCTGTTCGCGGTCGCGGCGCTGGTGGCCGTCAGCGGAGCGCCCGTGGTCCCGGCCCGCGCGCAGGGCGCCCTGGCCCAGCTCCAAACCGACGTCGACCAGATCACCCGGCGCGCCCGTCCCTCGCTCGTGACCGTGCTGGCGCAGAGCACGGTGAAGCGCCGCCGTCCGCCGCGGGGCGGGCAGCCGACGTCCGTTCACACGCGCATCGGCTCGGGCGTGGCGGTGGGCGAGAGCGAGGTGCTCACCACGGCGAGCGTCGTGCTGGGTGCGGAGCGCGTCCTGGTGCGGACGGCCAACGGCATTCAGGTCGAAGCCCAGATCGCCGGGATGGACGAGGTATTCAACCTCGCGCTGCTGCGGGTTCCCGACGTGCGGCTGCCGCCGCTTCCTGTTACGACCGCGCGGTCCCCGCAGGTCGGCGACTGGGCGATCACCCTGGGCACGTCCTACCGTCTGCAACCGACGCAGTCGATCGGCAACATCGCGTACCTGGACCGCGAGCCGCGCTTCGCGCGCCTCCAGCTCACGAACTCCGTCTACCCGGGCAACAGCGGCGGCGCGGCGGTGAGCACGCGCGGCGAGCTGATCGGCGTCATCCTCGGCGAGGCGACGCTGCCCGCGGTCGCCGGCGAGAGCCCACTCGACGAGCGCCGCCCGGTCGGCAGCGTGGTGCTGTCGATGGAGACCGTGCGGCTGGTCCTCGAGGCGCTCAAGCTCGAGGGTCGGGTCCCGCACGGCCTCATGGGGCTGAGCACGCGCCTCGCCGAGGTCGAGAGCCAGACCCAGCCGGGCCTGCGCGTCCCGATCGGCGCGTTGGTCGAAGCGGTCGCGCCGAAGGGTCCCGCCGACCTAGCCGGCCTCAGGCCGGGCGACCTCGTCGTCGGGTTCGATGGCGAGCGCGTCGAGTACCCGCAGCAGCTCGCGCGCTGGGTCACGGCCAGCCGCCCGGGGACCGCGGTGGATCTGGTCTGGGTGCGCGACGAGCTCCAGCAGCGCGGGCGCGTCGTGCTGGGCGAGGCGCCCGCGACGACGCCGTGGTGGGCGACGGGCGATCAGCCCCTGGCGCCGACCGGCGCTCCCAAGGCACGCGTCGCCGAACTCGAGCAGCGCATCGAGCGCCTCAGCCGCGAGATCCAGCGGCTCAAGGGCGGCAAGGACGAGTAGGGCTATACTGCCGGCGTGACCGCCGACCTGAAGCTCCGCTTTCCGGCGCGGGCCGCCGCCTCCCGCATCCGCATCGCGCCGGGTGGGCTCGACCGCCTCGGCGCCTTCACCGCCGGCGTCACCGGCGCCCGCCGCGCGGCCCTGGTGAGCGATACGCGGGTCGCGGGGCTCTACGGGGCGCGGGCACTGCGCTCGCTGCGCCGCGCGGGTCTCGACGCCGAGCTCGTGACCGTCCCGCCCGGCGAGCGCTCGAAGTCGGTGGCGGCTCTCGAGCGGTTGTGGCGGCGCTTCGGCGCGATCGGTCTCGGGCGCCGCGACTGCGTCGTGGCCCTCGGCGGCGGCGTGATCGGGGACCTCGCCGGGTTCGCCGCCGCCTGCTGGCTCCGCGGCGTGCCCTGGGTGTGCGCGCCGACCTCGCTCCTCGCGCAGGTGGACAGCAGCGTCGGGGGCAAGACCGCCGTGGACCTCGCGGCGGGGAAGAACTTGGTGGGCGCCTTCCACCAGCCCGCGGGCGTGCTGGTGGATCCGGATACGCTCGCCACCCTGTCGCCACGCCACCGCCGTGCCGGTCTCGCCGAGGTGGTCAAGATGGGCATGGCGGTCGACGCCCGGCTGTTCCGCTGGGCCGAGCGCCACGCCGCGGCCCTCGCCGCCGGCCATCCGGGGGCCCTCGCCGCCGGGGTGACGCGCGCGATCGCCGCCAAGGCCCGGATCGTGCGGGGCGACGAGCACGAGCGCGAGGGCGGGCTGCGCTCGGCGCTCAACTACGGCCACACGCTGGGACACGCGATCGAGGCCGCCCACGGCTATCGCGGGCCGCTGCATGGCGAAGCGGTGGCCATCGGCATGCGCGCGGCGGCCGCCCTCTCGGTCCGTCTCGCCGGGCTCGCCCCCGAAGCGCGCACCGCGCAGGACGCCCTGCTCGACGCGTTCTCGCTTCCGCGGCGGATGCCCTCCACCGATCTGGGCGCGCTGCTCGAGGCGATCGCGCGTGACAAGAAGCGGGCGCGCGGTGGAGCGCGCTGGGTGTTGACGACCCGAGTGGGCCATGCTAGCGTGCCGCGCTTGATATCGGGCCGCCTGGTGCGGGCGGTCCTGCTGGAAGCCGGGGCCCGGGCCTGACGAGCTTGGCCCGTCCGCGAGGCCCGATGCATCGCATCCTGGTGCTGAACGGTCCGAATCTCAACGCGCTGGGAAGCCGCGAGCCCGACGTCTACGGGCGCGCCACGCTGGAAGACCTCCAGCAGCGGCTCGTGCAGCTGGCGGCGGAACTGGGGTGCGAGATCGAGAGCCTCCAGAGCAACCACGAGGGTGTGCTGATCGACGCCCTCTACCGGGCTCGCGAGAGCGCGCACGGTGTGCTGCTGAACCCGGCTGGCCTGACGCACACGAGCGTGGCGCTGCGTGACGCGGTGGCCGCGGCCGGGATTCCCCTCATCGAGGTGCACGTGTCGAATCCCCACGCACGAGAGTCGTTTCGCCGCGTGTCGACCCTCTCCTCCGCTGCGCTGGGCGTCGTTCAGGGCTTCGGAGTCGACAGTTACCTGCTCGCGCTCCGTGGCCTGGTTGGGTATCTGGACCGTGCCGGCCGGGCGTAGGCGCAAGGCGTCGCGGCCACGTCCGGCCGCCGGCAAACCGATCAAGTCGCGCGCGGCGCGGGCCGATAACCCCGCCGGTGACGTACTCGGCACGGTCGGGTTGACCGAGATCCGCCAGCTGATCCGGCTCGTTCAGCGGACCGGCATCGGCGAGCTCGAGATCAGCACGGGGGGCCGGACCGTGCGGATTTCCGCGCAGTCCGGGTCCGCGAACGCGCCCGCCTTCGGGTACCCGGCGATGCCTGCCGCGCCGCCGGCCGGCTGGCCGGCGGAGCCCGCGGGGGCTTCCGCCGCGGCGACCCCGGCGGCACCCGCCGAACGGCACGTCGCGATCACGTCCCCCATGGTGGGGACTTTCTACCGCGCCCCGGCGCCGGACGCAGATCCGTACGTCGAAGTGGGCGACATGGTCGAGGTCGGGCAGACGGTTTGCATCGTCGAGGCCATGAAGCTCATGAACGAGATCGAGTCCGAAACGCGAGGGCGGGTGGCCCGGATCCTGGTCGAGAACCAGCAGCCGGTCGAGTTCGGCCAGAAGCTCTTCCTGGTCGAGCCCGACTGAGGCCGCCGGCGACCGGTACCGGCCGCCGGGAGGCGAGGCGGGCACTTCCGCGACAGGCGCTGGCGCCGCGCGGCGGAGCCGGCCGGACCGACGAAGCCGGGCAGCGTCAGGGTCCGCCGCGGCAGGGGCGGTGCCGCGACCGGCATGAGGGATCGGCATGAACATCCGGACCGTACTCGAAAAGATGATCGAGTCGCGCGGCAGCGATCTCCACTTGAAGGCGGGCACGCCGCCCGTCGTCCGTGTCGATGGCGTGCTCTACACGCTCGACGAGCCCGCCCCGAGCGCCCAGGAGCTGCGCGAAGTCACCAACCAGCTCCTCAACGACGAGCAGCGGCTCTATTTTTCCACGCACAACGAGATCGACTTCGCCTTCGGCGTCTCGGGACTGGCCCGCTTCCGCGCCAATGTCTTCATGCAGCGCGGCACGCCCGCGCTCGCCCTGCGCCATGTCCCGGTCGAGGTGCCGACCATCGAGGATCTCGGCCTGCCGCCGGCGGTGCGCGAGATGGCCTTCGAGCCGCGCGGCCTGATCCTGGTGACCGGGCGCACTGGTTCGGGCAAGTCCACGACGTTGGCGGCGATGATCGACGCCATCAACAAGGTGACCACGCGCAACGTCATCACGGTCGAGGACCCGATCGAGTTCCTGCACCGCGATGGCATGTCGTTCATCCACCAGCGCGAGGTGGGGCTCGACACGCGGTCGTTCCACGACGGACTCAAGTACGTGCTCCGCCAGGACCCGGACATCATCCTGGTGGGCGAGATCCGCGACCACGAGACCATGAGCACCGCGCTCATGGCCGCCGACACCGGTCACTTGGTGCTCTCCACGCTCCACACCACGGACGTGGTGCAGACCTTGCAGCGCATCATCTCCTTCTACCCGCCGCACCAGCACACCGAGGTGCGGCTGTCGCTCGCCTCGAACCTCAAGGCGGTGGTCTCCCAGCGCCTGGTCGCGCGCAAGGACGGCGCCGGCCGCGTCCCGGCCGTGGAAATCATGGTGTCCACACCGACCATTCGCGAGTACATTCTCGACCCGGAGAAGTCGCTGATGATCCGCTCGGCGGTCGCCGAGGGCGGGATCCAGTACGGCATGCAGACCTTCGACCAGTCAGCGCTCTCGCTGCTTTCCGCCGGATTGATCAGCGAGGAGGAGGCGCTCAAGAACTGCAACAACCCGAACGAGTTGAGCCTGAAGCTCAAGGGTATCGACGGGACGTCGGATCGCTCGTGGAAAGCCGATGACGAGGCGAAGGACGGTCCCCGCATCACCACCGTGGGGCGCGGGACCGACGCCGTGGGCGGCAGCACGCCCGCTCCGCCGGGGGTCAAGAAGAGCCCCGACTGGATGAGCAAGTAGAGCCTGACGCGGGGAGAATGTTCCGGAAAGTCCTGGTCGCCAACCGTGGAGAAATCGCGTTGCGCGTGATCCGCGCCTGCCGCGAGCTGCGCATCCCCACGGTCGCGGTGTTCAGCGAAGCCGACCGGGACAGCCTCCACGTGCGGCTGGCGGACGAGTCGGTGTGCATCGGGCCTCCGGCCCCGGCCCAATCCTACAATCACGTCGCGCGCCTGATTTCCGCCGCCGAGGTGACCGGTGTGGACGCCATCCACCCCGGATACGGGTTCCTCGCCGAGAACGCGCACTTTGCCGAGGTCTGCGCCTCCTGCGGCTTCGTCTTCATCGGACCCACCCCGGAGATGATCCGGAAAATGGGCGACAAGTCGGTCGCGCGCCACACCATGAGGGAGGCCGGGGTGCCGGTGGTGCCGGGCAGTGACGGCCTGCTCGGCTCGGTCGAGGAGGCGCTGCCCGTCGCCGAGGCGCTCGGCTACCCGGTGATCATCAAGGCGACCGCCGGCGGCGGCGGCCGCGGGATGCGCGTGGCCTGGGACCAGAAGCAGCTGCGGGCGGGCTTCGGCATCGCCCAGGCCGAGGCCGGCGCCGCGTTCAGCAACAATGCGGTCTACCTCGAGAAGTACATCGAGCGCCCGCGCCACATCGAGTTCCAGATCTTCGGCGATACCCACGGCCATCTCATCCACCTCGGTGAGCGCGAGTGCTCGGTCCAGCGCAACCACCAGAAGCTGATCGAGGAAGCGCCGAGCCCGTTCCTGTCGGTGGAGCAGCGTCGCGCGGTCGGCGAGCTCGCGGTGCGCGGCGCACGGGCCATCGGCTATGTCAACGCCGGCACCATGGAGTTCCTCTTCGACCAGGACGGTTCGTACTACTTCATGGAGATGAACACCCGCATCCAGGTCGAGCACCCGGTGACCGAGGAGGTCACGGGGCTGGACCTGGTGAAGGAGCAGATCCGGGTTGCGGCCGGGGAGGTCCTGTCGCGCACCCAGGACGAGGTCGAGTGGCGCGGCCACGCCATCGAGTGCCGCATCAACGCCGAAGACTACCGTCACGGTTTTCGGCCCAGCCCCGGCGCGATCACCTACTGGTACAAACCGGGGGGTCCCGGTATCCGCGTGGACAGCCACGTCTACGCGGGCTACGTGGTTCCCCCCTACTACGACTCGATGGTGGGCAAGCTCATCGCCTACGGCAAGGACCGCCCCGAGGCGTTGCGACGGATGGAGATCGCCCTCGAGGAAATGATCGTCGAGGGCATCCAGACCACGATTCCGTTCCACCAGCTCGCCCTGCGCGACGCGCGCTTCCAGCGGGGCGATCTCGACACGCATTTCGTCGAGTCGCTGCTCAAGACCGACCCCGCGTCATCCGCCGAGGGCCGCGCGGTCGCGCGGTAGCCCGGCGTGCGCGTCTCGGTGTTGCTCGCGCCGGAGGCGGGCCCGCGCCCGCGCGACACCGCGGTCGTCGTGGACGTGCTGCGCGCGACCACCACGCTGACCGTCGCCTTCGAGCACGGCGCCGCCCGCGTCATTCCCGCCGCCGGCGCGGAGGAGGCGTTCGCGCTGAGGCAGAGGCATCCCGAGGCCCTGCTGTGCGGCGAGCGCGACGGCCGAATGATCGCGGGCTTCGATCGCGGCAACTCCCCGTTCGAGTACCCGCCGGAGGTGGTGGCCGGCCGCACGCTGGTTTTCGCCTCGACCAATGGCGCGCTCGCCCTGCTGCGTGCCGCCGGCGCGCGGCGCCGGCTGCTCGCCGCGTTCATCAACGCGCCGGCGGTGGTCGAGGCGCTGCGCGGCGCGGGCGCCGTCACCATCGTGTGCTCCGGCAAGCTCGGCGGCTTCGCCCTCGAGGACGCCGCCTGCGCGGGCTGGCTGTGCGCCCGCCTCGGCGAGCGGGGGGCCCGCCTGGAGGGCGCGGCCGCGCGGCTCGCGCGGCGTCTCGCGCCCCGCGACGCCGCGGAGGTGCGCACCGTGGTCCAGGGATCGTCCCACGGACGCATGCTGCGCGAGATGGGCGGGGAGTTCGCGCGCGACGTCGACTACTGTGCCGGCCTCGGCACGCTGGCCCGCGTGCCCGAGGTGTGACGCGCCGCCGCTCGGGCCGGGGCCGCACGGTGGCGGCGAGGACTGCCCCCGGGGATCAGTGGCGCTGGGCCTGGATCAGCATCACGACGCCGACCAGGCCGAAGACGATGTCGCCCATCCACGCGGCGAGGTAGGGCGGAAGCGCATCGCTGTGGCCGAGCGCCTGCCCGGTGCGCATGAAGCCGTAGTAGAGGAACGAGATCGCGATCGAGAGCCCGAACCCGAGCGCCGCGCTCTGCATTCGCAGGCGGGTGGCGAGCGCCGCGCCGATCATCACCACCACCAGGTTGACCAGCGGGAACGCCAGCTTGAGGTGCAGGTCCACGAGGTAGTTCGCGACCCGCGCCCCGCTGGCGCGGAGCTTGTCCACGTAGGCGCGCAGGTCGAGGAAGTTCATCTCGTCCGGGTTGAAACTCTGCTTGGCGAAGTCATCCGGGCGTTCGCGGATCCCGGGCACGACGAGACGCTCGAAGGGGCTCGCGATTTCGCGACCGCCGGAGAAGGTGCGCTCGTAGCCGGAGGAGAACACCCACTGCTGGCCGTCCCAGCTCGCCTCGGCCGCGTCGATCCGCCTCCACAGCTCGCCGTGCCGGAACTCCTGCAGCGACACCTCGTGCATGCGCTGGTCCTTGATCAGGTAGAGGCGCATGTAGAAGATCCGCCCGCCCTCGCCGAGGTAGGTGACATCGGCGCGCTCGTTGACGGTCTGGCGCTGGATCCTCCGGATCTGGTCGTTGTAGATCGCGTCGCGCTCACGGCTGGCGGGCGGGACGACGAATTCCCCGAGCGTCAGCGCGACGAAGGCCGCGGCTCCGGCGCTGGCGAACACCGGACGCAGAATGCGCAGCAGCGGGATGCCGGCCGAGCGCATCGCCGTCAGCTCGCCGAACTTGTTGAGCTGCCCGAGCGCCAGGAAGGTGGCGAGCAGGAGCGCCACCGGCAGCACCTGCACGACGACCTCGGGGGCGCGGTAGAGGTAGAAGCGCGCCACGGTGCCGAGCGCGGCATGGTTGTCGAGGAACACGTCGATCTTCTCGAAGATGTCGACCACGATGAAGATGACGATGAACCCCGCGAGGCCGAGCACCAGGTAGCCTAGGAATTCGCGCAGCACGTAGCGGTCGAGGATCTTCACGCCGCTGCCGGGACGCGGGCGGGACGGCCCCACCGCGGCTTCAGGTCACACGCCTGCAGGGTCCAGTCGAGCCCCCACACGCCGAGCACGATGTTGGGCAGCCACATCGCCAGCCAGGACGGCAGCAGCAGCCGGCTGGCCAGCTCCTCGCCCCCGACCAGACAAAGATAGTAGAAGAGGAAGAACGCGATGGAGACGAACGCCACCGCCGGGCCGGCACGCCGCACGCGCATGCCGAGCGGAGCCCCGATGAGCACGAACACGACGCAGGCCGCCGGGAGCGAGAACTTCTTGTGGATCTCGACCGACAGGTGCGCGATCCGCCTCTGCAACGCCTCCCGCTCGAGGCGCCACATGTCGATTTCGGCGCGGGCCTGCGGATACGACTGCTCCAGCCGGTCGAGGGGGTCGCCGCGTCCGAGGAGGCGGCCGAGGAGGCCGGCGAGGCGCGCTCCGAGCGGGAGCCCCTCGGGCGCGAGCGCGGCAGCGCGGTCGAGCGGCACGCCCTGCTGCACCAGCTGCCGGCGGCGCGCCATCAGCGCCGCGCGGTACTGGGCCTCGACGCTGTCGCGGACCGTCATCAGCTCGCGCGCCCCCAGCTCGCGGTCGCCACGCGAGTCGCGCACGGTGCGCTCGAGGAATCCGCCCGCGCCCGCGATGTTGATGACATGCGTCTTGAACACCAGCCGCCGGTAGCGGCGCGACCCGCCCTCCTCGGCGGGGATCTCGTGGATCTCGCCGTCCTTGAGATCGAGCACCGCGCTGCGGCCGTCGGGGGTGTAGGAGAGGAAGCCGCGCTTGGCCAGGATGGTGGTCGGCGGCCCGCCCGGATTGAGCTGGTAGATGGTGATGCCACGCATCTCGTTGGTGCGCCCGTTCACGGATTGGACCAGCATGTTGTAGCCGGGGAAATCGGTGATGAACACCCCCTCCTGGAGCTTTACCGTTGGACGCATGCGGCCGATGTCGATGAGCAGGTTGGCGAACGCGTGATTGGACTCGGGCAAGACGTGGTTGTTGAACAGGGTGAGGGCGATCGCCAGCGCTCCGGAGGCCGCGAGCGGCCCGAGCAGGACCTGGCCGAGGTTGACGCCGCTGGCCCGCAATGCGTTGATCTCGTTATCCTGGGAGAGTCTGCCGAAGGTCATGAGCACGGCCACCAGGACCGCGCAGGGCGCCGAGAGGGCCACGATGTACCCCAGGGAGAGGACGAAAAGCTGGGCCACGATCCCCACGGCCACCCCCCGGTTCACCACCAGATCGAGGTAGTCGAAGAGGACGTCCATCTCCAAAATGAACGTCACCACGCCGAAGCCGAGCAGGAAGGGAACCAAGTGCTGTCGCAGGATGTAGGAACGGAGGATACGCACGCGTGGCAGACTACTCCATGGGTCGCGCCAGGGGCGACCGAATTCGGCGCTAAAGCCTTTGACCGCCGCGACCTGGGCTGATACGTTCCCGACGGGCGCCTCCTCACTCGGAGGCGCAACTCATTTGAAAGCCCCATGCTGAATGCCCTGACCCTGCCGGCCCTGGTCATCCTCCTGGGCTTTCCCTTTGGCCTCCCCGGCCTCGGCCTGAAGCACCGCCCCGCCGCACCCCCGGATTCCCTGCCCCCGGCGTGGAAGACCCCCTCGCGGCTGGCCCTGGAGGATCGTTTCATCCGCGCGCGGCTGCCCACCCTGACTCCGAGCCCGACCGGGCTGCGCATCGGCTACGACCCCCGCAAGCTCCGGATCCGGTTCGACCCGGATTCGGGCACCGTGTCCGCCATTCCCGAGATGGGCGACGTCATGCTGGGGCGGGGCGCGGAGCTGCCGCTCAGCGCCTATTCGAGCGAACTCACCCGCGAGAACTTCCGCCGCCAGTGGGAGGCCAGCTCGCGCCAGAGCATCAACTCCCTCGGGATCAACAGCCCGGCGCAACAGCGCGGCGGTCTCTCGTTCCAGCTTCCCTCCCCGCTGCCGCGCCAGGTCCAGAGCCTGCTCGGCCCGGGCGGCCCGGCGCTCAACGTGTCGGGCTCCGAGAACATCCGCCTGTCGGGCCAGAGCAACTGGACCAACCAGCAGACCGGCCTCCTCGGCCAGCGCCAGAGCCTGTTCCCGTCGCTCGACATGCAGCAGGACCTCAACATCCAGCTCCAGGGCCAGCTCTCGGACCGCATCAAGGTGAACCTGCTCCAGAATTCGATCAACCCGATCCCGCTCACCAATCGCATCGCCATCAACTACAAGGGGGAAGAAGACGACCTGATCCAGGCGCTCGACCTCGGGAACACCAACCTCACGCTGCCGGGGACCCAGTACGTCTCGTACAGCGGCCGCAACGAGGGACTGTTCGGGGTCAAGGCGGCGAGCCGCGTCGGGCCGGTCGACTTCACCATCCTGGCGAGCAAGCAGGAGGGGCGCAGCGAGCGCGCCTCGTACGCCGGGGGCTCGTCCAGGCAGAACCAGACGCTCTACGACCTCGACTACCAGCGCGGGACCTATTTCCTGCTCTACGACCCCAACATCCCGGGGGACTCGACCTTCATCCAGGCCTACGCCATCCCGGACACCAGCATCCGGCTTTACCGTGACGACTACAACTACGGGAGCGATCAGAACCTGGTGCGCGGCCGCGCGTTGGCCGACCCCGCGCAGGCCGACTGCGGCTGCGTCGACAGCGCCTCGGTGCGCGGCTCCTTCGCGCTCCTCAATCAGGGCTCCGACCAGGACTACGAGATCCTGCACGACGTCTTCCCGCTCGGCACGCTGTTCAAGGTGATCCGCCTGCGACGACCGCTCACCGGAGAGCAGCGCCTGGCCGTGACCTACGCGCGGCGCGCGGTGGACGCCAACGGAACCGCGGCGGGGCCCGAAACGGTGGTCGGCGGGAGTCTGGTGGACGACGGCGACGGGGTGCCGGCCCTGCGGATGAAGCTGCTGCGCCCGCCGGTGAGCGCGCTGCGCCAGCTGGCAAACGGGAACTTCGACGCCGGTGACCCGATCACCGCCACGCGCGACCTCGAGCTCAGGAACTTCTACCAGCTCCCCGGCCAGAACATCGACCCCACGACCTTCAAGCTCAGCATCCGCAAGGGACGCGACGATCCGCCGCTGACGTTCATCAGCCTCCCCAACGGGACGCCGGTGCCCTACATCGAGTTGCTGGGACTCGACAACATCGACGAGACCACCGGCGTGCCCGTGTTCCGCAAGCACGACGGCGACGTGGACGGGACCGCGGTCAACAGCAACGCCCGGGTGTTCGTCAATTACAACGAGGGCACCTTGTTCTTTCTCGATCTGCGGCCCTTCGCCCCGCGGATCGGCGCGGGCGGCAAGGCGTTCGAGAAGTTCCTGAGCAGCTTCCTCTTCCGCCGCGACTCGCTGGTCGGCACCGAGGGCGCCGTGAACGCGGCCAATCCGACGATCTACGACAAGTACTACGTGCAGCGCAGCCTCGACTCGCGCTACTACATCGAGGTCGAGTTCACCGCCGCGCGGGCGGCGGGCGAGATCGTGCTCGGCCGCGGCAACATCATCGATGGGTCGGATGTCGTCACCATCAACGGGCAGGTGTTGGCCCGCAACACCGACTACACGATCGACTACGATCTCGGCCGGGTGACGCTCAAGCGCCAGCTCGGCCCCTCCGACCAGCTCAACGTGGACTATTCCTACGCCCCGTTGTTCCAGCAGGCGGGGCGCACGCTGCTCGGCAGCGCGTTCCGCATGGAGGGGCGCGACCGCTCGTTCGGCGGCGCCTTCATGTACGAGAGCCGCGGCGCCCAGGACTTGCGCCCGCGACTCGGCGAGGAGCCGTCGCGAAGCCTGATCGGCGATCTCAACACCGAGTGGACCTTTCGGCCCGACTGGATGACGCGCCTGGTGGACCGGCTGCCGGGCGTGCGCACCACCGCGCCCTCCGACCTGCGGGTGCAAGCCGAGGTCGGCGCCTCGTTCCCCAACCCCAATACCAAGAACGAGGTCTACATCGACGACATGGAGGGGGTGCGCGACGCGGTGTCGCTGTCGCTCATCTCCGAGCGCTGGCGGTGGTCGAGCCGGCCCCGGCCGGTCCAGTTCCGGGCCGACCTGCACAACAGCGAGGTGCGCTGGTTCACGCCCACCAAGGGGGTGAAGGAGAGCGATCTCAAGCCCACGCTCGGGAAAGCCGAGGGTGGGGACAACACCCGCCAGGTCCTGGGCATCTCGGCCCCGCGCTTCCCGACCGTGGGCTACACGCCCGGCACGCCGCTGTGGACCGGCCTCACCTACCAGCTCGACGCGGTCGGGATCGACGTGTCACGCGCCCAGTTCATCGAGCTGTGGGTCAACGACGGGACCGACGCCGCGTCCCGCGACCGCATGCGGCAGGACCACGTCAAGCTCCACATCGATCTCGGGCGCGTCAGCGAGGACCAGCAGCGCTCGCCGGACGTCCCACCCGACACCTACCTCCAGACGGAAGACAAGGTGCCGCGCGACAACCAGCTCACCGTGACCGACAACAACAACGAGGACACCGGGCTCGACGGCGTGACCGACGACAAGGGCGAGGGCAGCCTGGCGACCCTGGATCTCGCCACCGCCGGTCCCAACGACCACTCCGGCGACGACTTCCGCAACGTGGACGAGACCTACGACGAGCTGGACCCGCGCCGCTGGCTCTTCACCAACGGCACCGAGAACAACAAGTCGGTCCGCCCGTACCCCGACACCGAGGACCTCAACCTCAACCAGAATCTGGACACCGACGAGAGCTACTACGGCTACGTCGTCGATCTCGGCGACACCACGTTCCAGATCACGGACGTCGGCAACGGCTGGCGCCGCTTCCGCATTCCGCTCGCGGACCGCGACACGCTGGTCGGCAACCCCAATCTCACCCTCGCCCAGCACGTGCGCGTCTGGCTGGAGGGCTTCACCCAGCCCGATCCGACGGTGGTCCTGGACGGCAAGGAGCGCAAGCGTCCCCTGTTCATGCTCGGCGGTCTCGACATCGTCGGCAGCCGCTGGCAGGCGAGCGACCCCGATTCGGTCGCCCAGGCGGTGGGCACCGGCGTCACCCTCAACTCCGTCAACAACCTGGACGACAAGGAGCGCTACAACCCGCCGTTCAATCCCGGCAGCACCGTGAGCGGCAACCTGGAGCTCGATCGCCGCGAGCAGTCGATCGCGCTCGAGTTCTCGAACCTCGGCGCCCAGGGCGAGATCGAGGCGTTCAAGTCCTTCTCGATCAACGAGGACTACAGCCGCTACGGAGCGCTGAGCTGGTTCGTCCGCTCGACGCGGGCGACGGCGGGAATCACGGCGAGCGACGACTCGCTCTTCTATTTCGTGCGCTTCGCCTCCGACGAGACCGGGGACAACTACTACGAGTACCGCGCCCCGATCGGGACCTTCCAGGGGCCGGCCCCCCCCAGGGACTATGGAGCCGGCTGGCAGCGCGTGAACCTGCGACTCACCGATGTTTCGGTTCTCAAGCTCGACCCCGACTTTCCCAAGACCGGGATCATCGAATACCACGCGGCCGGGCCCGGGCTCAGCAGCGCCGGTCCGGACTCGCTCATCATCCACGGCCGGCCGTCGTTCACTCGCCTGCGCCGTGTCTCGTTCGGCATCGTCAACGCCCGCACGGACCCCGCCCGGGTGGCCGAGGGCGGCCAGTTGTGGTTCGACGAGCTGCGTGCCATCGACGTCGCGCGTGACGTTGGCCGCGCGCAGCGCGTGCAGGTCAATGGGAGAATGGCGAACCTCATGGCCTACAACGTGTCGTGGAACGGGCGCGACGCCAACTTCCTGAGCGTCGGGGAAGCCCGCGGCACCGGCAGCAGCACGGACCAGCTGCTGCTCTCCACCAACTTCGACCTGCACCGCTTCTTCGAGGCGACCGGAATCGTGCTGCCGGTCAACCTGGCGTATTCGCGGAACTCCTCCAAGCCGCGGTTCGCCGCGGGCGACGACATCGTGCGCACCGGCGCGCTGTCGGACGTCAGCGAGTCGCGCAACGAGGCGCGCTCCTGGGGCGCCAATTACTCGCGCGCCTGGAGCGAACGCGCCCACCCGCTGCTGCGCTACACGCTGGGCGGCATCACCTCCAGCATCAACGGCACCCAGACGAACGGCCGAACCCCGAGCAGCGTGGACACCTCGACGACGCTCAATGCCACGGTGAACTATGGCATCTCCCCGCGCAGCATCCTCGTGCTCAAGCTGCCGGGCACGAACACCAAGTTCTATCCGCTGCCCGAGCGGTTCTTCTGGAACTACGCCCTGAGCACTCGGCGTTCGCGGTACTACGACCGGCTCCAGGACTCGACCCGAACCTTGGTGCTGCGCAACGACCTCCAGGGACGCTCTGGAACCATCGCCTTCGGGGCCGACACGCGGCCATTCGATTTCTTCCACCACCACTTCGAGGGCACCCGCAACTTGACGCTGGGCGACCAGCTCACGGAGCGAGTCGGCTTCATCAACCTGGGGAAGGTCGTGAACTGGCGTCAGGCGATGGACGCGCGCTACGCCTTGAGCCGCGGCCCGTGGCTCAACCCGACGTTGGGCTGGCGGTCGGGCTACGCGCAGAACAACGGGCCCGAGCTCTCGTCCGACCTCAGCGTGCGCTCGATCGCGAACTCGCAGGGCGTCACGGCCAATTGGGACCTGCCCTTCGACCGGTTGAGCCGCCGCTCGGCCGCCCCAAGCGACAGCGGCGCGGCAGGCGGGGGTGGCGGCGCGGTGCTCGCCAAGCTGCTTTCGAATCTGGGAACGATCAACTCGGAGTTCTCCGTCAACTGGTCGAGCGCGTACAGTCGCGTGCTGGGCACGCCGAGCCCGCTCTACCTGGCGGGGCTGTCGCGCGACCCCGGCTTCTCGTCGGATTCCTCCGCGGGCCGGGTGACCGCGGCCTTCGGCAACCAGGGATCGCTCGCGCGCGACTGGCGGGCCGCCTCCCGGGCGCGGATCGGCCTCGGTTTCGGGGCGTCGGTGTCGAGTCGGGCGGAGGTGTCGTCGCGCCGCAGCGAGTCGAACCTGGTGACGCGGCGGACGGACAGCTCGCGGTTTCCCGACCTCGACGTGGACTACGGGCGGGTGCCGAACGTGATCGGACTCGACCGCCTCATGAACGCACCGCGACTGCGGACGGCGTACAATCGGTCCCGGTCGACCGACTACCTCAGCGGCGACGTCCGCACGGGCATCGCGACGAGCAGCGAGTGGCGCCCGCTCATCGGCATCCAGGGGGACCTCAAGAACGGCACCCGCGCCGAGTTGCGGGTGGAGCGCCGGGTCACCGAGCGCCGGAATTTCCAGCTCGGGACCTCGGTCACCACCGACCGCAACACCGACGTCAATTTCAGCCTCAACCGGCAGTACAGCCAGGGCCAGAAGGTGAACGTCTTCGGCAAGGAGAGCATCGTGCGGCAGACCGTCAGCCTCGGGCTCGCCATCGTCTACTCGCTCCACAGCGGCGAGACCCTGCGTGACAACAACTCCACCCCGCAGTTCCCGGTGAAGGAGGACCGATTGTCGCTCAATGCCAACGGATCCTACGGCTTCAGCTCGAACGTGACCGGAAATGTGGCACTCGGCTTTGGCCAGACGCGCGACCTGCAGCGTGACATCGTCCGGCGCAACATCCGGGTCGAGTTGCGCGGCCAGTTCACCTTCTGACCGTGGCGCGGGGCGCGCGAGTCCTGGTGGCGGTGCTGCTTCTGGTGGCGCCGGCGGCATGCGCGGCGCGGTTCGACGTCGACGGTGAGCGCGCGTATGCGCGGGTCGTGCATCAGGTGGAGGCCGGCCCGCGCATCCCGGGCAGTGCCGGACATCGGGCGGTGCGCGAGTGGCTGATCGGCGAGATCGCGCGGCTCGGCGGGCGCGTGAGCGTGCAGGGCGCCCTCGATACCGTTGCCGGCCGGCCGCTCGAGATCACGAACATCATCGCCCGCTTCGGGCCCTCCGCGGGGCGTTCGTTGGTGCTCGGCGCGCATTGGGACACGCGAGCGGCCAGCGACCAGGCGGCGGATCCCGCCCAACGGTCGTTGCCGGTGCCGGGCGCCAACGACGGTGCTTCGGGGGTGGCGGTGCTGCTCGAGGTGGCGGAGCTCATGAGCCGTCGCCCGCCGGCTCGGCCGGTGGACCTGGTGTTCTTCGACGGGGAGGACCAGGGGCGCGCGGCGTTTCCCAACGAATTCTCGCGCGGCGCTCGGGCGTTCGCCGACAGCGTGAGGCCGCTGGTCGCCGCGGGCACGGGGCCGCAGGCCGCCTTCATCTTCGACATGGTGGGGGATCGGGATCTCGGCATCTACCCGGAGGTGATCTCGCAGGAGCGCGCTTCCAATCTGGTGGAGTTGGTGCTCGAGGCCGCGCGTGCGACCGGGGCCGTGCACTTTCACACCCGGGCGCGGTATGCCATCACCGACGATCACGTGCCTCTGCTCGACGCGGGGGTGCCGGCGGTGGACATCATCGACTTCGATTACCGCGCCTGGCACACCCCGGCCGATCTTCCCGACCAGGTCTCCCCGAAGAGCCTGGCCGAGGTGGCACGGGTGGCGGCCTGGATCGTCTATCGGAGTCCCCTCGCCAGGCCGATCTCCGCTCCCCGCAACCCATAGCACCGACCTGCATGGGGGCCGCCCGGCTCCCTCGGGAGTGGACCGAGAGGCCGGTGTCAACTTCTTTTACACTTGCTCTTGCCTCATGCCTTGCTGTATGTTACAGGCGAGGAGTGGGGTGGTGCGACCACTCCGTTTTTTGTCTCTTCCGGGAGCGAAATTGGAAGTCCGCGAAGAAGTTCGCCAGTTGGCGCAGCCGCTCGCCGAGGAGTCCGGTTACGAACTCGTGGATGTCGAATTCGGGGTGCATGGGCGGGGAAAGTCCATTCGAGTGCTGCTCGACAAGCCGGGGGGGATCACGATCGGCGACTGTGCTTCGTTCAGCCGCAGGCTCGCCGACTGCATGGACATGAACCAGACGGTTCCGGGGAGCTACCATCTGGAGGTCAGCTCGCCGGGCCTGGATCGACCGCTGAAGACGCTGGAGTCGGTGCGGCGCTTCTCCGGGCGGCGGGCCACGATCGCCTTGCACGAGCCGCACGAGGGACGCCGCAATTTCGAGGGCGACCTGTTGGATCCCGACGGCAATCGCGTCGGGCTGCGGGTGGAGGAGACGACCGATGTCTGGTTCGAGTGGGCCGAAGTGAAATCGGCCCGCCTGGTGGTGGATCCGTGGGCCGAAGTCCGGAGCGCGAAGGCCGCTTCCGCTTCCGCGGCCGTGCGGCACCCGCGGGGAGGAGCGCGATGAACAACGAAATCCTGGATGCGTTGAGCCAGATCACGCGCGAGAAGAGCGTGGATCGCGCGCTGCTGGTCGAGACGCTGGAGGCGGGGCTGGCCAGCGCCGTGCGGAAGAAGTACGGCGCGACCGCCGACGTCCAGGTGCAGTTTTCGAACGAGACCGGCGCGATCTCCGTGGCGATCCGCAAGACCGTGGTCGAGACGGTGGAGGATCCCGCGCTGCAGATCACCGTCGAGGAGGCGCGGGCGCATCGGGCCAGCGCGCAGGTCGGCGACGTGCTCACCTTCCCTCTGGCGATCGCCGAGTTCGGGCGCAATGCGATCCAGACTGCCAAGCAGGTACTGATCCAGCGCGTGCGTGAGGCGGAGCGCGATCGCGTCTTTCGCGAGTATTCCGACAAGATCGGGACCCTGGTCCGCGGCGTGGTGCAGCAGGTCGACCGCGGCAACGTCATCGTCAAGCTCGACCATTCGGAGGGGTTCCTGCCGGCGCGGGAGCAGATCCCGCGCTCGTACCATCGCCAGGGGGACTACGTGCGCGCGGTGGTCCTGAACGTCGACAAGTCGGCCAAGGGCCCGCAGGTCATTCTCTCGCGCACCCACCCCGATTTCCTGCGCCGCCTGTTCGAGAGCGAGGTTCCCGAGATCGCCGAGAGCATCGTCGAGATCAAGGCGGTCGCGCGCGAGGCCGGAGCGCGCTCGAAGATCTCGGTGTTCTCGAACGACCCGCGGGTGGACGCGGTGGGGTCGTGCGTCGGCCTCAAGGGCTCGCGGGTCCAGAGCATCGTCCGCGAGCTGGGAGGCGAGCGCATCGACATCGTACCCTGGTCGCAGGATCCCACGGTGTTCGTCTCGCGTTCACTTTCGCCGGCGCGGGTGATGGACGTCAAGCTGTTCGAGGACGAGAAGCGCATGCACGTGGTCGTGGCCGACGATCAGCTGTCGCTCGCGATCGGCAAGGGGGGCCAGAACGCCCGCCTCGCGGCGCGACTGACCGGCTGGAAGATCGACCTCACGTCGAAGAGCGAGGAGAAGAAGCGCCACGACCTGGCGCAGGCGAGCCGGATCGAGATCGAGAAGCTCGAGCTGGGCGAAGTCACGACCGAGAAGCTGATCTCGGCGGGGATCGAGACCGTGCAGGAGTTGCTCGCCGCCACGATGGAAAAGCTGATGGAGATTCCGGGGGTGGGCGAGAAGACGGCGGAGAAGTTGATGGGCGCGGCCAGGGAGTACCTGGACGCCCATCCGCCGCAGGCGGCGAGCGCCGACGAGCTCGCGTTCTCCCCCGAAGCCGATGACAGCGATGCGGGGGCGTCGGGCGAAGCCGCCGCGGCGGAGGCGACCGCCGGCGGGACCGAGGGCGAGTCCGCGGCGGCCCCGCCGACCCCGGTGGAGGCCCCGCCGACCGCGGCGGAAGAGGCGGGAGTAGCGCATGGCGAACCCTCGGCGACGCCGAGAGCGGGCGCCCTGGCCAACGAGGGAGACGATCGTGCCTAAGACGTCCGCGCCCAAGAAGCTGCGCGTCTACGAAGTTGCCAAGGACCTCGGCATGTCGAGCGAGGCGGTGCTGCAAATCGTCAAACGCCTCGGCGTCGAGGTCAAGAACCACATGAGCACGCTGCCGGCGGAGACGGTGGCCAAAGTCCAGGGCGAGATGGCGCAGGAACGGACCGCGGTGCGCGAGGAGATGACGCGCAAGCACGAGCAGGAAGTGCAGCGCGCGCGCGAGGACCGGGCGCGCGCCGCAGCGGCCGCGCAGGCCGCCGCGCCGCCCGCCGCCGCGCGTCCCGCCGGCGCGCGAACCTCGGCGGCACCCGCCGCGTCGTCCAGGGCGCCCGCGCGCCCTGCCTCGCGTCCCTTCGAACCGCGGGGAATGCGGCGCCGCGACCGGAAGAAGAAGAAGACGGTGGACGAGAAACTCGTGATCGACAGCGTCCGCAAGACCTTGGCCAGCCTCGACCAGGGCGGCGGTCGCCGTCACCGCCGCCGCCGGGAAGGGGAGAACGGGGAAATCGCCGTCGAGGAATCGAAGGTCATCCGGGCCACGGAGTTCATCACCGTGGCCGAGCTTGCGAACCTGATGGAGGTCAAGCCGCAGGAGGTGATCACGACCTGCATGCGGCTGGGTTTGATGGCCACCATCAATCGGCGTCTCGACAAGGATTCGATCGTGACCGTCGCCGACGAGTTCGGCTTCGACGTCGAGTTCGTCGCCGACTACGGGGCGGAGGAGCCGGCGGGCGTCGAGGAGGATCTCCCCGAGCAGCTCGAGACGCGGCCGCCCGTGGTCACGGTCATGGGTCACGTGGATCACGGCAAGACCTCACTGCTCGACTACATTCGCAAGACCAACGTCATCGCCGGCGAATCGGGAGGCATCACCCAGCACATCGGCGCCTACGAGGTCGAGCTGCCGGCGGGGCGACGGATCACCTTCCTCGACACCCCGGGCCACGAGGCGTTCACCGCGATGCGGGCGCGCGGCGCCCAGGTGACCGACATCGTGGTGCTGGTCGTGGCCGCCGACGACCGGGTCATGCCCCAGACGATCGAGGCGATCGACCACGCCAAGGCGGCCGGCGTGCCGATCGTGGTCGCCATCAACAAGATCGACCTGCCGGCGGCACAGCCGGAGCGGGTCAAGCAGGAACTCGCTTCGCACGGCGTGGTCGTCGAGGAATACGGCGGCAAGAATGTCTGCGTGGAGATCTCGGCCAAGAAGGGGACCCAGGTCGAGCGGCTGCTCGAGATGATCCTGCTTTCGGCCGACCTGCTCGACCTCAAGGCCGATCCCCACCGCCGCGCACGCGGCGTGGTGCTCGAGTCGCGCATCGAGCAGGGCCGCGGCGTGATCGCCAGCGTGCTGGTGGAATCGGGCACGCTCAAGGTCGGTCAGGCCTTCGTCGCGGGCCAGCACTCGGGGCGCGTGCGGGCGATGTTCGACGAGCGCGGACGCCACCTGGCCGTCGCCGGTCCCTCGACCCCGGCGGAGGTGCTGGGCTGGAGCGGGGCGCCGGCCGCGGGCGACCTGTTCGTGGCCTTCGAGGACGAGCGCGATGCGCGCGACGTCGCGAGCAAGCGCCAGGCGCTGCACCGCGAGCAGGAGTTCCGCGCGGCGAAGGCGATCTCGCTCACCAACGTCTACTCGCAGATGACCCGCGGCGAGCTGAGCGAGCTCAAGCTGATCATCCGCGGCGACGTCGATGGCTCGGTGGAGGCGCTGTCCGAGTCGTTCGGCAAACTGAGCAACGAGGAGGTGCAGATCCGCGTCATCCGCCAGGCGGTCGGGCAGATCACGGAATCCGACGTGTTGCTCGCCGCCGCGTCGGGCGCGATCATCGTCGGTTTCCACGCGCGTCCCGATCCCAAGGCGCGCGAGCTGGCGGAACGCGAAAGCGTCGAAATCCGCCTGTACGACGTCATCTACAAGGCGGTCGAGGAAGTGAAGCAGGCGCTGGAAGGTCTGCTCAAGCCGGAGCTCAAGGAGGTCGTGCTGGGCGCGGCCGAAGTTCGCCAGGTGTTCCGGTTGTCCAAGGCCGGCACGGTGGCCGGCTGCATGGTCCTCTCCGGCACCATCCCGCGCACCGGCAAGGTGCGTCTGCTCCGCGACGGCGCGACGGTTTGGAACGGGAGCATCGATTCCCTCAAGCGCTTCAAGGACGACGTGCGCGAGGTCAACAGCGGCTTCGAGTGTGGTATCGCCCTCAACGGCATGAACGACATCAAGGTCGGCGACACGATCGAGGCCTACGCCATCGAGGAACTCGCCCGCACCCTCTAGCCGGTCGCCGCGTCCATCCGCTTCAGCGGTCGCTCCGGTCGCCCGTCCGCGACGCCGTCCCCTTGACCCGCCCGCCCGCGATTCGCCCCCCGGAGGCGCGCATGTTCGTAGGCATCGTGCGCATCGAGCTCCACCTGCCGGTCTCCACGTCGCTCAAGGAGAAGCGGTCCGTGGTCAAGGGCCTCAAGGAGCGCATCCGCCACCGGGTGCACGCTTCGGTGGCCGAGGTCGACCACCAGGACCTGTGGCAGCGCGCGGCACTGGGGGTGGCGGTGGTGTCGGGGGAGCACCGGCAGGTCGCGGAGATGCTGCAGGCCGTGCGGTCGTTGGTCGAGTCGGCCCACGGGGCCGAACTCCTGGAATGGGAGGAGCGAGTCGAATGAGGATCCGGCCGGAGCGCGTCGCCCACCTGATGCAGCGCGAGATCGCGGACATCCTCGAGCACCGGTTGCGCGACCCGCGGCTCGACTGCTGGGTCGGCGTCACCGACGTCGAGGTGACCCGAGACCTCTCCTTGGCGCGTGTCTACGTCAGCGTGCTGCAGGAGGGCGCCGAACGCGAGCGGGTCCTGGAGGTCCTTCGCAGCGCGTCGGGCTTCGTGCGCCACGAGCTGGCGCCACGCCTCGGCCTGCGCGAGGTGCCGGAGCTTCGCTTCCAGCTCGACACGTCGCTCGAGCGCGGCGCCCGGGTCGACGAGCTGTTGCGTCAGATCGAGCGCGGCGAGACCGCCGAGGACGAGGAAGCGACGTGACCCCGGCGTTCGCGCCCGGCGCGCCGATCGCGCCGCCGCGGGCGGCGCCGCCGGAATGGTCGGGACTGCTCGCCTTCGACAAGCCGGTGGGAATGACCTCGCACGATGTCGTCGCGCGCGTTCGGCGCCGGCTGCGGGTGAAGCTCGCCGGCCATCTGGGCACGCTCGACCCCGGCGCCAGCGGGTTGCTGCTGGTGGCGGTCGGGGCGGCGACGCGCTGCGTACCCGTGTGGCAGGGGGGCGAGAAGACCTACCTGGCGACCGTGCGCCTCGGGGTCGTCACCTCCACGCAGGACCTCCAGGGCGAGGTGCTCGAGCGCCACGAGGTTCGGGTGAGCGAGACGGACGTGCGCGCGGCGGCGCTGGCGCTGGTCGGCGAGATCGCGCAGGTGCCGCCGATGGTCTCGGCGCTCCGGCACGGGGGGCGGCGCCTCTATCAGCTCGCGCGCCGCGGCGAGGTGGTCGAGCGCGCGCCGCGCCGGGTGCGCGTCGCGGCGTGGGAGTGGCAGGGGTTCGACCTGCCCGAGGCGCGGTTCCTGGTGCGCTGCTCGGGCGGCACCTACGTGCGCACGCTGGCGCACGACCTCGGTGCCCGTCTCGGGGTCGGCGGGGCGCTCGCCGCGCTGCGCCGGCTTCGCAGCGAGCCGTTCGGGCTCGAAGGCGCGATCGCCCTTCCCGACCTGGACCGCGGGCCGCGCGAGGCCATCCTGGCACGAGGCACCCCGCTGGCCGGGGCGCTCGGCGTGCTGCCGGCGGTCGTACTGGACGCGGAACAGGCCGAGATGCTAGGACACGGCGGGCGGCCCGCGGTGGCGCTGGGCGAGGGCGGCGTGTCGGCCGCGCTGTTCGGCCGCGGTCCGCGCTCGATCGTCGCGCGCGCGGAGAACGGCGATCCGCTTGCGCTCGGCGAGCTGGCTCCCGATCCGGAGGACCCCGGCCGCGCGCGGGTCTGCCCGCACGTGGTCTTCCCGTGGGCGGTGCGCACCGGGCGGAGGGAGCGGGGGGAGCCTTGACCGCGTCGCCGCGGGCGGCGGTTGCCGTCGGAGTCTTCGACGGGCTGCACCTCGGGCACCTGGAGATCCTCCAGCGGGCGCTGGCGCGCGCGCGCGCGCACGACGGACCGTGCGTGGTGGTGAGCTTCGATCCCCATCCCGACGTCGTGCTCGCCCCGAATTTCAACCCGCCGCCGCCGCTGACGCCGGTCGAGGAGAAGCGCGAGCGCATTCGGGGCCTGGGCGTGGACCGCTTCGAGCTGATTCCCTTCACCCGCGAGCTGGCGGCGCTGACCCCCGAGACGTTCGTCCGCGACTACCTGGTGAAGCCCTACCGGCTGCACACGCTGATCGTGGGGTCCGACTTCGCCCTCGGTCGCGGGCGATCGGGCGACATCGGGCGGCTCGGCGAGATCGGCGGTCAGCACGGCTACACGGTGGAGGCACTCCCCCTGCTCGAGGTCGACGGGGTCCCGGTGACCAGTACGCGGATCCGCGCGCTGTTGGGCTCCGGCCGCGTGGCGGAGGGGGCGCGGCTGCTGGGCCGGCGGTACGGCCTGAGCGGGAGGGTCGTGCGGGGCGAGGCCATCGGGCGCACGCTCGGGGTTCCGACCGCGAACCTGCGGCTGCACGAGGAGAAGCTCGTGCCGGCGGACGGGATCTACGCGGTGTGGGCGCGGCTGGCGGGGGACGCGCGGCGGCTGCCGGGAGCCATGAGCATCGGGGTGCGGCCCACCTTCGGCGGCCAGGTACGGACGCTCGAGGTCCATCTGCTCGACTGGGACGGCGAACTCGTGGGCCGCGACCTGGAGGTCGAATTCGCGGAGTGGCTGCGCCCGGAACTTCGCTTCGAGAGCGCGGATGCCCTGACGGCGGCGATGCATGCGGACGTCGCGGAGGTCCGACGCCGGCTGGGCCTGTGCGCCCCGTAGCGGCCGTGCCCCGGGACGTCGCCGGCGGCACATCGGGCCGCGGACGGGCGTTGCCTTGAAGGGCGTGGAATGATAGATTGCTCCGTCTCACCGAACACCGGTTCACCGTAGCGATCCGCTCGGCCACCCGGGAACTTGCACCCGGTGGCTGGGGCACCAGCCCCCCTCATCCCGTGCAGGAGGTGACCACTGTGACGCTCTCACGAGAGCAGAAGCAGGGGATCATCGGAAAGTTCAAGATCCACGAAGGAGATTCGGGTTCGCCCGAGGTCCAGATCGCGCTCTTGACCGAGAAGATCAACTACCTCACCGAGCACTTCAAGGTCCACAAGCGCGATCACGCATCGCGCCGCGGCTTGTTGCGCATGGTGGGCCAGCGGCGGCGGTTGCTCGACTACCTCAAGTCAACGAGGGTGGAGCGTTACCGCAAGGTCGTGAAAGACCTCGGCCTGCGCCGATAGCGCGGGCCGTGACGGGGGAACGCGAGCCGGCGCACGCCGGTCGGTTCCCAGCGCGCGGGACGTATGGCTCCCGCAGGCACCGCCCGGGGATTCGCTCCTCCGGGATGGCGCTCGATGGGCTCCGGCGCGCGCCGGAGCCGAAATGGCGAGAGGACAGGAACGGATTGATGCCTGAGCAAAAAGTATCGCTGCCCTTTGGGAACGAGACCCTGACGATCTCCACCGGAAAGCTCGCGAAGCTGGCGGGAGGCTCGGCCGTCGTTCAGTTGGGCGGAACCGTCGTGCTGGTCGCGGCGAGCGCCGCGAAGAACGCGAGTCCCAACCGGGATTTCGTTCCGCTCACGGTGGACTACCGCGAGCGGACCTACGCGGCCGGGAAGATCCCGGGCGGCTTCTTCAAGCGGGAAGGTCGACCGACCGAGAAGGAAGTGCTCAGCTCGCGCTTGATCGACCGTCCGATCCGGCCGCTGTTTTCGAAGCAATTCCCCTACGAGACGCAGATCATGGCCACGGTGGTGTCGTCGGATCAGGAGAACGACTCCGACATCCTGGCCCTCATCGGCGCTTCGGCCGCGATCAACCTGTCGGACATTCCCTTCCCCGAGCCCATCGCGGCGGTGCGGGTCGGTCGGATCGACGGACAGCTGGTCGTGAATCCGACGTTCCCCCAGCTCGACGAAAGCGACATGGACATCGTCGTGGCCGGGACCGCCGACAACATCATCATGGTCGAGGGCGGCTCGCGCGAAGTCTCGGAGACCGACCTCATCGGCGCGCTCCAATTCGCCGTGGGCCACATCCGCAAGCTGGTGGAGATCCAGCGCGACCTGGTCGGCCGCGCCGGCAAGCCCAAGCGCCCGCTGCTCGCGCCGCCCGACACCTCGAGCCTCCAGGAGGCGCTCGACCAGACCTACCGCCAGCGACTGCGCCAGGCCATCCGCATCCCCGGCAAGGAGGCCCGCCAGGAGGAGGTCGACCGCATCGCCCAAGAGGCGGTCGCGAGCCTCAAGGAGCGCTTTGCCGAGCAGGAGATCTACATCGGCAAGCTGCTCCACGACATCGAGCGCGACGAGCTGCGCTCGATGGTGCTCAAGGAGGGCGTGCGCGCCGACGGCCGTGGCCTCACGGACATCCGCAAGGTGACGGTCGATGTCGGGGTCCTGCCCCGCACTCACGGCTCGTGTCTCTTCACCCGCGGTGAGACCCAGGCGCTCGCGGTCGTCACGCTCGGCACGAAGAGCGACGAGCAGCGCGTCGAGGAACTCGAAGGCCAATCGTGGAAGTCCTACATGCTGCATTACAACTTCCCGCCCTTCAGCGTCGGCGAGGTGCGCCCGATTCGCGGCCCCGGCCGGCGCGAGATCGGCCACGGCGCGCTCGCGGAGCGCGCGATCGAGCCGGTGATCCCCGCCGACACGCATTTCCCCTACACCATCCGTATCGTCAGCGACATCCTCGAGTCCAACGGCTCGTCGTCGATGGCCACCGTGTGCGCCGGAGCCATGGCGTTGATGGACGCCGGAGTGCCGGTCAAGGCGCCGGTGGCGGGGATCGCGATGGGGCTCATCAAGGAGGGTGACGGGGTGGCGGTGCTGACCGACATCCTCGGCGTCGAGGACCATCTCGGGGACATGGACTTCAAGGTCACCGGGACGCGTGACGGTGTGACCGCCTTCCAGATGGACACCAAGATCGGCGGGATCTCGTTCCAGGTGCTCAGCGACGCGCTGGCCCGCGCCCGCGACGGACGCCTGCACATCCTCGAACTCATGGAACAGGCGCTGCCCAAGCCGCGCTCGGAGATGTCACCCTACGCACCGCGCATCATCATCCTCCAGATCAACCCCGACAAGATCCGCGAGGTCATCGGACCCGGGGGCAAGATCATCAAGCGCATCACCGAGGAAACCGGCACTCAGATCGACATCGAGGACAGCGGGGAGGTGCGCATCGCGGCGGTGAACGGCGAGGGAGGCCGCAAGGCCGAGGAGATGATCCGCAACATCACCGAGGATCCCGAGCCGGGCCGCGTCTACCAGGGCAAGGTCCGCAGCGTCGTGACCTTCGGGGCGTTCGTCGAGATCGTTCCCGGTCGCGACGGCCTGCTGCACATCTCGGAGATCGACCACCATCGGGTCGCGCGGACCGAAGACGTGCTGAACGTCGGCGACCAGGTGATGGTCAAGGTGATCGGCGTGGACCGCGACGGCAAGATCAAGCTCTCGCGCAAGGCTCTGCTGCCGGAGCCCGAAGGTGGCGTGCCCGCCGGGACGGCGAGCGGCGGTGGACGGGAGCGGGACCGCGATCGTGATCGCGGCCGCGACCGCGACCGCGACAGGGGCCGACGCCGGTAGCGGCCCTCCGCTGCGGCATTCAATCACCCGGGCCGTGGGCGAGTGGCAGGGCGACCTGCCACTCGCGATTCGGGGGCACCGCGCGACATGATTGACGCTCACTACCGCCGATCGGTGCTGCCCTCGGGGCTGACCCTGGTCACCGAGCGCATGCCCGACCGCCACTCGGTGTGCCTCGGGGCCTGGGTGCGCTCGGGTTCCCGCGACGAGCCGCGCGAGCTGCTCGGGATCTCCCATTTCATCGAGCACATGATGTTCAAGGGGACCGAGCGCCGCGACGCGCGGGCGATCGCCGAGAGCCTCGAGTCGCTCGGCGGACACCTCGATGCGTTCACCGCCCGCGAGCAGGTGTGCTACTACGCGCGCGCCCTGGCCGAGCATCTGCCGGAGGTGGTGGAGGTGATCTCCGACATCACCTGCCGGTCGCGTTTCTCGCCGGGAGAGGTGGAACGCGAGAAGTCGGTGGTGCGCGAGGAGATCTTCTCCTGCGAGGACAACCCCGAGGACAAGATCGGCGAGCTGCTGAGCGAGCAGGTCTGGGGCGGGCACGCGCTGGGTCTGCCGATCCTGGGCACGGTGGCGACCGTGGACGGGCTCGGCTCCGAGACGCTGCGCGAGTACTTCCGCAGCCGCTACCGGCCCGACCACCTGCTGGTGGCGGCGAGCGGGGCCATCGAGCACGAGGGCGTCGCGGCGCTGGTGGAGCGGCATTTCACGCCCCCCGACGGCAGCAGCCTCCCGCTGTCCGGCGGACCGCCGCCCTACGCGCCCAGCGTGCGTCACCAGGTCCGCGGCGACCTCCAGCAGCTCTACCTGGCGCTCGGCACGCGCGGGGCGCCGTACCCCACGGCCGAGCGCTACGCGCTGGTCGTGCTCAACATCCTGCTGGGCGGGGGGATGAGCTCCCGGCTGTTCCAGAGCGTGCGCGAGGAAGCGGGGCTCGCCTACTCCGTCTACTCCGCCGCGGACTTCCATCGCGACGCGGGCATGCTGTCCATCCAGCTCGGCGTCTCCCCCGAGCGCGGCCGCGAGGCCCTGCTGCGGGTGCGCCGCGAGCTGGTGGCGCTGTGCGAGCAGGGACCGACCCGCGAGGAGGTGGACGCGGCGCGCTCTCAACTGCGCGGCTCGCTGCTCATGGGTCACGAAAGCGTCTCGAACCGCATGTACCATCTCGCGCACGAGGAGATCTACCGCACCGGTTACACCTCGCCGGAAGAGCAGGTCGAGAGGGTGCTGGCCGTCACCTACGACGAGGTGGCCGGCCTCGCACGGCGTTTCCTCGATCCGGGCGGGTTCGCCATGGCCGCGCTCGGCCCCGCTCCCGGGGGGCCGCTCGACGAGCGCGACTGGGAGATCCGCCACGCGGAGTCGGCCTCGCGGTAACGGATGCCCCCTGGCCGCGGGTGGCCGAAGGAGGGCCCGGGCGATCGTTTCGTCGCGATCCGATCACACCCCGTGGGGCGCCCGAGGGCTCGCCCGGGAGCGCCGGGCCGACGCTGCAAGCGTTGAGATGATGGGCGATTGGCTGGATGAGCCGGTGCACCTGCGACCGCCGCCGACGGGGCGGCATCGGAATTGCGAAAGCGACTCTAGATGACCCACTTCATGCCGTCTAGAACCAGGAAGCGCCGGGGAGCGCTCCGCGTCCGGTGGGCCGCGGGCCTGCTGGTCGGGCTCGCCCTCGCGCTCGACCCTGCGCTGGTGAACCCGTCCCCGGGCGACGGCTCCACCGCAGTGGACCCGCCCGACACCACCATCAGCGGGTCGGTGGTGCTGCCGGCCCCGGGTGACCACGAGATCATTCCGGCGGTGAGTCAGCCCATCCACGCGGGCGAGTACTTCAAGTTCGCGGTCAACTGGGGCATCATCAACGGCGGGAACGCCTACCTCGAGGTGCCGGAGACCACGCAGTACAACGGCCACCCGGTGTTCCGCCTGATGGCGCGCGCCGAGTCCAACGCGGTCGTGAGCCGGATCTACAAGGTGCGCAACCGCATCGAGTCCATGTGGGACCGTAACGGGCTGTTCAGCTGGCGCTACGCCGAGGACCGCCGCGAAGGCAAGTATCGGGCGAAGAACGAGATCCTCTTCGATCAAGTTCGGGGCGAGGCCCGCTACAACACCGGCGCGGTCTATCCGGTCCCGCCGCGCGTTCAGGACGCGCTGTCCTCGTTCTACTACACGCGCTTTCAGGCGCTCCCGATCGGCGGCAGCATCGTGTTCGACTACCACGCGGGTCGCAAGAGCCAGCCGCTCGAGGTGAAGGTGCTGGGGCGGGAGCGGGTCGAGACCCCGGCCGGGACCTTCGACTGCGTGGCGGTCGAGCCCATGCTCAAGGCCGGGGGCGTCTTCAAGAACAAGGGCCGTCTCGTCATCTGGCTCACGGCCGACGAGCGGCGAATGCCGGTGCTGATGAAGAGCAAGGTGACGATCGGCTCCATCACCGTCGAGTTGCAGGAATTCAGGACGGGCGCCTGAATGGGGCGCTATCCCGAAGCCGACCTCTCGCAGCTCACCGTCGGCTCGGTGGCCGAGCGCACCACCCGCGTGCGGGTGGAGGAATTCGCCCGCCCGCTCGATCCCGCGGCCGCGCGCGCCGTGCTCGCCTCGCTGCCCGATCAGCTCGGGGCCCGCGCGCTGCGTGAGATCGTGACGCGCACCGTCGCCGCGCGCCGGGAGCGGCGCCCGGTGGTCGTGATGATCGGTGGTCACGTCATCAAGGTCGGTGTCTCTCCTTGCCTCATCGCGCTCATGGAGCGCGGGGTGATCAGCCACCTGGCCATGAACGGCGCCGCGGCGATCCACGACGTCGAGATCGCCACCCTCGGACGCACCTCCGAGGACGTCGAGTCCGCGCTGCACGCCGGACGCTTCGGCATGGTGGACGAGACCGGCGACTTCATGAACGCGGCGGCAGGCCAGGCGGCGTCGCGCGGAGAAGGCCTGGGCGAGGCGTACGGCCGCGCGCTGCTCGACGCCGCGCCGCCCCAGGCGGCGGTGAGCCTGCTGGCCTGCGCCTACCGGCTGCAGATCCCGGCGACCGTGCACGTCGCCATCGGCAGCGACACGATCCATCATCATCCGCGCTGCGACGGCGCCGCCCTCGGCGCGTCGTCGTTGCGCGACTTCCGCATCCTCGCCGCGACCCTCGCCGGCGCGCGCGGCGCGGTGGTGCTCAACCTCGGCTCGGCGGTCATCATGCCCGAGGTGTTCCTCAAGGCGCTGTCGGTCGCGCGCAACCTGGGGGCCGATCTCCGGGACCTGACCACGGCCAACTTCGACCAGATCCAGCACTACCGGCCCCGCGTCAACGTGCTCGAGCGCCCGACCCGGGCGGCCGGAGGACACGGCATCGCCCTCACCGGGCATCACGAGATCCTGATCCCACTGTTCGCGGCCGCGGTCCTGGCCGAGCTGTAGGGCTCCGTCCGCGAACGCCCGCGGGCGTTTGCCCATGCTCGGGGCTCCGTCGGCAAACGTCCGCGGGCCGCGTTGCGCGGTCGGCTCCTCGCTCCGACGTGGCCGGGCATCACGCGCAGCGTGGTCGGCCACGACTCCGCTCGTCGCGCGATCGCGACGCCTTGCCCGCGGACGTTTGCCGACGGAGCCCGGCGGCGGCAAGGGCATGTCCCTTGCGAGGTTGGGTACCCAGGGGGCGGCCGAAACACCCCGATTGACAGGGTGCGGGGCCGGTGCGTATACTTCAAATTGGTTGGACGCCGCCAGTTGCGGCGATGATCTCATTTAGGCTGGAGGCCCGCCGAGACGCGACTTGTTACCTGCTCGGGTGAAATCATTGTGTGATTTGACCCGGTTTGAGGGTCGATAGCCGCTGGCAGCCTGCGGACCATCGACCTGCCTGCGTCCGGTGAATCTCGAGGCCCTGCCCGCGATCGGGCCCCGGATTCCGTCATCCGCAGGAATCCGGGGCCCGTTGTCGCTGTTGGGGGGGCTGTGAATCGAAGCGTTTCGAATCTGCTGATCGGCCTGGTGGTGCTCGGCCTCGCGCCGGCCTGTGCCGGAATCGCGCGCGCGCAGGTCGCGGGCGCCGATTCCTCCGCGATCGACTGGAGCCGGGTCCCCGAGTACCGGATCGTCCCCGGCGACATGCTCGCGCTCAATTTCGGGCCGCGCTCCGAGGCGTTCGGTGACCTGAAGCGGGACGCCCTGGTGCGCCCCGATGGCCGCATCTCGGTCTACCCGGTGGGCGACGTGATCGCCGCCGGGCGTACGCCGCGCGAGCTGGAGGAGGTGCTGGTCGAACTCCTCGGCGCGGAGCTGAAACAGCCGCGCGTGACCGTCGAGGTCTCCACCTTGGCCGGCAATCAGGTGCACGTCATGGGGCGGGTCAGGAACCCGGGCTCCTACGAGGCCGTGCCGTTCATGAGCGTTACCCAGGCGATCGCCCGGGCCGGCGGATTCCAGGACGATGCGTCGCGCAACAGCGTGCTCGTGTTCCATCGCGAAGGCGGCCGGTCCGTCCGGGTGGCGCGCATTCGGCTCGACCGGGCGCTCAAGCAGGGGCTGATCGACGCGGACATGCCGCTCTCGCGTTTCGACATCGTCTACGTGCCCCGCTCCACGGTGGGCAATATCGACATCTTCACGCGCCAGCTGTTCGGCGGGCCGACCACCGCGCTCAACTTCGCGTTCACGGGCTGGGAGCTGTTCAATCTCGACCGCGTGTTCGTCGTCGGCCCGACCACGAGCTCCCAATAGGAGACGTCATGAACGGCGACCTGCAGCACGACGGCACACCCGTCGCCCGCCAGACGACGATGCGCGAGTTCGTCGCGGTCGTCTTCCGGCGCAAGTGGATCATCATCGGCCTGTTCCTGACGGTCACCGCCACGGTGCTCGCGATCTCGCTCACCTCGCCCACCTTGTACGTTTCCTCCGGACGGGTGCTGGTCAAGCGCGGCGAGCAGACCAGCGTGCTCACGGCAGACCGGCGCATCTTCGACAACTGGGAGCAGGATCTCGCCAACGAGGTCGAGTTGGCGAAGAGCCAGCCCGTGCTCTCGCGCGCGCGCAAGATCCTCGAGGATCGGGCCGGGGAGGGGTCCGCGCCACCCGCGCTGAACCCCGGCAGCGTCGAGGTCGAGGTGAGGGGTAAGAGCAACGTCCTGGCCATCGGCTACGTGGACGGCCACCCCGGGGTCGCCCGGCAGGTGTGCGACGCGCTGATCACCGCCTACGTGCGATACCGCCAGGACGAGTCCGGAGTCCCCATTCCCGAGAAGTTCTTCAAGAGCGAGTTCGCGAATGTCGAGGCCGACCTCCAGCACTTTTATCGGCTGCGCAGCCGGTTCACGACCGACGAGCACGTCGTGAACATGACCGAACAGATGCGCAATGGGATAAACCGGCTCACCGGGTTGCAGCAACGAAGGAGTGAGCTGAACGACCTGGTCGTCCAGGCGCGTGCGCAAGTGAAGCTGATGCGCGAGATGAGCGTGGAGTCGGCGGTCGACCTCCCGGACGTCGGGTTGCCCTACAGCAACGACGCGCTGATCGATCTCAAGCGTCGCGTCGTGGAGCAACGGGCGCGCCTGGCCCAGATGCGCGAGCGATATCGCGACGATGCGCCCGACGTGATCAGCGCCCGAGGCACCCTCGAGTCCCTGGAGGGACTGCTCAAGGACGAGGCCGACCAGCGCATCCGGCTGGTGGAATCCCGGATCGGGGTGTTGGAAGCCCGCATGAACATGCTCAACGCGGAGATCGCCGATCTCGAGGGTCAGCTCGAGAAGATACCGGGCAAGGAGCTCACGCTGTCGGAGATCGACCGTCAGATCGATGTCCTCAAGGTCCGCTATTCCGACCTGGTCGGGAAGAGCGACCTGGCGCGCGTCAACCGCCACACCAGCTCCGAGATCAACGTGGTGTTGCTGAGCCCGGCGGGACCCGCCGTCGCGACGAACGTGCGCGACGTGGTGCGCCTAGCGCTCGCGCCGGCCTTCAGCCTGGTCGTGGGTGTCGGCCTCGCGTTCTTCATCGACGGCCTGGACATCACCGTGCACCATGCGGGCCAGGCTGAGGAAGCATCCGAGATCCCCGTGCTGGCGACGCTGCGCGAGCGCCGCCGGCGCGCCTAGGTTCTTCACGACTCCCCCGGAGCTCATGCGTTCATGACCAGCATCTTCGACGCTCTGAAGAAGTCCCGGAGGATGCCGCAGAGATCCGCGGTGAGCCCGCCGGTCCTGGCGCCTGTTCGTCCCGGAGCGCTGCCTCCGGGCGGGGAGACGACGCTGCAACGCTACGCGGCCGCCGAGCGGCGCGCGGCGACGTTGCGCGGCCCCGGCACCAGTGCCGAGCCCATCCCCGCGACTCCGCAGGGGGCGCCGATGCGGGGCCGGGCTCACCTGCCCGATGAGGTGGTCCAGCAGATGACCGCGCTCCGGGTGAACATCGAGGCCGCGCTCCCCGAGAGCGGCAAGCGCGCGATCCTGTTCCAGTGTTCGCAGGGCGGTGAGGGCACCTCCACGGTGGCGCATCAGTTCGCGGCGACGCTGGCCCGAGAGAGCGGGCTGAGGACGCTTCTGGTCGACGCCAATGCCCGCCAGCCGTCCCTGGAGTGGGACGGGTCGCGCCACGGGGTCGTGCGGATCGAGGCGCGGGCGGCCGTGGCCGATGCGGGGGACGACGGTTTCGACGGCCTGCCGCTGCCGGAGGACGTGCGCGAGACCGGCGTCTACGCGCCCGGGGCGTTCCGCGCGGTGCTCGAAGCCTGCTCCCGGTCCTACGACTGGGTGGTGATCGACGGCCCGCCTCTGCTCGAAGCGCCGGACGCCACCCCGCTCGCCGGCCTCGCCGACGGGGTCGTGCTGGTCATCCGCGCCGGCCGCACCAAGCGGCCGGTCCTGTCGCGCTCGGTGGACCTCCTGCGCAAGGCCGGTGCCCGAGTCCTCGGAAGTGTCCTCAACCGCCGGCGTCTGGAGATTCCGGGGTTCATCTACCGTCGCATCTGAGACCCGGCTTCCCCCGGTGACCTCCCCGCGCCTCGCCCCCGCCGAGCCCGTGCCCTCCCCGCTCTCACGCACGGGCTCGATCGCGTCGGGGCCGCTGCTCGGTCCCCTCGATCTCGCGCGCCGATGGGCGGGCGGCTCCGCGGCCGCCGTGCTGCTCTCCGGCAGCCATGCGACCGGCGAGGCCGTGTGGGTGACCGTCGAGGGGCGAACCCTGACCCTGTCGGACCTCGACGTCTACGTCGTCGTCCCGAATGACGCGGAGCGGAGCGCGGCCGAGGCGCGGGCCCGCGGCGATCGGCCCGGGCTCGCGGCGCGGCTGCTCGCGTGGGGCGTCGCCGCGCCTCTCGAAGTCGCGTTCCTCACGCCCGCGCACCTCGCCCGCCTGCCCGCCCGTCCGGGGACTCTCGAGTTGCGCCGGCGGGGGGTGGTGGTCGACGGGGACGCCGTGTGGCTCGCGCGCGTGCCGCCCTGGGAGGCGCGCGACGTCCCGCCCGAGGAGATCGATCTGTTGCTCGAAAATCGCGGGTTCGAGCTGCTGCAGGCGCGCGCGGGCCTAGCGGCCCCCGGGGCGCTCGCGCGGCTCGCCGGCCGGCACGCGCTGCTCAAGGCGGCGCTCGATCTCGCCACGGTCGCGGTGCTCGCCGCGGGCGAGTACCCCGACGGCGCGGCCGGCCGCGTGGCCCGGGCTCACGCCTTGTCCCAGGACGGCGCGCCGCGCGATGCGTTCGCGGGCGACGGTCCCTGCGCGGTGCGCCGCGCAGCCGTGGCGCGCCTCTGGGACGCGGCCCTGACCTGGCGGGCCGGGACCGCCGAGGCGCTGGAGCCGCGCGCCGCCGCCGCGGAGTGGCACGAGGCGGCGGCGGCCTGGTCGGCCGTCTGGTGGGTGCGCGCCGGGGGCGCCGGGGCGCCCGAGGATCCGTGGGCGCGCGCGCTGCGCTTCGCCCGGCGCGCGAGGCTGCGGCGCCGCGTGCGGCTGGCGCTGCGCTTCTCGACCCGCAGCGGCCGCGGTCCTGGTCTCGCCCAGCGCCTGGGACCGGCGCTGCGCGGCACCCCGCCCCATCGCGTCAACGCCTCGGCCGCGATCTTGCTGCTCGCGGCAGCGGAAGAGCCTCCCAAACTGGGCGGCGCGGCCGCCGCCGCGCTCGAACGCCTCGGCGTGGTGCGCGGGAGCGACGCGCGCGACTGGGAAGCGGCGCGCCGTGCCGTGCTCCGCGCATGGGATCTCTGGGTGCTCGACGGCCAGCGCTTCGCGGAGGAGCCGTGAGCCGCCGCATGGTCGTGCTGCTGGTGGACGCGCTGGGCTGGGAGCTCGCGGGCCGGACCCCGGGACTGGCCGACGGCTTCGCCTATCGCCGGCGGCTCGAGACCGTCCTCGGTTTCAGCTCCGGCGCGCTCCCGACGATCTTCACCGGCCGGCCTCCGGCCGCCCACGGCCGCTTCCTCATGTACCGTCGGGCCCGTGGCGACACGCCGTTCTCGGGCTTCGAGTGGCTGAGGCTGCTCCCCGCGCGCGCGCAGCGCAGCTGGCGGCTCACCCGGCTCCTCACCCGAGCGGTCGAGCGCCGCGGCGTTCGCGGCTACTTCAATCTGTACGAGGTGCCGCGGCCGCTGCTGGCGGAATTCGATCTCGCCGAGCGCGACGACATCTTCGCCCCCGGGGGTCTGCCCGGGGATTCGCTGTGGGACGTCCTCGCGCGTCGCAGCATCCCCTGGCGCGGCTGGAACTGGCGCGGCCGGGAGGAGGACCACCTCGCCGCGCTCGAGGATCTGCTCGAACGGGGGGACGAGCGTTTTCTATTCTGCTATACCGCGGACCTCGACGACCTGCTCCATCGCGAGGGATCGGAGGGGCCCGGCGTGCAGGCCCGGCTCGCGCGCTACCGGGAGCTGTTCCAGCGCCTGCGCGCCGTCGCCGCGGCGCGCGGCGACGAGCTGTGGCTCTACCTGCTCTCGGATCACGGCATGGTGGACGTGACCCGCACCGTCGACATGATGGGCACGCTCGCAACACTCCCCTGGCGCTGGCCGCGGGACTATCTTGCGTTCTTCGATTCGACCATGGCGCGATTCTGGTGGCGTGAGCGGCATGCGCGCGAATCGGTGCGCGCGGCACTCTGCGCGACCGGAGCCGGGCGCTGGCTCGAGCCGTCCGCCCTCGAGGCCGGGGGCGCGCTGTTCCCGGATCACGCCTACGGCGAGGACATCTTTCTGCTCGATCCCGGCGTGCTCATGCTCCCGTCGTTCATGGGGTCGCGCCCGGTCCGCGCCATGCACGGCTTCGATCCCGCCCATCCCGACATGGCGGCGCTGCTGTGGTCGAGCCGCCCGGTCCCGGACCGGGTAAGGGGGCTTCTGGAGGTGCGCGGCTACCTCGAGTCCGAGCTGGACGCCCTGCTGGGGGTGACGGCATGAAGCCCGGCGAGATCGCGCACAACGTCTCGCGGGGGGCCTTCTACCTCGCGGTCGAGAAGGGAGCGGCGCTGGTTTCGGGCATCGCCTACTTCGCTCTGCTGCTGCGCTGGCTCGGCCCCACCAAGTACGGCATCATGACGCTCGCGCTCTCGTTCGCCGGGCTCGCGACCACGGCCACCGGCAATTTCGAGATGTTCCTCGAGCGCTACGCCGCCGAATACCAGGCTCGCGGGACGCTGCACGTGCTGCGGCGCGCGCAGTGGATGGCGCTGTGGATCAAGACCGGCCTGGGGGTACTCGCGAGCGTGATCCTCGTGATCCTCGCCCCGACTCTCGCGCACCAGTTCGACACCCCCGAGCTGGCCTGGCTGCTCCCGCCGCTCACGGGGATCGTCATGTTCGACGGGTTCTCCACGACCGGTCGCGCGACCCTGTTCGGGCTGCAGCGCTTCCGGCCGCTGTCGCTCGTTTCGGTCGCGTTCCACGTCGTCAAGACCGTCATGGTTGGGCTCATGTGGTGGGCGGGCCAGGGCCTGCTGGCGCTCGCGATCGGATTCGCGCTGCTCACCGCCCTGCAGGGGCTGATCGTGTCCGGGCTCGCCTTCTGGATGCTGCGCGACGCGCGGGAGCCCGCGCCGGAAGCGACCGCGCCCGACCCGCGCCCCACGCTGCTGCGGCCGATGTTCGCCTACTGCATGCCGCTGCTCGGGGCCCGCGCCGCGTTTCTCTCGGGGCAGAACCTCGGCAAGATCGTGCTCGGCAAGCTCTTCGACGCCACGCATCTCGGCTATTTCTCGTTTGCCTTCCAGACCGTCGAGCGCTTCATCGAGCTCTTCTACACCGTTCCCTATTCCCTGCTGCCGTCGCTCACCTATCTCGTGGCGCGCGAGGAGCGCGCGCGCCTGCGGGACATCTTCGACCAGGCCTTCCGCCTCATCCAGGTCGCGGCCTGCGCCCTGTCGTTCGTCCTCTTCGTCTTCGCGCACGAGATCACGCTGCTGGTCGGGGGCCCATCGTTCGAGCCGGCGATCCCGGTCGTGCGCATCATGGCCCTGGTGCCGATCGCCCGCACCGCCCAGCAACCGCTCACCATGTTGTTCCAGGCGATGCGCCGTCCCGGCACCGTGCTCTCGCTCGCGATTCTCAAGTTCGGCACCGAGCTGAGCTGCTATTTCCTGCTGGTGCCCTCGCTCACCCTCATCGGCGCCGGGATCGCGAATCTGGCGGGAGCGGCCCTCTCGTTCGTCGCCGCACTCGCCCTGCTCGGCGTGATGATGCCCGAGGGCGCGGGCGAGCGCGCGCGCACGGTCTTCACCAGCGTGGCGCTCCTGGTCCCGATGCTCGCCCTGGCGCTGACGATCGACCGGCACGTGGCGGTACCCGTGGCCATCGCGCTGCGGCTGCTGCTGGCTCCGGTCGCCCTGCTCGGGGTGTTCGCGCTCGGGCTCGTCAACCGCTACGATCTGGTGAAGCTGTCCTCCGTGTCGCTCTCCCTGCGGGTGTTGCGCGTGTCACGGGATTGGGTGGTGTCGGGCGCCGACCGCGTCGCCCGTGCCTTCGAGCCGCGGAGTGTGCCGTGAGCGAGCTGCGCACCCTGGTGGTCATTCCGGCGCTCGACGAGGAGGAGTGCATCGGTGCCACGCTCGACGAGCTGCGCCGGCTCGCCCCGGACGTCGACGTCCTGGTGGTGGACGACGGCTCGCGCGACCGGAGCGGGGCAGTGGCGCGGGAGCGGGGGGTGGCGGTCGTGCGGCACGTGACCAACCTGGGTGTCGGAGGAGCGCTGCAGACCGGGTTTCGCTACGCGCTCGAGCATGGCTACGCGATCGCGGCCCAGCTCGACGCCGACGGCCAGCACGACCCGGCCTTCCTGGCGGCGCTCGTCGCTCCGGTGGCGGCCGGCGAGTGCGACGTCTCCATCGGTTCCCGGTACGTGGCCGACTCGGGCTATCACGCCCCCGCGGGGCGGCGCCTGGGGATGCTGCTGTTCTCGGGCGTGGTGCGGCTCGCGCTCGGGCGGCGTATCGCCGACACGACCTCGGGTTTTCGCGCCTACAATCGGCCCGTGATGGAAGTCTGCCAGCACGATTTCCCGGTGGACTTCCCGGACGCCCCTCTGCTCATTTCCCTCGGCCGAAGGGGCTTCCGCCTCCGCGAGGTTCCGGTTCGGATGCGGGAGCGACGGGCCGGCACCTCGTTCTACACGCTTGGCAAATCGCTCTATTACCCGTACAAGAACCTGCTGGCGTCGCTGATGGCCTGGATCCAGCGGCCGGTGTAGGAGAGGAGGACCGCATGCCGTTCCTGTCCAAGACCCAGATCATCATGGCGATCGCCGCACTCGGGCTCGCTGCCACCGTGCTCGACCTCGTCCGGCGGCGCCGGCTGTCGGAGGAGTATTCGCTGCTGTGGATGGTCTCCACGGTGGTGGTCGCGATCCTCGGCTTCAGCACCCCGGTGCTCAAGTCGGTCACCCACGCGCTGGGCATTCTCTACGAGAGCTCGATGGTCTTCATGATCGGGCTCGCCTTCGGCACGACCATGCTGCTCTACCTCTCGGTGCGGCTCTCGCGGCTGGGTCGCGAGCACCAGGCGGTCATTCGCGAGGTCGCCCTGCTGCGGCACGAGCTCGAGACGCTGGCCGGCCGCGAAGCACCCACGCCGGGAGCAGGCGCGTGAAGCGCTCGCTGAAGTTCGCGATCGGGATCGGTGTTTCGGTCGTCGCGATCTGGCTCGCGATGAAGGACGTTCGGCCGATCGAGGTGTGGCACGCGCTGAGGCAGGCCGACTATCTCGGCTTCGTCGCGGTCATGGCGCTGACGCTGCTCGGGTTCTGGATCCGGGCGCTGCGCTGGCGTTGGTTGATCTCGACCCCCAGGCCGATCGCGCTCGGCAGCCTCTTCAGCGCCACCATGATCGGTTTCATGGCCAACAACCTGCTGCCCCTGCGACTGGGGGAATTCGTCCGTGCCTGGGCGCTGGGGCGCCGCGAGAACCTGTCGAAGACCATGGTGTTCGCCACCGTTGTCGTCGAGCGCGTGGTGGACATGATCACCCTGCTGGCGATCTTCGGGCTGACGCTCGTGGTCCATCCGATCGCGGAGAACACCGAAGCCGGCCGCCTGGCCCGGGCCGGCGCCGGCGTGCTGGTGATGGCCAGCGTCGGGCTCACGCTCTTCGTGGTAGTCATCGAGCGCAACCCCGTGCTCATGCAGCGCGTGGTCGGGTGGCTCTCGGGCTTCGTTCCGGAGCGCGTGCGGCACAAGCCGCAGGCGGCCCTCGCGCGGTTCCTCGACGGCCTCGGCCTCTTTCGCGACGTGCCGCGCCTCGCGCTCGTCCTCGTCTTGTCGTTCGTGATGTTCGGCGCGTTCGCGCTTTGCCTCACCGTCAGCATGTGGGCGCTGCACATCGAGGTGCCGTGGTACGGCGGACTGGTCATGCTCGTCATCACCGCGATCGGCATCATGGTCCCGGCGGCTCCCGGCTACATCGGAACGCTCAACCTGGCCTGCGTCGCCGGACTGGCGCTGTTCGGGGTGGGCAAGGACCTGTCGGTGCCGTTCTCGTGGTTCTACTGGGCATCGCAGTGGCTCCCGATCTCGCTGGTGGGGCTCTACTACCTGCGGCGGGAGGGGCTCAGCCTGAGGTCGCTCGAACGGATGGACTCGGGGACCTCGTGACGCGCGGCGGTTCAGCGGCGGAAATGCGCGGCCACCTTGCGCACCGCCGCGCAGACGTCATCGACGTCCCGATCGCTCATCCGCGGGAACAGGGGGAGCGTCACCGCGCGCCAATAGGCGTGTTCGGCCACCGGGAAGTCGCCCTCGTGGTAGGGCAGCGATTCGCGGAAGTGGGGATGGTAGTGGATCGGAATGAAATGCACCGACGTCCCGATGTTCTCGGCGCGCAGCTCCTGCACGAACCGGGCGCGGTCGCACGTCAGCCGCTCGAGTTCGAGGGCGATCGGGAACAGGTGCCAGGCGTGGGTGACCCCGGGACGCGCTCCCGGCAGGCGCACCTCGGCCAGGTCGGCGAGTCCTTCGTGATAGCGCGCGACCAGCTCCGCGCGACGGCGCTGGAAGCCCTCGAAGCGCTCGAGCTGCGCGAGGCCGATGGTGGCGAGCACGTCGCTCAGGTTGTACTTGAACCCGGGCGCCACGACCTCGTAGTACCAGCTGCCGGTGTCGGTGTAGCGCTTCCATGCGTCGCGGTTCATGCCGTGCAGCGAGAGCAGGCTCATGCGCTCCGCCAGCGCCGCGTCGTTGGTGACCGCCGCGCCGCCCTCGCCCATCGTCAGGTTCTTGGTGGCGTAGAAGGAGAACGCCGTCACGGTGGCGATCGAGCCGATCGGGCGGCCGCGGTCCATGGCTCCCAGCGCGTGCGCCGCGTCCTCGACCACCGGGATGCCGCGGCCGGCGGCCAGGCCCATGATCCTGTCGAGCTCGCAGGGGTGCCCGGCGTAATCCACCGGCATGATGGCGCGGGTGCGCGGCGTGAGCGCGCGCTCGATCGCGAGAGGATCGATGCAGAGCGTGTCGGGCTCGACGTCCACCAGCACCGGGACCGCGCCGACGTGCTCGATGACGTTGACGCACGCGACGAACGTATAGGCGGAGGTGATGACCTCGTCACCCGGCTGGATCCCCAGCGCGGCGAGCGCGACGTGGAGCGCGCCCGTCGCCGAGTTCACCGCGACGCCGTGGCGGGCGCCCGCGAGGTCGGCGATGCGCCGCGCGAACTCCTGGGCCTTCGGGCCGGTGGTGATCCAGCCCGATTCGAGCGTTTCCATGACGAGCTGCTTCTCGCGCTCGCCGATCCACGGCGCGGCGAGCGGCAGGTAGGTGGCGCGCACCGGCGCGCCGCCGGCCGTGGCCAGGGGCTCGGGAGCCGAGGAGGGAATCGCGGGCGTGGGGTGGGGGCGGGACGAGGGCGGTCGAGACACCCCGCGATTGTAGGGCAGCGACCGTGCGGCCTCCAAGCCCTTCATCGCGGGGCCTGAGCGCGTGCGACCGGGCAAGTTCGCGCGCGACGTGACGTCCATGGCGCTCGGCCAGTACCTGGCCCGCGCGGCGGTGCTCGCGCGCGGCGTGGTGTCGGCCGTGGCGCTCGGGCCGCAGGGCTTCGGCAGCTGGAACGCCCTCAACCTGGTGCTCGATTACGGCCAGTACGCCTCGCTGGGCGCGCTGCAGGGGCTGGATCTCAGGCTCCCGGGGGCGGTCGCGCGCGGCGACGCGGCGGCCGCGCGCTCGCTCATGGCCGGGGCCTGGGGGGTGGTCGTCGCCGGCGCCCTCTCCGCTGCGCTGGTGCTGGCCGCGCTGCTGGCGCGCGGCGTGCCCGCCCTCACCACGGGGCTCGGTTGGCAGGCTCCCGCCCTCATGCTGGCGGCGGCATGGCTGCAGCTCGCGATCCAGTATCACGCCTCGGTGCTCAAGGCGCGCGGCCGCTTCCAGGTGGTGAGCGGCGCGCTCGCGGCGCAGGCACTGGTGGGCGGCGGGCTCGGCATCGCGCTCGTCTTCCGCCTCGGGATCTGGGGACTGCTCGCCGGCTGGCTCGCGGGGGGCGTGCTCGCGCTCGCCTGGCTGCGACTCGCCACACGCGACACCCCGTGGGTTCCGGGAGCGTGGCGCGAAGGGCTGCGGCTCGCGCTCACCGGCCTGCCGGTGTTCGGCTTCTTCGCCGCCTCCCTGGTGCTGCGCTCCGTGGACCGGCTGGCGTTCGTGCGCTACGGCGACCGCGAGGGGCTCGGGCATTACAGCCTGGGGCTGATGGCGGCGGGGCTGGTGCTCTACGTTCCCGAGGCGGTGGCGGCGGTGCTCTACCCGCGGATCGCGGCCGCCGCCGAAGGTGCGCGCGACGACCGCCGCACGCGCGACGAAGTGGCGCGCGCCCACCGGGCGATCTCGGTGCTCCTGCCGCTCCCCGTGGCGCTGGCGATCGTATGGGCACCGCCGCTCGTGGCGCAGCAGCTGCCCGCCTACCGCGACGGCGTTGTCGCGCTCCAGGTGCTGGCGTTCGGCGCGCTCGCGCTCTCCACCGCCACCGTTCCCGCCTACTGGCTGCTCGGCAGCGGCCGGGCGCGCGAACTGCTGGCCGCGGGCATCGCGGGCGCCGGCCTCAACGCGCTGCTCGTCTTCGGCGTGGCGGCGAGCGATCCGCGCCCGACCTCGATCGCGATCGCCGCCACCGCCGGCTACACGATGTTCGCCGCGGGGATGGTGACCCTCGCCGCCCGGGAGCTGTTCGCCCGTGGGTCGGCCCGGGCGGCGTTCGCATGGGCGAGCTTCGTGCCGGTGGCCTGGCTCGCGGCGGCCACCCTCGCGGCCATGCGCGTCGGACCGGCGGAATCGGTCGGCGGAGCGCTGCTGCGCACCGTGGGCCTCGTCGTGGCCTACGTGCCGGTGTTGATCTGGTTCGGGCGCGGTCTCGGCTTGCGCTCCCTGGCCGGCGCCTGGCGCGGGATGAAGGGGCGGACGTGAGCGGGGCCCCCGGCACGGAACCGGCCGTGGCCGTGGCCGCGCCGGCCGCGCGGCGCGAACTCGGGACGGCCCTGGTGGTCGCCGCCGGGCTGGCGGTCCACCTGCTGCTCGCGGCGGGGGCCCTGGGCGTGCTGCCGCCCGCCACGCGGCTCGCGCTCGCGTTCGGGGTGCTGGTGCTGCTTCCGGGCTACGCCTTCGTGGCGCTGGGTGCCACGCCCCCGGGCGGCGCCTGGCTCGCTCCGGGCTGGGCCTTCGGCTTCGGCGTCGCCTGGAACGCGGCGCTGGTGCTGGCCACCCGGGCCTTGGGCCTGCCCTTCACCGTGCTGGTGGGCTGGAGCGCGGCGGCGACCGCCGCCGTCTGGGCCGCCGTCGGGTGGCGGCACCGCGCCACGCCGCCCGACCCCCCCACCCCCGCGCTGCCCGCCGCGGCGGTGCTCGCCGTGGCGCTCGCGGTCGCCGTGATCGGGGCCTACCTGATCTGGGTGGGCCCGGTGCTATCGTTCTACTCCGATGCGCCCGATCACATCGGCACGCTGCGGCGCATGATGGCGAGCGGAGACGCCTTTCCGAGCGACGCCTTCTTCCGCGATGCGGGGGCCGCCGGCGTCGATCCCCGCAAGGGGCTCTGGCACCCGCAGCTCGCGGTGATCGCCTTGCTGAGTGGCGTGGACGCGCTCCAGGCGTGGAGCGGTCTGCCGCCGCTCATTGCCGTCCTGTTCGTCCTCAATGCGGCCTCGTTCGGTCGGCTCCTCGCCGGCGGTGCCGGGGCGGGGGTCGCGGCCTGGGCGTTGATCCTGACCTACGGCGGGACCCTGGCCGCGCCGGGACTCCGCCACGCCCTGTTCTCGTCGCGGGTCGCGGACCAACTCGCGCTCGCCACCACGGTCGCCGTCATCGCCGACCTGCAGGCACCGCGACGGGCGACACGCCTGGCGGCGATTGGGCTCGGACTCGCGGCGGTCACGACCCACCTGTTCGGCATCATTCAGTTCGGCGTGGCGTTCGCGACCCTGGGGGCGGGGCTCGTGCTCCGCGACCGAGGTGTCTCCGCCCCGGTGCGGCGGCTGGCGGGCACGGCCACGCTGCTGGCCGCGACCGCGCTGCCGTTCCTGCTGTGGCGTCTGAGTCATGCCTACGCGCCGACCAACATCATCCACACCGAGCCGCAGGGATTGGTGTGGCTTACGGGCAATCTGCGCGTCGTGTCGCCCGGCGTCCTCTCGGACAGCATGTTCTGGGGTTGGGTTCTGTTCCCTTTTGCCTGGTGGCCGCTGTGGCGGCACGGGCGCGGCAATCCGGCGTCGCTGTTCATCCTCACCTCGTCGGTGGCGGCGGCGGTGTTCCTTTTTGTCCCCCCGGTCGTGATGTTGCTCGAACCGCGGTTGGGCTACCTGCTCATGCGCATGGCCGGTTTGGCATCGCTGTATGGCCTGCTGGCCTGGGCGGTGCCCGGTCTGTGGATGCGGATCGTGCGCCGGGGGGAAAGGCGCGTCCGGCTGCAGGCGGCGGCGGCGCTTGTCGGGGTTCTCCTCGTGATGGTCCCGAACCTGCGGGATGCCGAGCTGGTGGGCTCGCGGCCCGAGATCCTCGCGGCGGATGACCGCGAGAGTCCGCTCCTCTGGGAGGACGCGCTGCAGTGGATGGACGCCCATCTGCCGGTGGGATCCGTGGTGCTCGCCGACCCGTTCACCTCGTATTCGATTCCGATGATGACCAGGCTCTACGTCGCGACGCTGGTGGATCAGCACAGCTCGCCCAACGATTCGCTGGCGCTCACCCGGATCCTCGACGCCCGCGACGGGCTCGATCCCTACGGGAGCTGGGACCGGCTGCGCGCCGTCGTCGCCCGCTACGACGTGAACGCCATCGCGCTCAACGACCGCTTTCCGGTGCCGCCGCGCGGCGACTACTGGGCCCCGAGCCCGGAATGGTACGCCCGGGCGCGCGCCCGGCTCGACCGCCATCCCGTGGCCTTCGAGCCGGTGTTCGACACCGGGAATCTCGTCGTCTACCGCGTCCATCGTGCGGTGCTCGATACGCTCTCCGGCGCCCCGCCGGCCAGGCCATTCGTCAGGGCATGGCGTTCCGGGGCGTTCCCGCCCGCCCGGCGCATGGGTGAAGGCCTTCCCGTGCTCCACGGACTGGAGCTGGGGCCGCACGTCGTGGCCCCGGGTGACACGGTGCGTGGCGTGGCCGAGTGGCGCTCGCTGCGGCCCGCGCCCCCCGGCTTCTACAACGTCGTCGTGCGCCTCGATCGAGCGCTGCCAGGGGGGCTGCGCCCGCCCGCCGTGATCGGGAAGCCGGTGCGGAAGCTCCTCGAGCGGCTGCGTGGCGAACGCTACCGGCTGCGTTCGAACCACCTGCCGGTGGCCGGCGCCTACGGCGTCGATCTGTGGCGGGCGGACGAGGTCGTGCGCGACTCCTTCGAGATGGTGATCCCGCCGACGGCGGCCGAGGGCCGCTACGAGGTGCGAATCAAGATGATGCGCCAGCCGCACTTCGTCAATCTGCGGCTGAGCGACTACTTCCTGGACGACGACATGTTCTCCGGGCTGCCTGCCGGCTGGGTCGAGGTCGAGAGACCGCGCGCCGCGAAGGGCGCCGCCGCGGTGGCCGCCGAAGGCCGGCGCGGCGCCGGCCCCGGCACGGGCGTGGCCGGGGCGCGATGAGGCTGGCGATCCTCATCGGGCACTTCCCGCCGGATGCGGTCGGGGGCGCGGAACTCCAGGCGCAGGCCTGGGCGCGGCGTCTCGCCGCCCGCCACGACGTCGTGGTCGTCACGCGGTTCAGCGCGCCCGCGCATGCCGCGCGCGAGCGCCGAGACGGCTACGAGGTCGTCCGCCTCCGGCCCGCCCGGCTGCCGGGGTGGCGCACGGTGCACGACCTCCTCTCGATCGAGCGGGCGGTCCGCGCGCTGCCGCGAAGGCCCGACCTGCTCCTCTGCTTTCAGACCTTCATCAGCGGCTTCGCCGGAATTCGCATCCAACGGCACACCGGGATCCCGGCCGTGGTGTGGGTGCGTGGCGAGGGCGAGGTCCGGCTCGCGCGCTCCCCGCTCGCGCGCTGGGTCGGGCCACGCGTCTGGGAGGCCGCGCGCGGCGTGTTGGTCCAGAGCGAGGCGGTCCGCACCACGCTGCTCGCCGAGCTCGAGCGTGTGGCGCCACGGCTGCGCGCGGGTCTTCCCGGCAAGCTCGAAGTGGTCCCCAACGGGCTCGAGCTGCCGGACCCGCCGTTTACGCGCGGCGGGCGGGTGCTCACCGTGGGTCGCCTCATCCGCGACAAGGGCATGGACACCGTCATCGACGCGGTCGCCGGTGTCCAGGGGCTCCTGACCCTGGCCGGGGAAGGAGCCGAGCGCGCGGCGCTCGAGGCGCGCGCGAAACGCCACGGGCTCGACGCGCGGTTCGAGGGGGTCGTGGACCGGGGGCGCCTCGAGCGGCTCTACCGCGAGGCCGCCTGCGTGGTGCTGGCGGCCCGCCGCGGCGAGGGCCTGCCCAACGCGTTGCTCGAGGCGATGGCCTTCGCCCGCCCGGTGGTGGCGACACCGGTGGCGGGCGTGCGCGATCTGGTGCGGGACGGGGTGAACGGCCTGCTGGTGCCGCCGGACGACCCGCGGGCGCTGCGCGACGCGCTCGCCCGGCTCCAGAGCGAGAAGGGTCTGGCCGCGCGGCTGGCCGCGGCCGCCCGCGAGACCGCCGAGGGCTTCGCCTGGGACCGGGTGCAGCCGCGGCTCGAAGCGGTGCTCGAGCGCTGGGCCGCCGCATGAGCCCGCGTGGCCGCGTGTGCTTCTACTCCGAGTACGTCTACCCGCTGCTCGGCCGGCGCGAGATCGAGTTCGCCGGCGGCGCGGAAGCGCTGGTGGCGCGGCTCGCGCGCGGGCTGGTGGCGCGCGACTACGAGGTCTCGATCGTGACCTGCGACTACGGTCAGGCCGCCCGCGAGCTGATCGACGGCGTCGTCGTGTGGCGCGCCTTTCGCCCGCACGTGGGGCCCCCCGTCCTGCGCTTCTTCCACCCGCGGCTGAGCCGAGCCGCGCTCGGGCTCATGCGCGCCGATGCCGAGGTGTACTACGTCTGCGGTGCCGGGATGCCGGCAGGTCTCACCTGCGACGTGGCGCGGCTGCGCCGGGCCGGCTTCGTGTCGGCCGCGGCCAGCGACTACGACATCGTCCCAGGCCTGCCGGCGCGCGGGGGTCCGCTGGACCGCTGGTGGTACCGCCGCGCGCTGCGGGCGGCGGATGCGGTGCTGGCCCAGACGGAATTCCAGCGCCACTGGTTCCGCGAGGCGTTCGGGCTCGAGAGCGAGGTGTTGCCCAACGTGGTGGACCTGCCGGAGCAGGTGCTGGACGCAGGGCAGGACGGCCTCGTGCTCTGGCTCGGCACCTACAAGGCGATCAAACGGCCCGAGTGGTTCGTCGAGCTGGCACGGGCGCTTCCCGCGTGCCGCTTCGTCATGGCCGGGGTCGTGCCGCCCCCGCCGCTGACCCAGGAGGTGTGGGAGGCCGCGCGCGCGGCGGCGCGCGAGTGCCCCAACCTCGAGGTGCGCGGCTTTCAGACCGATGCCGAACTCCAGGCCCTGCGCCGGCGGACGTCGCTCGTGGTGCACACCTCGCCGGTCGAAGGATTCTCGAACGTCATGCTCGAGGCCTGGGCCGCGGGACTCCCGACGGTGTCCGCCGTGGATCCGGACGGGCTGGTCGAGCGCGAGGGGGTGGGCGAGGTGGCGACCGACCCGGCCGCGCTGGTCGCTTCGGTGCGGAGGCTGATGGCCGATCCCGCGCTGCGGCGCGCGGCGGGTGCCCGCGCCCGCCGTCACGCCGAGGCCCGCCACGCGCCCGGGGTGGTGCTGGACGTGCTCTGCCGCGTGCTCGACCGGGTCATCGACTCGGTGCGCCGGCGGCGCGGCGGAGCGGGCTGATCGTGCGCGTGGCGGGCGGAGGATTTCGCTGCGCGGCGCAGGGTCGCGCGCCGATGCTATAGTCCCGACCCGCGCACCGCGCGGCGAATGCGAGGAAGAGGGAGGCAAGCGCATGTCGTCCGAGCTGAAGGACCGCTCCGTCCTGGTGACCGGCGCCGGCGGGTTCATCGGCAGCCATCTTGTCGACGGGCTCGCCGCGCGGGGCGCCCGCGTGCGCGCGCTGGTGCACTACAACTCGCGCAACGACTGGGGGCTGCTGGAGCAGATGCCGGAGCCCCTGCGCGCGCGGGCCGAGGTCGTCTCCGGGGACATCCGCGATCCGTTCTTCGTGGACCGGGTGGTCGCCGGAGTCGAGATCGTGTTCCATCTGGCGGCGTTGATCCCGATTCCCTATTCCTACGTCGCGCCTGCGGAGTTCGTGGACACCAACGTCCGCGGCACGCTCAACGTGCTCGAGGCGGTGCGGCGTCATGCCACGGCGCGCATGCTCCACACCTCCACCAGCGAGACCTACGGCACCGCGCGCTACACGCCCATCGACGAGAAGCACCCGCTCCAGGCACAGTCCCCCTACGCGGCGAGCAAGATCGCGGCGGACAAGCTCGCCGAGTCCTACGGGCTCTCGTTCGGCACCCCGGTGGTGGTGGTGCGCCCGTTCAACACCTACGGTCCGCGACAATCGGCGCGCGCGTTCCTACCCACGGTGCTGGCGCAGGCGCTGACCGGAGAGACCGTGCGGGTCGGATCGCTCGACCCGGTGAGGGACATGAACTACGTGGGGGACACCGTGGCCGGTTTCCTCGCCGCCGCCGTGGCACCCGGAATCGAGGGGCTCACGATCAACCTCGGCAGCGGCCGCGGGGTGAGCATGCGCGAGCTCCTCGATCTGGCGCTCGAGGTCACGGGGAGGACGGTGCGGATCGAGACCGACGATGCGCGCATCCGGCCCGAGAAGAGCGAGGTCATGGAGCTGGTGTGCGACGCCAGGCTCGCGCGCGAGCGCCTGGGGTGGACTCCGCGCGTCGGGCTGGAGGACGGGGTGCGGCGCACCGCGGAGTGGATCGGGCGGCACCTGGAGAGGTACAAGCCCGGTGTCTACAACATCTAGGGACATGGGCGCATGCGGGCGGTGATTCTGGCAGGAGGCGAGGGCACGCGGCTGCGCCCCTACACCACCGTCCTGCCCAAGCCGCTGATGCCGGTCGGGGAGATGCCGATCCTCGAGATCGTGCTGCGCCAGCTCAAGCACCGCGGCTTCGACCGCGTGACGCTGGCGGTCTCCTACCTGGCCGAGCTGATCGAGGCCTTCTGTGGTGACGGCTCGCGGTTCGGGCTCGAGATCCGCTACTCGCGGGAGCCCCGCGCGCTCTCCACCGCGGGTCCCCTGAAGCTCGTGCCCGGGCTCGACGAGACGTTCCTGGTGATGAATGGCGACGTGCTGACCACGCTCGACTACGCCGCGCTGGTCCGCTTTCATCGTGACCGGGGCGCCGCCGCGACCATCGCCATGCACCGGCGCACCATCGAGATCGACTTCGGCGTGATCGAAGCCGGAGCCGACGGGGCGCTGGAGCGCTACATCGAGAAGCCCCGCTACCATTACACCGTGAGCATGGGCGTCAACGTGCTCGAGCCGCGCGCGCTCGCCCACATCGGCGAGAACGAGGCCCTCGGGATGCCCGACCTGCTGCTGCGGCTCAAGGCCGCGGGGGAGACGGTGGTGGCGTACGAGGAGCCGTGCCTGTGGCTCGACATCGGCCGCGTGGACGACTACGAGAAGGCGCTCGACGTGTTCGCCAGCCGCCGGGCGGAATTCCTCGCCGGATCCGCGGAGCCGTGAGATGACCGCGGCCCCGCGGTGAAACGCGTCCTGGTCACCGGGGCGGGATCGTTCACGGCCCGGCACCTGCAGGCGCTGCTGGCTCGCGAAACGCCGGCGGCGCGGCTCCACGGCTCCGACGTGGCCCCCTGCGGGGTGGGGGGCGTCGAGGATCACCCCTGCGATCTGACCGACCCCCGCGCGGCGCGCGCGCTGATCGAGGCGGTCGCCCCGGACCTGGTGTACCACCTCGCCGGGGTGAGCGCGCGCGACGCCGAAACCTGCCTCGCGGTCAACCTCGGCGGCACGCGTCACCTGTTGGAAGCCTGCGCCGCGCGGTCCTCGCCACCCGCGGTCGTGGTGGTCTCGACGGCCGCGGTCTATGGGCTCACCCGCCCCGATGAAACCCCGGTGCGCGAATCGACGCCGCTGCGGCCGATCACGCCCTATGGCGCCAGCAAGGCCGCGGCCGAGCTGCTGGCGCTCTCGATGCACCGCCGCCGGCTGCTGCCGGTGGTGGTCGTCCGCCCCTTCAACCTGGTGGGCCCCGGGCTACGAGCCGGATTCGCGCCCTCCGATTTCCTCGCCCAGGCCCTCGCCATCCGCGACCGCGGGGCGCCGCCCGAGCTGCGGGTGGGCAACCTCGACGCGCGCCGCGACTTCGTGGACGTGCGCGACGCGGTGCGGGCCTACCGCCTGCTCGCGACCGAGCCGCGCTGCCAGGGGGAGGCGTGGAACGTGGCCACGGGCCGCGGGGTTCCCGTGCGCGACCTGCTGGCCGCGATCCTGCGCGCCGTCGGGGTCACACCCGTGGTGGTCGCGGACCCGGCGCGCCGGCGTCCGGTCGAGGTGCTCGAGCAGAGCGGCGACGCCGGGGCGCTCGCCCGGGCGACCGGCTGGACTCCGGAGATCGCGCTCGAACGGTCGCTGCGCGACATGGCGGCTGCGGGGCGCTGAGCGGGCTCCGTTCGCAAGCGCCCGCGGGCTCAAGTCGCGCGGCCGGCTCCTCGCTCCGACGTGCCCGGGCACTACGCCTGCCAGCGGGCCGCAGCGGGCGGGGACCGGAGCGCGGGCTCCGCAGACGCGCTGGAGCCAGGATGGCGGGCGCGTCGAGGACTTGCACCGGATGCCATCGAAGCCCGCTACGGCAGGGCGCCCCTCAGAGCGCAGCGAGGCCGAGCGGCCCGCGCGCAGGTCCCCGCTTGCGGAGGCCCGCCGGGCACAGAGCCCGATGCCGAGCGGCCCGCGACGCCGTGCCCGCGGGCGCTTGCGAGCGGAGCCTAGCCCTAGGCGGAGCCGCACAGGCGGCGGTAGAGCGCCAGGTACTCCGCGGCCACGGTCTCCACTCCGAACCCGCGCGCCAGCGCGCGCCCGTTGTGCGACATCGCCTCGGCCACCTCGGGGTGATCGAGCAGCCACGCCACGCGCTCGGCCAGCCGGTCCGGACGCGCGGGCTCCACCCACAGGCAGTGATCGGGCTCCCGGAGGTGGTCGGCGGCGGCGCGCAGGCGGGTGGTGATCACCGGCAGCCCCGCCGCCAGCGACTGGAAGATGGTCATCGAGAACCCCTCGCGCCGGGTGGGGAACACCAGCGCCGAGGCCTCGAGGTAGTGGCGGCGGGTCTCCGCTTCCGGCAGGAAGCCGGTGAAGACAACCGCCCCCCCGAGGCCCAGCTCGCGGGTCAAGGCCTCCGCCGCGGGCCGCTCCGGGCCGTCCCCCACGCACAGCAGCGTGACGTCGCGCCCGGCGCCGCGCAGCAGCGCGAGCGCGCGCAGCACGTCGAGCAGTCCCTTGGTCGGCACCATCCGCGCGATGAACAGCAGCCGCGGCGGAGAGGGCGCACGGCGCTCGGCGCCGTCGAACCGCCGCCAATCCACCGCGTTCTTCACGACGTGGAACTTGCCGGCGGGGAATCCGTGCGCGACGAACCAGTCCCGCTCCTCGGTCGAGAGCACGCCGATCGCGGCTGCGCCTCGGATCGTGGCCGCCGCCATCCAGCGCCAGAAACGCGAGCCGCTCTCGAGCACGGTGGGATCGGACCCGTGGAACTTGAAGAACACGCGTTGCCCGAGGAGGCGCGCAAGCGTGGCGTAGCCGACGTCGCGCACCAGCGCGCGGCGGTCGAAGGCGCTGTTGAGGTGCACGAGATCGGGCCGTTCGCGCAGCAACGTGAGGACGAAGCCGGCGAGATCGGCCGCGCGCCGCGCGATCCTCCCGGCGCGCGACTCGTCGGGGAAGCGGCGGCCGAAGGGAATGGAGCGGACCTCGACCTCCCCGCCGGCGGCGAGGGCGTCCTCGAAGGGCTTCTCCGTGACGTAGATCCCGCCGGGCATGCCCGGGTGGATCGTCCCGAAGCGCACGCGCAAGGGGGTCACGGGCGGCTCCACGACGCCAGGAAAATGTCGAAACGAATTGTGGCACAATAGGATAGCCAAAAGCCCCCCCGGCCGACGACCGCCGCGCGGGCGCTCATGCCCCGGACAGCAGCCGCCGCACCGCGGGCTCCATCTCCTCGAGCTCGAGCCCGAGGGTGGCCAGGTCGCGCAGGGTGTCGAACGCGCGGAGCTGCCGCAGGCCGCGGACGTTCTCGCTCGTGATCGGGAACGGCACGTGCAGCGCCTCGAGCGCGCCGACGCCGAGCCCCACGAGACCGAGCGGCACCGGCACCAGCAGCCGGCGGACGCCGAGGCAGGCCATCACGGTCCGGTAGAGATCGCGCATGCGGTAGACGCGCGGCGTGGCGATCTCGAAGCTCCCCGCGAGATTCTGCTCCATGACGCGCTCGATGACGCGCACCAGGTCGTCGAGGGCGAGGGTCTGGATCGGCTGGCGGCCGCCGTCCGGCAGCGGAATGACGCGCGCGTGGCGAATGGTCTCGACCATGCCGCCGAACAGCCCGCCGCTGCGCCCCAGCACCAGTCCCAAACGCAGCACGCAGGCGGCGGTGCGGCGCAGGATCGCCTCGATCTCGAGCTTGCTGCGGCCGTAGTGTGACTCCGCGCGGTCGTGCGCCGAGAGCGTCGAGAGGAAGATCAACCGCACGCCGTGGCGCCGGCATGCGGCGAGCACCCGGCGCGTGCCCTCGAGATTCACGCGGTCGGCGTCGCGGCAGACCGGGCCGTGGTCCTGCACGGCGGCATGGATCACCCAGTCGAGGCCCGCGAAGTCGTCGGCGTTCACGCCCTCCGGCATGCGGAAGGCGCGGCGCGTCACGTTCTCCCGCGGCGGGCCCGCCGGGTCGCGCTGGAACGCGCGCACCGCCCAGCGGGCGTCCGCGAAATGCTCCACCAGGTGCCCGCCGATGAATCCGCGCGCCCCGGTGATGCCGATGCTGGGCCCGGCACCGCTCATGCGGATGCTCCGCGTTCCAGCAAGCCCCTGGCGACCAGATGCGCGTTGGCCATGAGGGTGAAGGAGGGGCCGTTGGCCGGAAGGTAGCGGAATCCGGAGCCGTCGGCGACCAAGACGCTCCGGGTTCCGGCCAGCCGCCCTTCGCGGCTCAGGGACAGGGGCGCCTCATCCTCGCGGAAGGGGAGCGTGCCGCCGTAGTGGACGGTCGCCCCGGGCGGCAGGTGCTGGAGCTTGAGCGGAATGCAACCGAGCCGCCGCAGGGCGCCGAGCACGGTGCGCTCGCAGCGCGCGTTCCGGCGGCGCTCGAGCTCCGTCAGCGCGTAGACCGCGCGCAGGGCGTCACCGGTCGGCGATTCCGGGTCCGCCACGCGCTCGACGTACTTGCCCGGGTCGGGATGATCGGGATGGTTGATCGTGGCGAGTACGATCGCGGGCGACATCGCGCGCATCAGGGGCAGCGCGTCGGCGAGCGCGAGGGGCACCTCCTTGAGCAGCTTGAACAGTAGGAGCGAGCGGTAGGTGTAGAGGGAGATCATCCGGGCGCCGAGCCGGTTGCGGTCGGGGTCCACGAACATTTCGAGCTGCCCCAGGCTGGTGCGTTCGCGCTCGAGCGTCGCCCCGAGCATGCGCGGGTTCAGGCACGCGGCGATCGCGTAGGCGTTCGTGAGCAGCGGCAGCCGGCGCGGTCCGGGCAACGAGCGCAGGACGATGCGTGCGGTGCCGAGCGTGCCGGCCGCCAGGACGAGGGTGCGGCAGTCGAAGCTCTCGTCGTCGAGCGTGTCGGTGCGGCGGGTGAGCACCCGCACCCGATCGGACATCTCCTCGAAGCGCAGCACCAGCCGCCGGGGCACGTAGTGGAAGTCTTCCCGCCGGCGTAGGGCGTCGAGCGTCATCCAGGTCCGATAGACGGCGCGATCGGGGTCGGACCAGAACTCCATGTCGGTGTAGCGCGTGCCCCCGCGATCGCCGAGTGGGCGGGTGAGCACCGCCATGGGGTCCTTGCCCATGAACACGCCCCGCGCGTGGAACGCGTGCCGCCGCCGAGTGTAGGCCTCGTAGAGCATGCGGATGCTGCGGTCCATCCGCAGCGGCTCCTGGACCTCGTCGAGTCCCTCGGAGCAATAGGGTGTGGCATCGTCCCGCTGGGCCGCGACCCCGATGCGCCGCGCGATGACCTGGTAGGCCGCCCCGAGCGCCCCCGCATCGAGCCCCATCGCCTCGAGCTCGATCGGCGGGTAGACGGCGCAGCCGGCGCCCCAACCGCTGCCGAGCCCCCCGTAGCACAGGCTCTCGAGCGGCTGGAAGTGCTCGGAACGGAGCGGAATCCAGCGCTCGACCTCGTGCGCGATGTAGCGCCGCGGCGGCGTCAGGCTGTGGCCCGCCTCCCCCCACGGGATGCCCTCGAAGGCGTCGCCGAGAAAGTAGCGGTGCTGCGACTCGTCGGTCTCGCGCACCGAGAGGAAGTCCCCGTGCGGGACGAGGTCCGCGACGCGCGTGTCACGAAAGCCCACGTCGAGCATGGTGACGCGGCGCCCGCCTTCGAGCAGGGTTTGGGCCGCGTGCGCTCCCGACATCCCCGAGCCGACGACCACCAGGTCGTGGATCATCGCCACAGCACTCCGTAGGAGCGCACCAGGGCGATCCCTGCCAGCGCCCTCAGCGCCGCGAGCACGCCGCGCCACGCGACCCCCGCGAGGTGGACCCGGGGATAGGGGGCCGGAAGGAAGTGCCGGCAGTGGGCCGGGGAGGCCTCGAGGATCGCGAGCATGAGGTAGATGCGGTGCCGCACCGGGGAATGCGGGTCGGTGAGTGCCAACCCCGCGTCGACCACGCCGATCATCGCCGGCCGGCGCATCATGAGGTCCCACAGCCGGCGGTCGCGCGCGCGCGCGAGCTCGACCCCGCGCAGGCGCACCGCTTCACGGTAGCGCTCCGCCTCCTGCGGCCGCGGGGTCTCGCCGACGAGGTATCGCGCCAGCAGCGCGGCCTCGTCCAGCCTCCGATCAGACATGCCGCGCGAGCGCCTCCACCAGCTTCTCCTCCTGCCGCGCCCAGGCGAACTCGCCGCCCGCGCCGAGGTTGAAGCGCCGGTCGAGCGTTCCCTCCGACCACCAGCCGTGCAACCGCCGGATCGCCGAGGCGATCGCCCCGGGCTCGTTCTCCACGACCTCGCCGCTGCCGGTAGCGGCCACGAGATTCGCGGCGATGTCGTGCGCGTCGTTGCGCAACGCGAGGATCGGCCGCCGCGCCCCGAAGTAATCGAGCAGCTTGCCCGGCAGCTGGACCCCGCCCTTGTTGCCGATGAGCAGCAGGCACGAGCCGCCGAGCTGCAGCGACGCGACCTCGGCCTTGGACAGGAACCCACGGTCATCGAACCTCGCGACGATCCCCAGATCCTCGATCAGCCGCCGGAAGGCGTCGGTGAGGCCGCCGGCATGGACCACGCGGAGCGGCACGTCCCGGACCCGGGCGACGGCCTGCAGGAAGGGCGTGGGGTCGCGCATCCCGGGGTAGAAGACGCCGGTGTGGACGATGCTGAATCCCGGCAGCACGCGCGGGGCGACCGTCGCATACAGCTCGTCAGCGTAACCGTAGGGCACGAGATGGATGCGCTCCCCCTGCAGGCCAGGGTAGTGGGCGCGGTAGAGATCCGCCATCTCCTGCACCGGCACGATGATCCCGTCCAGGGTCGCCATCCATGAGCCCTCCATGCGGCCGTCCAGCGCCCGGCGCCAGGCCGAGCGCTGGACGAAGGGGTCCAGGAGGTAAGGGTCGCTGAAGTCCGCCACCCAGCGCAGGTGGCTCTTTCGCGCGATGGCATGCGCGACCACGTGGGAGGAGAACGGCGCTGCCGAGGAGACCAGCAGATCGTAGGGGCACGCGCGGTGGAGCGCGACGCCGCGCCGGATCCCCCAGGGGATCCACTCGAAGGAGGGGTCGGGGATCTTGAACCGCTCGAGCGCCTCGTCCATCCGCCGGAGCACCCCGCGCAGGGGCAGCTCGCGGGGCCGTCGGGCCGCGCCCGCGGTGCCGCCGGAGCCGGCACGTTGCGTCTGGATCTTCTCGCGGCGCGCGCGCACCACCCGCTTCTGGTAGAAGCCCGGATAGACGCGGTGGACGCCGACTTCCGCCGGGATCTGCGCCGTCAGGCGCTCGTCGTACTGCTCCGCGAGCGGCTCGGCCCGCACGGTGAGCACGTCCACCTGCCAGCCGTGCCTCACCAGGGCGCGGACGAAGCGCAGCCAGCGGTAGGAGGTGGGGTCGGCGTAGGGTGGAAACCCGCGCGCGACCAGCAGCATCCGGGAGGCCGTCGCACGGGGTGGCCGGGGGTCGGGCGGCGCGCTCATCCGGCGGTGCCCCCGTCGGTGGGGCGCGGTTCTCGGGCGAACAGGCTCCGGAGCTGCGAGAACGAGACCTCGCCGAGGGCGACGATCGCCGCCGCGTAGACCACCGCTCCCGTGAAGGACAGCAGCAGCAGCCGCGGCAAATTTCGGATCGGCGGCAGGATCGAGGGCAGCCCTACCACCACGACCGCCATGAGCCCGCACGCGACGACCACGCGCGCGAGGCTCGTCCAGGGGAATCGCCAGGTGACGAACTGGCGCACGGACCGGACGTGGAGGGCCAGCAGCGCGATGTAGCCGCAGAGCGTGGAAAACGCCGCCGCCATGATACCGAAACGGGGGATCAGCAGCAGGTTGAGCGCCACGTTCACCAGTCCCGCCAGCAGGAAGTTCCGGGCTTCGATGTCCGGGCGTTTGCTGAGGGTGAGGCCGCGGCCGACGATGTCGAGCAGTCCGAACAGCAACATGGCGAAGGCGATGAACGGCACGATGGCGGCGCCACGGACGTATGTGGGGGTGGCGAGCACGGAGATCAGCGGCCGCGCGAGAAGGCTGAGACCGACGGTCGCCGGAAGCATCACGAGGATGTAGGTGCGGGTGGAGGCCGCGAGCAGGTGCTCGGTGATCCTGCGCCCGCTGCCCTCCCAGGTGGCGATCGAGAGCGGCGCGAGGGCGAGTCCGAAGGCGACGACGAACAACTGGGTGGTCTTGCCGGTGAGGTCGTAGCTGGCCGCGTAGAGTCCGACCTCCTCGGCGCCCCGCATCAGCCGCAACAGCCAGCGGTCGGAGAAGCTCAGCAGCCAGTAGGCCGCGTTCCCGAGCGAGATGTAGAAGGCGAAGCCCATGATCTGACGGAGCACGGCGCGGGAGAGTCGCCCGGGCACGACGCGCCTGCCGGCCATGGCCGCCGGCCACGCCAGACCGATGCCCACGATGCCGGTGAAGACGTTGCCGATGAGCAGGCCCTCGATGCCGAATTTGAACACCAGCACCAGCAGCAGGCCCAGGGCGAGTCCACCGTAGCCGCTCACCAGCTGGATCGTGGAGAAGATGCCGGCCTTTCCGGCGCTGCGCAGGACCAGGGAGACGAGGCCGAACAGTCCGTTCGTCGTGAACAGCACGAAGCCCACCGCCATCAGCACCTCGAACCGCCGGCCGATGGGCTCCGAGAAGATGTGGAGGACCACGAGGCCGCCGACCGAGATCATCACGCAGATGCCGAGCGAGATCGTGATGAGGGTGGAGAGCAGATCGCCCTCGCCCTCGGGATCGCCGGCACGCTCGGGCAGGAAGCGTAGCAGGGACGAGCCGATGCCGGTGAGCGCGGCGGAATTGAGCACCGCGACGTTCGCCATGACCAGGGCGTAGGTGCCGAAGACCTCGGGTGGAAACAGCCGGGTGATGATCGGAACCGTGAGGATGCCCGTCATCCGCGGCAGGATCACCGAGGGGAAATACTTGATGATGTCGCGCCAGAGCTGGAGGTGAACCTCGCGGCCCTGGTGATGGTCGTCCTTCGTCTCCGGTGGGGGCATCGGAAGAGGTCGTGGACTCGGCCTGGCTGCCGACCCGGGGGCCGGTCCCGCCGCCTAGCGCGGCGTGGACGCCATTTCACGCACCGCGGACGAGGCGCCGGGGCCGAAGCGCGCGCCGGCCTCGATCGCGTTCCAGTTCTCGCGGAACCAGGCGACGGTCGCCGCGAGGCCCTCGTCGAAGGGGGTCCTCGGCTCGTAGCCGACCAGGCGGCGGGCCTTGTCGACCGAGGCGAGCAGCCGGCGCTTGGTGTCCCACTTGCGCCGCTCGACGTGGTGGATACCCGCCGTGCTGCCGACCGCCTCGTTCACCATGCGGGCGAGGTCGATGATGCGGGTTTCGCGCTCGGAGGCGAGGTTGAACTCTTCTCCCACGGCGGCTTCGGCGTGCCCCGACCGCAACAGGCCGTCCACGATGTCGCCGACGAACGTGAAATCGCGCGTCTCCTCCCCGGAACCGGTGATCGGCAGCGGTTGCCCCTTCATCGCCCAGTAGATGAAGTTGGGAATGACGTTGCGGTACTGGCCGGGGACCTCTCCCGGGCCGTAGGAATTGAAGAAGCGGGTCTTCACCACCTTGAGTCCGTAGTGGTGGTGGAAGAAATTCCCGTAGAGCTCTCCCAGCATCTTGGTGATCTGGTAGGGCGTCGTCAGGTGCATGGACATGAACTCCTCGCGCAGCGGCAGCGGGGCCTCGCTGCCGTAGATCGAGCAGCCCGACGACGCGTAGACGAAGCGATCCACGCCGGTGAGCACCGAGTACTCCATGAGGCGGAGCGTGCCCATGCCGTTCACCATGAGGTCGCGCTCGGGATGGTCCACCGAGTTCTGGTTGGCGAAGAAGGCCGCGAGGTGAAAGACGATCCGGGGCCGCTCGAAGCACACGCGCTTGAGCTTGACCTCGTCGAGGACGTCGCCTTCGACGAACAGCACGTTGGCCAGGGAGGGGACGTTCCAGCGCTCGGCGGAGGAGAGATCGTCGAGCACCAGCACCCGTGCCCCGAGCTCGGCGAGACGCCGCACGAGGTTGGATCCGATCGCGCCGGCGCCGCCGGTCACGAGAGCCGTTTGGCCCTGATAGGACTGAAGATAGCCTTGCATGAGGTGGTCCTAGCGTGGGTGGGGGATAGGCAAGGACAATAATGCTCTCACGGCCGCGGCGC